>JAFSXR010000060.1 GCA_017443985.1 Synergistaceae bacterium
CAGTCCTTCAACAAACCATTTGAAACCTACCGGGACTTCGCATAATTTTCTGCCAATGCCTTCGGTTACGCGGTCAATGATTGAACTTGAGACGACAGTTTTTCCGACGGCGGCATCTTTTCTCCATCCCGTCCTCGACGTGAATAAATGCTGAACCGCAACGGCGAGATAAGCGTTAGGATTCATTAAGCCCTGCGGAGTTACTATTCCGTGTCTGTCGTAGTCCGTATCATTTCCGAAGGCGATGTCATAAGAATCTTTCAGCTTGATTAAATTTGCCATTGCGTAAGGCGACGAGCAGTCCATTCTGATTTTTCCGTCATGGTCGGGCGGCATGAATGAGAACGTCGGATCTAAATTCGGATTGACGACTTCAAGATTTTTAATTCCGTAGATTTCCGCGATCGGTTTCCAGTAATAAATCCCTGAACCGCCGAGAGGGTCCGCGCCGATGTGAAGTCCTGAACGCGCTATCGCTTCCATGTCGACGACGCTTGCAAGTGCCTTGACGTAAGGGATAACAAAATCTTCAAAGTGAACGTTATCGAGCTTGATTGCTTTTTCAAACGGGACGCGCTTAATTGAGCTTACGCCGTTCTTAATTAATTCGTTGGCGCGGTTTTGAATTTTGCTCGTGATTTCCGGTGAAGCAGGGCCTCCGCTTGGCGGGTCGTATTTAATTCCGCCGTCGGTCGGGGGATTGTGCGAGGGGGTGATGACCATTCCGTCGGCTGTCTTTTTGCCCGAACGGTTGTGAGCAAGAATAGCGCGTGAGACTACGGGCGTGGGAGTGGGCGCAAAATTTTCCTGCAAAATTAATTCAACGCCGTTTGCTGCGAGAACTTCAACGCATGTTCTCATAGCAGGCTCTGAAAGCGCGTGAGTGTCGGCTCCGAGATAAAGAGGTCCGGGAATTTTCTCGGCTGTCCTGTGTTCGTAGACAGCTTGAGCGATTGCCATAATATGCTCTTCGTTGAAGCTGTGAAGTGCCGAGCTTCCGCGATGCCCTGACGTTCCGAACGAAACCTGCTGGGTCTTTTCTGCCGGGTCTGGAACGAGCGTGTAGTAGTCGCTGATTAATGACGGAATATTAACGATTTTTTTTTCCTGCATGAACATAAAAACCTCCGTTCTTGATTCTAAAAAAATTATTCTTGGAAATTGAAAAGATTATATCAGGATTTAGCGATTAAAAAAATTTTTAATGATTTAATTTTTCCGCGTTGCAAGATTTACATAACATTCGAAGATTATCGGGCGTTGTGTGGCCTCCCTTGCTCCATGCAATTATATGATCGCCTTCCATTTCATCAAATTCAAAATGTTCTCCGCACCTTGCGCAAATTCCTTTTTGTTTTTCGTATTGAGTGCGTTTCTGTGTGTCAGTGAAGGCTCTGATTGATAAATGTTTTTCTTGGCCGTCTAATAAAAATTCATATATCCCGGATTTTTTCGTAACGTCATCATCGGCCATTAAAGCTGAAATTTTTTCTTCAAGTTCTGCAGGATTCAATTTTTTATCTTTATGATGATTATAATAAATTCCCCATTGAAGGCCTTTCATTTCTCTGCGGTATTTCGTGAAATTTTCTTTGACCCAGTTAATGACGCTTTGAAAATACAGCCACATTTCTTGAGCGTCGGGGTCGTGCTGATGACGCGCCATATACTCCTCAATATCTTTCACGCCGTCGCGCTCGGTGATCCATGAAATTACAGTTTCTAAATAATCCTGACGAATTGCGGAGCCGTTCAAATAATTTGCGGCAATTCCATATGCAGGGCAGCCGTGTTTGCTGAAATATTTTTTTGCATCAGAAAGCCATGAGCCTGTATAAATTGCGTTTCTCATTTCCTGCGCCGTAAGTCTTTCGCCCGCAATATTAATTATTCTGAACCAGTCTAATTTTTCGCGGTCTGTTCCCTCACAGACGTAGACATTTAATTTATAGTCAAGTATCTGTGATTTTTCTTCTTTGGTAAGAGTATTAAAAAGCATATTATCAACGGTGAAATTACCGCTTAAAAATTGACAGATTGAAATAGTCCGCTGCTGTCCGTCCATCATTTCGTAGCCGTCTTCGGATTTTGCCCAATACATGACATTGAGAGGAAAACCTTGTCTTACACTTCTGATAACATCGTCGCGCTGTTTATCTTTGTAAATAAATTCGCGCTGATATGCCGGGCGGACGTTTAATTTTCCGCCGTAAGCCACAACGCCGTTTTCTGCGTTGTCCTCGTAACCGTCAAAGACTTCTGAAACTTTTACTTCGTGCATTTTGATTTTCATGTTTAATCGTTCCTTATTGTTAATTTATTTTCTCAATTCTGAAACATCAATTCCAGCCTATTGAGAATACTTTTTCAGCATCTTCAAGATACAGTTCTACAGCTTCACGAATATTTTTCATGAGTTCTTCAATACTTTCACCCTGCGAATAACAGCCGGGCAATTCCGAACATTCTCCCCAAAATCCGCCTTCCTGTTCGTCTTTATGAATGATAATCGTATATTTCATTTTTTTCTCCTTATTAAAATTCTCGCGTATGTCGCCTTGCCATTGATAGTTCCGTCTTTATCTTTTATAAGACCGTGTTTTTTTTCAGGAACGTTAGAATTTGTCCTAAAATCATTCGCGTTCAAAATTTCAAACTGATTCGGGTTATACTTGTCAAGAAAAGTAATCGGCACACCCATAACGCCGTCATAGTCGCAGGGAATTTCTAAAACTCTACTGACTTCTATAGCGTCATAATTATCATACTTGGGATATTGCGCCGGATCTTCATAATATTTTCGATATAAAATAATTTCCTCGTTGCGCCGTTTGTGTTCAAGGTTAGTGAACCAGCACATATTGCCCATACTGCGGTATTTTTGCCCGGTTTCGTCCTGCCAGTAGCGTGTCGCTCGCGGTTCGTAGTATTTCGGTACTTTGAAAGATTTATCACCGTTAGTAATTCCAAGCCACATTTTATTTTGCATTATCAACGGGAAAATTTCCTTGTACGTTATTGCGTTTTGATTGCCAAGTATTATAAATTTCTTATCATACTCGATTAACTGTGCAACGTATTCGCGAAAAAGCGAGAACGGCGGATTAGTAACAACAATGTCGGCCTGCTTCAATAACTCAATGCACTCTTCACTCCTGAAGTCTCCGTCGCCCTTGAGTTTTTTTACAACACCCTTTTTATTTTTCAAAAGCCATTCAACATCTGCAATATTCGCTGCACCGTCGCCGTTATAGTCTTCGAGTTCTATCATTATGGCAGTGTAAGGGGTACGTTCCTGCGGCGGCTTGTCCTCTTCAAACAAAGATAACTGCGTTTGAGCTATCGGACTCCTGACATAACAGGACGCTATCAATTTTTTTAACTTCAAGAAATTGAATCTCATTGCGAAAAATTTGAAAAAATTGCTTTCATACGGATCATCGCAGTTGCATAAAACCGTCTTGCCTTCAAAATAATTCTTATAATATTTAAGTTCGTCTTCAATGTCGCGAAGCTCTGTATAAAATTCGTCCTGCTTAGCCTTTGCCGCATCATTTAATGCTTTATTCTTAGCCATTACGATTTCCCTCCTTCAATTTTTTTTATTATATATCAATTTTTCTAAAAAGTATCTTGCCTCCTGATTTTAGCGATAAAAAAAGAATGAAGAAAAAAACTTCCTCATTCCTTATTTTTCATTTGTGTGTTAATTTCCCCAGAACGTAACTCCGCGCTTTGTGCCTTCGTAAAATTCTATAATTCTTTGAATTTCGGGAATGTACTCTGATTTTTTGCTCACGGCTTCGTTAAATGCGTCAGTAAAGCGTTTCTCTTTATCGTAAAGATTTTTATAAAAATTATAAATTTCACGTCTCTTAACTGCGTCAATTCCTGCGCGTTCGAGGCCGACTTTGTTCAAGCCGTTTAATCTCAAAGGATCCCCCGACGCTAGCGTATAATGCGGAACATCTTTAACTACTCTGTACATTCCGCCGATCATGCAGTATTCGCCGATTCTTACGAACTGATGAACTCCGGCCATGCCTCCAAATACCGTATGGCTTCCGACCTCAACAAAGCCCGACATGCCGACTTTATTTGCAATAGTTACGAAATCTCCGACATGGACATTATGTGCAAAGTGCACGCCGTCCATAATGAAACAGTCATTGCCGATTACTGTCTCGTTGCCCTCGCCGGTTGCGCGGTTGACGGTAACATTTTCCCTTAATAAATTATTGTCGCCTATCCTGACGTACGACACTTCGCCGTGAAAGCCATGATCCTGAGGCTCTCCGCCAATGGCAGTGTATTCACATATTTTGCAATTTTTTCCGATTGTTACATAGTCGTGAACACTAACATAGGCGAGTAAATTTGTTCCGTCTCCGATTTTTACTTTGTCTTCAATCAAACAGAACGGCCCTATCGAAACGCCGTTGCCTAATTCGGCTTTACTTGAGACTATTGCGGTAGGGTGTATTTTAACGCTCACTTGTCCGCCTCCTCCTCGTTTTCTTTTTCTTTATTAAGAGTGTCGCTGATTATGAAAAGAAATTCAGCTTCCGCGACCTCTTCATCATCAACATAGCTGACGATTTTTGCTTTGCCCGACGTGCTGCGCTGCCTGAGAAGTTCGACTTTTGTAACAAGTTTGTCGCCCGGCCTGACGGGCCTCCTAAATCTGACTTTATCGGCTCCAGCGAAAAAGGCAATTTTATTTTTAGCCTCCTCGCCGAGTTTCAAGCCGACCATGACCGAAGCAACCTGCCCCATGCTCTCTAAAATCATTACGCCCGGCATAGTCGGATCGCCCGGAAAATGTCCCTGAAAGAAAGCCTCATTGATCGTAACGTTTTTATAGCCCGTTATGTGAGTGTCATCGTAATCTGTAATTCTATCGACCATTAAAAACGGATAACGCTGCTTCAAAATTTTGCTGATTTCTTTTATGTCAAGTTCAGGCATGGAAATTTTTATTCTCCTTTCAGAATTATTGCCCGCCACAGCGGGTTGCCCTTAATTTTTCTGCCAATTTCAAATGAAGTTCATGACCGGCCCGGCATGCAATTATGTGAGCGTTTAACGGTCTGCCGATTGAAGCTAAATCGCCGATTAAATCAAGAACTTTGTGTCTTACAAATTCATTTTCCCAACGGAGTCCGCCCTTAGCTTGGATCTTTTCGCCGACTGCTATTGCGTTGTCGAGCGAACCGCCCAGTGCCATTCCGTGAGAACGCAGATAATTTATTTCCGACTCCATTGCGAAAGTCCGTGCGCTTGCGATATTTTCATAATAATTTTTAGGCGAATGTTCATAATCAAAAATCTGTGCGCCTATAAAATCATATTCCACCGTATAAGTTATATAAAGCCTGTCGCTTGGAAATGCCGCGACAAATCTTTTTTTATCTTCGGTTGAGACGATAACAGAATTATTAATTTTTAACCCCTCCGTCTCACTTTCTTGCGCCCCCTGACAAGGGGGAGAGGGCCATGAAATGGCGAGGGGGTTATCATCAACTGAATGTTTCAATATCTCCTCGCTTAAAATTTTTCCGCAGCCGTCAAGCGCGGGCATCTCTCCGCCCTTTACAGTAATTCTTGCGCCCGACCATATGCCCATTCCCGTTAAAGCCGACAGAACATGCTCGCAGGTTTTAATTTTTGAGCCGTCAGGGAAAATATAATCGGAGCCGCGATTAGTTCCATTAAGCGCGAATTTGCTCAAAGGAAGCTCGTTATTTTCAGACCGCATTAAAATTTCTCCGCAGTCGTACGGCTCGATTAATAGCTCACATTCTTTGCCTGAATGAAGTCCAAGCCCTTTTAATAATATTTTCCCGTTAAGCTTCATTTTTTTGCATTGCGTCAACTTTTTTCTCAAGCAAGCGCAATTTCCGCGACATTATAGGCAGGTCTGCGGCGAGGACTAAAGCTCTCTTTGCGGCGTTGTGAGGACGCGCAGGGAAACCTGAAACTAAAGCTCCGGCTTCAATGTCATTCGTAACGCCCGTACGGCCTGCGAGTGTCGCACCTTTTCCGATCGTAACGTGGTCAGTAATTCCAACCTGAACAGAAACAGTAACGTAATCTTCAAGAATTGAACTTCCTGCAATTCCCGACATTGAGCAAATTATGCAGTGATTTCCGATTTGAACGTTATGGCCGATTTGAACGTGATTATCAATTTTTGTTCCGCTGCCGATTATAGTGTCGTGCATTGTGCCCCTGTCGATCGTCGTGCAGGCTCCTATCTCAACGTCGTCGCCGATCGTTACGCCTCCGGTCTGGGGAATTTTTACGACCGCGCCATTTTCGCGGACAAAGCCGAAGCCGTCGCACCCGATCACCGCGCCCGAATGAATGAGGCAGTTTTTTCCGACCTTTACGCCGGAAAGCAAAACGGCTTGTGACTCAATGACAGTATTATTTCCGACAAAAGAATTTTTCCCGACAAAAGCTCCTGCGTGAATTTCCGCGCCGTCCTCAATCACTGCGCCGCTTTCAACAACCGCACAAGCTCCGACATACGCTCCGCCTTTTATTTTTGCGTCCTGCGCAACTACAGCGGAGGGGTGAATGCCTTTTGGCTTTTCGATCGGCTCAGAGAAAAGCGCGATTAATTTCGGCAGCAAAGCTCTCGGCCCGTCAGTGATTAAACCGTCGCGGCCCTGACCGTTCTCGCTCAAAAATAATTTTTCAGGCCCTGCAATGGGAATATCACGGCTTAAATTTTCGAGCTCTTTTTTCTCCCAGATTACGCAAAGAGAATTTTTATCAGCCTCTTCGGGCGATGCAATTCTGTTGATGATGTGCTTTGAATTTCCGGCTAAAGACACAGAAATTTTTTCGTTATTAAGTTTTTCACAAAGAGAAGCCAAAGTCATTTTCATGATAAAAATACCTCCAAAGAAAATTTATTTTTTATTTAATAATTTTTTTTAACTCCTGCCTCCTGCCTCCTAACTCCTGCCTGCTATAAGTACCACATTCCTTTTAAGCCTATTTTATCTTCGTCATCGCTGTAATAATAAATTTCCAGCGACATATGCTCGTCTATTCTATAGCCTAAAGCGGCTTCGTGAACGCCGAGTTCGGGACTATATCTCCATAAAGCATAGGGCCTGCGGATTTTTACAGGGCTGTATTGAACTCTGAAAAAATATTTATTTTCCGGCCATTGATTTTCAACACCTGCCCATAAATTTTCGAGTAATTCAATTCTCCCTCCCCACCTGTGAGTTACGCTGAAGTTATCTAGAGCTAAAATGACTTCCGCGTAAACTTCCGGGTGCAGTCTCCAATCCGGCCTAAAGCCGAAGAACGCGCCCAGCTCCGGGTAACGCCCCTCAATTCCGGCATAAGCCGACACCCATAATTGAAACATATAGTCGCGGCTGTCAACTCTGGCTTCAAGATCTGAAACTGTATCAGGCTTAAAATTTATCTTAACATCAGCGCGCAAATTTTCTACGGCGTGGCGATCCTCTAAAAATTCACGCGCAAATTTTTCTATATCGTCTCTGTGATTTTCAGCCCACTTCACGGGAACGCCGATTAACGGCGAGAACGCAGGAATTAATTTTGCTTCTAAATCGCTTCTGAACATTACGGGAATTGTGTGCGAATATAACGAAGGCTTTACGGCTAAAATCATTTTCGCGCTTGGCCTGAATGTTAAATTTATGAGCGTAGAGTCTTGAGAAATATAAATCTGCAAAGTAAATTCCCAGCCGGGTAATTTTTTATTTACAATTTTTCCGAGCTCCTCGCGCAATGCTTCATCGGCCCAAGTAAATGCACTTTGCGGAAGATTTTTAATTAACTCAAAAATTTCTCCGTCCATGCCTTTAATGTCATTGTTAAACCATTCGAGGGCAAGCCCGCGAAGTTCGGGAGAGTTTAATTTTATTTCGGGCGCGATAATTTTTTCAGAGGCGTTAAAAAAAACAACAGGCTCGCGGCTGTCAGATATGTTTTTAATCTCAACGCCGTAGCCTGTGAATAATCTTGAGGCAACAAGAATTAAAGTTCCTTCCCTGTCGATGTTGACCTCTTCGGGAATTTCCGACCATACGGCATTGAGACTCCGAATAACGGCAGGCTCAAGCCATTTCGGTATCCCTGAGACGGTCATGGCGCGGCAGGGGCGGACAAAAAAAACAAAAAAAATTAACGCAGCGGCTGCGCTAAAACATTTCGCCGAAGCCAAAATATGTTCTGTTCTCGTCTTCACCTTTCGCATAATCAACACGCAGATTGCCGAACGGGGTTTTGACTCTTACTCCGATCCCGTAGTCAGAGTGATAATTACTCCACTCAAATTTTTGATCAGCGTTGCCGATGTCATAGAAGCCCACGACGGACACAGCCGAACTTACGGGAACTCGAAGCTCAAAATTTCCTAAATACATGTTGCTTCCCTCGAATGAACGCGAATTATAACCGCGCAATGTGTTCATGCCTCCGAGCGAATATCTTGCGAAAGCCGGCAGCTCGTCCTTTGTTGCCGAGCCGATACGGAGACGCGCCGCAAATAATAACGGGTTTTCATCAGTCCAGCTTAAATCAGTATCGGCAAAGCCGTTCAAAATGCCATTAAGAGACGCATAATATCTTGCCTGCGCCCAATATTTTAAGTAATCATATTCTCCTCCGAGTACCTTAACTGCCTGCTCTAAATTCGTATCTAAGACAAAGCCTTTAGGGTACGGAGCGTACTCGTCGCGCTTGTCCCACATTAATGAAAGCTCGACGGTCTGGTTTATTCCGTCCCAAGGGGTTAAATCGTCAATATATCCGGGTATGGCATTCTTAACGTCAGAGTATTTAGTATCTTCACGGCGAAGCGTTAAGAACCAGCTCCAATCCTCGTTTGAAAATTTTTTGCCGAAGCCTGCGAAAAACGACAAGCTTCTTTCGTCAAATTCAAATTGTCTGCGGCCCTGCCTGTAATAATATCTCTCGTCATAAGTTCTGTAGTTTACGCCGGCCCTCCAGCCGTATGTCTCGTAGTCCATGTAATTGCTTGCGAACGTCAGCCAGTATGAGGCTTCGTTGCCTTCGTTAAATCCGACTTCAAAATTAACTCCGCGTCCGAATAAATTTGTGTCGCTATAAGTTAAGCCGCCGGACATTCCGCTTTCAGTTCCGTAAGCTAGGTTGAGTCCCACCGAAGCCGTGCGCTTTTCCTTGACGGTCAAAATTAAATCTACGGTGCTGTCGTCGTCTTCAGGAACGTCAAAACCGACGTTGACATCTTCAAAAAATCCAAGCCCCTGCAATTTTCCTAAATGATGACGGAATTTCGTTACGTTGAAAATATCGCCCTTCTTGAGTTTTAATTCGCGGCGGATTACGTAAGTTTTTGTCTTTCTGTTTCCTTGAATGATAATGTCCCCGATACGCGGCTCAAGAATTGTTACGTAAATATTTCCTTCTTGAATTTGAACGTCGGACACACGCGCCATAACGTAGCCGTCCTTGTGATAATGTTCCTGTATTCTGTCTAAATCATTGCGGAAGAATACGCGGTTAAAGACAGTCCCTTCCTGCGAAAAAACTTCTTTCATTAACTGCTCTGTCGTATACAACGTGTTGCCGGTGAAATTAATTGAGGCTATCGTCGGATTTTCCTGCACGGAAAAAACTACGGCAGCGCCAAGATCATCGGGCCTTATGTCAACGTCAACATAAGAAAAAAATCCCTGATTATAAATCGACTCGATGTCCGTCTGAATTTTTTCGCGGCTTAAAATCGAGCCCGGCTTCGTGTCAACGACATTCAAAATATATTCGGAAGCTATGTTGGGATTTCCGATAACTCCGACCGTCGTAACCTTCACTTCCGGCGGCTTCGGCGCAATATCTTCTGACTCATCATCAGAAAACGCACAAACCGGAATAAAAATCAGAGCCAATGTTATTACTAAAAACAAAAATTTATTTCTTGCTGCCACTTAAAAATCTCTCCCTTTATTGAACTTTTATCACGGAGCTGTTATTTTTCAAAGCTCTCTGGCCCGTCTGCATGAGCGAGAAAACTTTGTCATAAGCTACGGTCTTTTGAGTCCCCTCTGACGCTCTCGTCTTGGCCTGAATTATTTTTTCAGATGACGGAGCCGCAGATTTTTTTATGTTCGCAGTTTTAACGGCGGCTTTCTTGGGCTTCGCGTTATTTACTGCGCTAATGTCATTATTAATTTTTTCCTCGCGGATTATTACTATCGGTTCGGCGAGAGTTATCTCGCTTTTTTTATTAACGGCCGCAGGGGCTTGAACTTCTTTTGAAATCGGAAACACAGCCAGCAAAACTATGAGGACGGCAAGCGAAGCCACGCGCGAAAAATTTATGACTCTCGAAAAAATTTTGCTGCCCGATTGATTTTTGGGCTCTAAGATTGCCCAGACATCAAGCCTTAAATTTTCGAGATCAGCCCGTGCGCACTCAGCGTCCATCAAAGCATTCTCCATAGCTCCGGAACTGTAAGACTTCTTTAATCTTTCAAGCCAGCGGATTATCCCCGCAACTTTTTTATCAACTAATACAGCGGTTTGTTTCAAAAATTATTTCCTCCTAAAATGCACCTTCAAGGCCGAGCCAGCCGCGAATTTTCGTTATAGCTGCCCTTCTGAGCCTGTATACATGACTTATATCTAATTTTTTTTCTGCGGCGACTTCTTTCGGTTTTTTGCCCTCAAAGAACAAAGCCGAGACTATTTCAGCTTCGCGGCCCTCAAGTTTAGAAATGCTCTGGGCAACGTCGAGCCACTCCTCGCCGCTTTCATCGTCGTCGTTATTATCTTCAGCGATCTGCAGCCATTCATCAGGGACGGGCAGCGGAGCTTTTTTCTCGCCCCGTTCAAGCATGTTGATAATCTGTCCGTGAATTTTATGATAAGCATAAGTTGAAAACTTAAATTCTCTCTCCGGCTCAAATTTATCGACGGCGTTAATCAAAGCCAGCATTCCCTCTTGAATAATATCCTGTTTTAATTCCGTGTCGCTTACGTGAATTTTTCCTGCGATCCAGAAAACAAGCGGCCTGTACGCGACTATAAGCTCTTCGCGTGCTTCCATGTCGCCATTAGAACATAAATGCCACAAATTTTTTTCCCGCTCAGGCTCGAGGCTCATAAATCATTTTCCCCCCAGACAGGCAAATTTTCTCCTAACTTTCCGGCGCGGACGTGAAGATCATCATTCGCAAAGACCAAGCAGGGCCTTCCGTGCCGCATTTCAACTCCGCTCATCGCGCAGTTCGATACGTCCATGTTCCAAACTTTGTGGGGATTTAAGCCGAGAAAGACAGCGTACAAAGCTCTCATTACTCCGCCGTGAGAGACAACGACGATGCGTTTATAAGAGCCCTGCAAAAAAGTTTTTACTGCTATTGAGAGACGCACATATAATTTTTCCCAAGTCTCTGCGCCGTCAGGAGGATAAAAAAACGGATCAGACCTCCAGCGCGAGAAAGTACTGCTCTGCTCTTTCTGAAGCTGAGGGATCGATTCGCCCTCCCAAGCGGCAAAATTTATTTCTTCAAGTTCGGGAAGTATCACGGGGGTTAAGTTATGATATTCAGCAATCGCTGACGCAGTGTAATAGGCACGGTCTAAAGGGCTTGTATAAATAATTTCGGGCGGCCATGATGACAGCCTCGCTGCTAAGGCGTGCGCCTGACGTTTACCCTCTTCAGTCAGCTTCGTGTTTGTTCTGCCTTGAAAGCGATATTGCATATTCCATTCTGTCTGTCCGTGCCTTGCTAAAATTATTCGGCGGTGCTGGTCATTTTCCGTCAGGTTCATGATACCTTCCCTTCGTTTTTACAATTTTTTATTTTAATAATTTCTTTTAACGATTTTGTTCTAAGCAATTATAGCATTTTTACGGATAATTAAAATTTACCGGTAGGGCAAAAAATTTTTTTGTGTTATAATACTTTCATCAAGTTCAAAATTCAGACAAGATCATTTTTCTACAACTACATTTACACCTACAAAAATTTTCAAATTTTTTTGACCTCATAAAATTTTACGGCGGAACTTTCAAAAATAGAATCAAAAATTTTTTTCAGCCTCTTTGAAAAATTTTGGGCCCATTAAAATTTTTTGCTTTCAAACTTTTAGAGCGTGATATTATTTTTAGAAAAAAAAACGGAGAGACGAAAGCATGTTGAATTTAAGACTTAGGCCCGAAGAAAAAGCCGCCTTAAAATTACGGAGCCTTTATGAAAATTACGGCTATTCTTTTTACAGAATGAGCAGGTTTGAAGAATATGATTTTTACGCCGACAAAAAAGATTTCCTGACTTCAAAAAATATCCTCACTTTCACCGACACTAACGGAAAATTAATGGCACTGCGCCCGGACGTTACGCTCTCGATAATCAGGCACATAAAAAATTCTGAGAGCGTCCAGAAATTTTATTATGATGAAAAAGTCTACAGGGTTCCCAAAAATGCCGGGACATTCCGCGAAATTTCTCAGGCCGGCGTTGAATGTGTAGGCAGCCTGACGGGCGAAAATATCCGCGAAATTTTAGAGCTCGCTTTGTTAAGCCTCAAGACCTTAGCTGACGGGAAAAAATATATTCTTGACGTTGCGAACGCCGGGATTATTGCGGAACTGTTAAAAGAAAATTCAAATAAAAAAGAAATTTTGAAATGTATCGCCGCAAAAAATATTCACGGCTTAAAAAATTTTAACGCGCCCGAAAAAATTACTGACTTAATGAAAATTGACGGCAGCATAAAAAATTCTTTGAACGAAATTGACAGCAGCACTGCAAAAATTATTAACTCGCTCGAAAATTATCACGGCGAAATAAAAATTGACTTCTCAGCCGTAAATAATTTGAATTATTACAACGGGATTGTTTTTCGCGGCTTCATCGAGGGAATCCCGGAAAGCATTTTATCGGGCGGACAGTACGACGGATTAATGGCCTCAATGGGACAGAAAAATTCAAAGGCTATCGGCTTTGCCGTTTATCTTGACTCAATCAGGAATGAGGAATGAAAAAATGATTAATATTGCGCTTCCTAAGGGGAGACTTGGCGAAAAAGTTTATAAATTATTTGCTGCGGCAGGCTATGAATTTCCCGGCATGTTGGACAATAACAGAAAACTCGTCTTTGAAAACGAAGAATTAAATATGCGCTGCTTCTGGGTAAAGCCGTTTGATGTTCCTGTCTACGTTGAGCGCGGAACGGCGGACATCGGCGCGGCCGGCAAAGATATTCTGCTCGAAAGAAATCCTGACGTTTACGAACTTTTAGACTTGAAGGCGGGATTTTGCAGAATGGCTGTGGCGGCGAAAAATAATTTTCAGGACGACCCTGAAAAAATTTTGAAAGTCGCTACGGAATTTCCGAACATTGCAAAAAATTATTATTCGAGCATCGGACGCGAGATTGATATTATCACGCTTCGAGGATCGCTTGAGCTTGCCCCCGTGCTTGGCCTTTCTGACGTTATTGTTGACATTGTCGAGACGGGGACGACACTGCGCGAAAATAATTTAAGCGTCATAAATTTCATCGAGGATTTAAGCGCGAGATTAATTGCAAACAAGTCCGCATATAAATTCAAAGGAAATATTATTGACGAGATAATTAGAAAAGTGAGTTAGGAATTTACACAAGCGTTAAAAATTTCTTCGACCGAAGCTTTTTTCGCGGTTATAACGTCAGCAAAGCCGCAGTGCCCGGCTTCTTCGGCAGTCTGCCGCCCGATACATACGGCCTTTTGAACGCGGCTTGGGTCTGCGGACGCGCAGAAGCCTTTTACAGTTGAAGCCGACGTGAATATTATGATGTCAATAAATTTTGGAACGTGATTTAATTTTACGAAATCAGTTTTATAAATACAAATTTCATCATAAGAAATTTTATTTTTCTGAAAAATTTTTGCTATTTCCGGCGTGCCGTCCAAAGCTCTGAAAGTTAGGAGTGAGGAGTTAGGAGTTAGGAGTTTAACTAACCCTTCAGCTAAATTTTCTCCGTCAAAAATTTCCGGGACAAAATCAACTCTCAAGCCGTGAAGTTTCAGAGCCTCCGCCGTAGCCTGACCGATCGCGGTGATTTTAGCATTGCCCAATTCCCTAACATCGCGGCCGCTGTCGCGCAGTAACTCAAAAAAAGCCTCAACTCCCGTAACGCTCGTGAAAGCAGCCCAAGAGTAGCCCGAAATATTTTTATTATCTAACGAATTTTTAATCACGCTCGTTTTTATCGTCGGCATTATGATAACTTCCGCGCCTGCGTCCCTTAACATAGCCGCTAATTTTTCAGAACGCCCGGCCGGTCTTGTGATTAAAATTTTTTTGTCGCGGAGGGGCAAATTTTTCCGCCAGTCTAAATTTAATTCAGCGACTTTCCCGACAAGAATTACAGCCGGCGGATTAATTTTTTTGCATGACTGACTTAAATTTTTCAGCGGAGTTTTTATAATTTTCTGCCGTGCCGTAGTTCCGTTCGAGATTATTGCGCAAGGCATATCGGGCGAAAATTTTTCGAGCAGTTTTGTTTGAAGTTCTTTTGAATTTCCAACGCCCATTAAAAAAATTGCGGTCGCGTCATTAAAATCAGGAATTAAATTATTTTTGTCGTGAGCCGTGAAAATATTAACGCCGCTTGAAAAATTTCTGTGAGTCGGCGGAACTCCGGCCCACGCCGGGACAGCAAGAGCAGAGCTCACGCCCGGCACGACTTCAAAATTTAATCCTGCATTAATTATCGCTTGAGCCTCTTCGCCTCCGCGCCCGAATAAAAAACTATCTCCGCCCTTGAGCCTTACGATATTTTTATTTTTATCGCTCATGGCCTTCGTGATGATTAAATTTTCAATTTCGCGCTGTGAAATTTTATGAGAGCCTGCAATTTTCCCGGCGTCAATCTTCTCTGCCGTCTCGGGTATCATTGCTAAAATTCCGTCGCCCACGAGCCTGTCATAAATCACAACGTCAGCTCTTGATAAAATTTCACAGCCTCTTAACGTTAATAAGCCTGCATCGCCCGGCCCTGCGCCTAGTAAAAAAATCATGATTGAAAAATCCCTTCTGCTAAATTTATTCCTAGAATGTCAGCATTTTTTATGTCGTCAGATAAAATATTTTTATAAAATTTTCCTGATTTCTCGTCAATATAAAGACCCGTCAAAAAAATTTTTCCTCCTTCAATACGTGCATAAGCCCCTACAGGAACGTTACAGCCTGCGTTCAACGCACGTGCAAAATTTCTTTCAGCAATGGCGCAAAATTTTGAGTCTTTGTCGTTCACGCAGTCAAGATAAAAATAATCCTCGCCGGCTCTTCCCTGACAAGCTAAAATTCCCTGACCCGGAGCCGGTAAAATTTCGTCAACGCTGAAAAATTTTTTTATTCTATCCGTGAGGCCAAGACGTTCAAGCCCGGCAGCAGCAAGAACAAGCCCGTAAAATTCCCCATCGTCGAGCCGCTTTAATCTCGTATTAATATTTCCGCGAACGGGAATAATTTTTTTCTCAGGAAAAATTTTTTCAAGCTGTAATCTTCGCCTCAATGACGACGAGCCTATAAAAAACTTCCTACTTCCTACTTCCTCCCTCCTACTTGTAACTAAAGCGTCTCTGGGGTCGGCGCGTTTTGAATAAGCTACGACAGGCAGATTTTTATTTATATTCGCCGGTAAATCTTTGAGGCTGTGAACGGCGAAATCAATTTCATGATTTAGCAAAGCCTTCTCAAGTTCAAGCGTGAACATTCCTTTAATGCCTTGAGGGTCTGACGAGAAAGGAGCCATATTTTTATCGCCGGAAGTTTTAATTTTTATTATGGAAATTTCAGCGTCCGGGTAAAATTTCAAAATACCGTCCGAGATTATTTTTGTCTGGGCAAGTGCGAGAGGGCTTGACCTCGTTCCGATTTTTATTTTCAAGTTTATTTTCCTTTGTTTTATTATGATTAAAAAACAGAAATAATTTTAGCAGTCGGGTAAAAAAAATACTTTTAATTTTTTATTTCAAAGTTTATAATATTTTTAATAAAAATTTTTCAGAAAGGACATGGAAATATTGACAGATTCAATGAACATCGCTAAAATAGTTCAGCCGTTACAGCACTAACTGTATATAAATTTTCATTCCCAGTCAAAAATTTTAATTTGCGGGGGATTTCGTCATGGTGAACGTTATCTGCCCCAAGTGTCCAAACTGCGGTGCGCCCGTTGAAAACGACGTTAAACGCTGCGAATATTGCAATTCTCCGATTATAATCACGTCCTTTGCGGATTCTTTTCAGCTACCCGACATCAATAAATATACTTCGGCTTATAAAGGTGCTTTGACTTCTGCGCCTGATGACCCAAATTTGAACGCCGCTATAGGCTTCTGCTATATGCGCCTGAAAATGTACAGCCAAGCGCGGACATGTTTCCAAAAAGCCATTGACGGAGGTCTGATAAACGCCGATACATTTTTTTACACGGCTGTTTGTCTGCTTGACGGAAAGAAAGCATTTTTAGCCAAACGCCCGACGATAGACAAAATTCAGGAACTTATCGAAGCGGCCCGCGCCATTGAAGATAAAGGCATTTACGCATATTTTCATGCTTACATTAAATTCGATTATTTCAAGCGGAAATCTTTAATCACGAGTCCGAATTACGTTGAACTCTTGAGGAAAGCTCAACGGCTCGGCGTTTCGGAACATGACATCGGGATTCTATTTGACCTTTTGAGAGTTGAAAGGCCAAGTGAATTATAAAAATTTTTTAGAAAGGCGGTAAAAGTTTTATGGATTATTCAAAAAATTTGCTTTATTTTACAGGCAAAGGCAGTACTGGTTTAATGAGTTTTGGTGGAATTTTAGCACTCGGTGGAGTGATGTGTTTCGTCGGTGCTAATGGTTCACCTATTGCAGGATGTGTCTTTCTTGCATTAGGTATGTGGGCAGCCAGCGCAGGTATGCAAAAATGGCCTGTGAGCGATTCTGATTATGACAAAGCGGTCAAAGATTATTTGTCAAATTTGAAGTCGATTGCGCTTGACAAACTCGGCGTTGATGAAAGCGAAGTCAGCGAAGTCGCTCCGATTATTTTGGGCGGCTACGAATTTGAAGGCGTTGACCGTGTCAGAAAAGGCGAAGACGGAAAGTGGCGCAGTAACATTTATAAAGTCGTTGCGCTTTTCTTTTCACCGCATGAACTTCACGGCTACACGATGAGATTCAATACGTTACGCGATGAAAAGACCGAAGGAACGGACGTTTATTTCTATCAGGACATAGTTTCTGCCTCGACTACATCATTAACAATCAAAACGACGGTTGATGGCAAGGAAATAACGGTCAATCCCGAAGCCTTTAAGCTCACAACAAAGGGCGGATCGTCTTTCACGGTCAACCTGTTAGACTCTGCATACGGCCAGCAATCTGTCAAAGCCATGCGTGCATTGTTACGCGAAAAGAAACAGGCTTAAAAAAATCCCTAACTCCTCAAACTCTTCACTGCTTTTTCTGCTCCTCTTGTTATAATTTTATAAAAAGAGAAAATAAATTTTAACAGGAGAAAAATTACCATGCCCGACGAGTTAGACCCGACTACGGCGCGGCTTGTTTCAGAGTTAAGCGCGAGTATTCTGCCTACGCTTTCAAAGTCTCTGAACTCTGCCATACGCACCGAAGATTTTATAAATGCCATTGACCGTACTAACATGATTTCGCAGGATTTAAGAAATCAAATAGAAAAATCAATACGTTCAGGAATTGATGACAACCGCGCAGCCCGAAGCATGATGATGCAGTCAATGCGCAACGTGTTCGATGAAATTTCATTGTTGAGAAAAACTCTTGATAAAGTTCCCGAAGCAATAGAGGCGGCAGTAAAAAGCAACGCGCCCGAAGATAATAACAGCACCGAAATTTTAACCGAACTGGCGCGGATTTCCGAGTTAATTAACGAGCTCATAACCGGCATAAGAATGTTCAGCGAAGTTTACGCGCAGGACAAAGAGCAAAAAAATTCTGAGGCCGTGAACGTAAGCTCATTCAGCGACGAGAACGCGACGAGGCTCGAAAAATTATTGAACTCATCATTGCCGGGACTTGAGGGACTTGTCAAAGCCCACGAGAAAGCGCAGAGCCATGAGCTTGAGGAATTTTCAAAAGAAATTTCAGCCCTTCATAAAGAAAACGACAAGACAATAATTTTTAAGATTAAAGAAGCAATCAGCGAAGAACTAGAAAAACATTCAGAAGAAATAATTTCGCGTTGCAATGAAGAAATAGAAGCACGCAGCGAAAAAAATTTATTTTTCTTGAAAATCGTTGCAGGAATTTCGGGCGCGTGTTTAATTTTATCGCTGATTAAAATTTTTATATAATGCTTGGGAGTGATAAAAATGTCTTATGTAACTTTAAGTATTGATGATGAGTTAAAAGATGCCTCAGAGAAACTTTTTAATGAGCTTGGATTTAGTTTTTCATCAGTGATAAATGCGTTCCTGCGTCAGGCTGTCCGTGAGCAGGAAGTGTCCTTTAGATTGAAATTGAAAGAGCCTGAATTGAGGAGCTGGGCACTTACTGAAAAAATACTTGAAGACTCTGAAAATAACACAGGTATTCACGGACCGTTTTCAAGTTTTGAAGAATTGATGAGGGATATTCATGCTGAATCTTGAATACCAGACACAGTTCAAAAAAGATATGAAAACAATCATAAAGAGAGGACTTGACATAAATTTATTAAAAAAAGTTGTTGACATGCTTCAAAATAGCGAAAAACTCCCTGAAGTTTATCGGTATCATCAATTATCTGGCCGTTGGAGCGGTTATAGGGATTGCCATATAAAAAGCGATTGGATTTTGATTTACGAGGTAATAGAAGAAGCTAACACGTTACGGCTTGTAAGAACCGGCTCACATTCGGATATTGGCCTTGCATGAAAGCAAATAGGCTGTGAAATATAATATAAAAATGTTAAATTGAAGGAGGAAAAATAAAAAATGGCAATAATTCAAATTGTTCAATGGGACGATAAATTAAATTCAAATGACGTTCTAGCGTGGCGTTACGTTGACAGCAAAAACCTCGCAAAGAGCGACGAGCTTGGCAACTGGACGCAGTTAATAGTCCGCGAAAATCAGGAGGCTATTTTATTCCGCGACGGTCAGGCGTTAGACTTATTCAGAGCAGGAAGGCACTCTTTATCGACTGATAACATTCCTATGTTAAGACGGCTGATTAATATTCCGACGGGCGGCGAGAGTGCTTTCAAGGCTGGCATATGGTTCGTAAATAAAGTCAATGTTCTCGATATTAAATGGGGAACTCCCACGCCGATTTTATTAAAAGACCCGGAGTATCAAATTCCGATTTATGTCCGCGCCTTCGGTCAGTTCGGTCTGCGCGTGAACGAGAGCAGGCAGTTTGTTTTGAAGCTCGCCGGAAATAAAACGGAACTCACACGCGGCGACATTGAAAATTATTTTAAGGGGTTAATTCTTTCTCGAATGGGCGATATGATTTCAACCTACATAGCCCACAAAAAAATTAATATCTTCGAGATTAATTCATATCTTGAGGACATGTCGAACGAGGCCGTTGAAAAAATCCGTCCTGAGTTTATGAACTTCGGAATTGAACCGCTGAATTTTTATTTCGGCTCGGTGAACATAAACGACGAGGACGAGGGCATTAAAAAACTCAAAGCCGCAATGAGCGAACGGGCAAGCATGAACGTTATCGGCTATAACTATCAGCAGCAAAGATCCTTTGACGTTCTCGAAGCAGCAGCGAAAAACGAGGGCGGCTCTTCATTAATCGGTGCAGGCGTCGGGCTCGGCGCAGGAATGGGAATGGCCGGGCCTATCGGTCAAATGGCCGCGCAGATGAACACATACATAAATCCGCAGGCTCAAGCCCAGCAGCCCTCGCAGCCTGTTGCCTCTTCAACTACAACTCCTAACTCATCTATCTGTCCCAACTGCGGTCAGCCTGTTATTAACGGTGCTAAATTCTGTCCCAACTGCGGAGCGAGATTAGCGTGTCCGAACTGCGGAAATGCTTTGATACCCGGCGCAAAATTCTGCCCGAACTGCGGAAATAAAATAGCCTAAGAGCCATGTTAATTTTTTGCAAGGATAAAATATTAGTTAAAGATGCCTCGTTTGATTTTGACGAGAATTATATTCTTGAACGAGGCAATATAAACATCATCAACACGTCAAAAAATCTTCCTGACATATGGCAGACTATGCCTTCATGGGCTGACGTTGACATGATTGAAAGTTTCCTGCGCGGCGAGAAGCTTATCTCAATCCGCGAA
Organism: Synergistaceae bacterium; assembly: GCA_017443985.1. Classification (GTDB taxonomy): domain Bacteria; phylum Synergistota; class Synergistia; order Synergistales; family Aminobacteriaceae; genus JAFUXM01. Next base: position 20,309 of record JAFSXR010000060.1, read on the forward strand.
ATGTTAGGCTTATGCAGCGACGAGGGCAAAGCCGTAATCAGCAAAGCATGGCAGTTCCGTAACTGGTTCAAGAATATTTTTTACTGTTCTCACTGCGGAGGGAGGCTCTCACCGAGCGAAAAGGACTTCGGCAGAATTTGCGACGACTGCGGAACGGAATTTTACGCCCCGATGTCTCCGGCAGTAATAACGGCGGTCGAAAAGCACGGAAAATTACTGCTCGCTCACAACGTCGCATGGAATAACGACAGGTACAGCATAATAGCAGGCTTCGTTGAGCCCGGCGAAAGACTCGAGGACGCTGTAAGGCGCGAAATACGCGAAGAAGTTTCAATCGAGGTCAAAAATATAAAATACTTCGGCTCGCAGACTTGGCCGTTCCCTAATTCGTTAATGCTGGGCTTCACGGCTGAATACGACAGCGGAGAAGTAAAGCCCGACGGTGCAGAAATATCACACGCTGATTTCTTTACGCCTTATGAAATCCGCAACATGAACATTCCCGACAGTGCAAGCATAGCGCGCAAATTGATAGATAATTTTCTCGACACGCATTAAATTTTGTGCTATATTTTCGCGTGGCTCTCCCGATCGGTTTTCGTACTGACGGGGTAAATCAAGAAGCTAAATCACTCTGAATCTATACATACGCATATAACGTCAGGGTAGCTTGATTAGGGCCGCCCTGATTTTTTTATGCATCGCTGCGGCAGAAGAATGAAAAGGAGGAGAAATATTGCCCGGCAACGAAGAAAACGCCCCGCGCGTTAATTATGAAATAACTTCACCGCAAGTTTTATTAGTTGATGAAAACGGGGTTAAGGTGGGTATCACCAGCACTAACGAAGCCATTAATATGGCACATGAACAGAACCTCGACTTAGTTGAGGTTGCTCCGATGGCACAGCCTCCCGTGTGCAGGATTATGGATTACGGGAAGTACCGCTATCAGTTACAAAAGAAAGAAAAGGACGCACGCAAGAAGCAGAAAGTTCAAGCCCTGAAGGAAATCAAAATGCGCCCGAAAATTGACGAGCACGATTTTGATTTTAAGACGAAGGCCGTGAGGACTTTTTTAGAGAGCGGACACAGAGTAAAAGTCTCGGTGTTTTTCAGAGGCCGCGAGATGTCTTTTCTTGAGAGAGGCGAGGAAGTATTGAACCGCGTCATGGCAGAGTGCGAGGACGTTGGAAAATGCGAGTCCAAGCCCATGATGGAAGGGCGTTACATGAGGCTTCTATTAACACCGCTAAAGAGTTAAAAATCTTGAAAGGAGAAAAAATTTTCAAATGGCAAAGCAGAAATTAAAATCACACAGCGGCGCAAAGAAAAGATTTTTCAAAACCGCTTCGGGCAAATTCGCGTATCGCAAGTGCAGCAGGTCGCATATTCTTGTTCACAAGAAGCCGTCAAGAATGCGCAGACTTAAAGAAACAGGCTACGTAACGGAAACTTTAACCGAGCAGATGAGACATTTGCTCCCCTATGATTAATTATTTTGAAAGGAGTATTAAATCATGAGAGTTAAAGGCGCATCAGCAAGCGACAAGAAACGCGAGAAACTATTTAAGATTACAAAAGGCTACTGGGGACAGCGCAAAAACGTTTACCGCAGGGCGCGTGAGGCATTTTTAGCGGCACTGTCAAGAGCATACGTCGACCGCAAACGCAAGAAGCGCGACTTCCGCAGATTATGGATCACCCGTATCAGCGCGGCCGTCAGAGCTGAAGGAATGAGCTACAGCGTATTCATGAACGGTCTGAAAAAAGCCGGAATTAATATGAACAGAAAGATGCTTTCAGAGCTTGCCATTCATGACGCAAACGCATTCAGAGAGCTTGTCGAAAAGGCGAAGGCTGTGAAATAATGCCCGAACTGGAAGGATTAAATATTAATGCCGTAAAAGAAAATTTCAACGCGGCGTTAAAAGCAGTTACAAATTTAGCAGGACTTGATGATTTACGTGTAAGATTTACCGGTAAGAAGGGAGATCTTACACTTTTATTAAGATCGCTTGGAAAACTTCCTGCCGAGCTACGAAAAGAAGCCGGCCTCGAATTAAATAAATTACGAGATGAAATTGAAAATAAGATTGAGTTAGCACGTCAAAAAATCCGCGACGCTGAAAACGAAAAGAAAGAAATCGATGAGCGCATTGACGTAACACTGCCTGAAAAGGGACGCACCGCCGGAGCCTTTCACCCCGTAATGCAGACCATGCACGAGATAGTTAATATAATGCAGGGCTTGGGCTATTCAGTCGCAACAGGGCCGGAAAAAGAAGAAGAATTTTATAATTTCGAGTGTCTCAATGTTCCCTCATGGCACCCGGCCCGCGACATGCAGGACACTTTTTATTTTCCTGACGGAACTTTATTACGAACTCATACATCGCCCGTGCAGATTCGTTCCATGCTGAAATACGGTGCGCCGCTTAGAATAATTTGTCCCGGAAAAGTTTACAGGCGCGACAACGACACGACACACTCTCCGATGTTTAATCAAATGGAGGGGTTATTGATCGATAAAAATGTCCCCTTCAGCGTCATGAAAGGCACAATGTCGGAAATGTTAAACGCCTTCTTCGGACGCAGTCTGAAATACAGATTTCGCGCAAGCTATTTCCCTTTCACCGAGCCTTCAATGGAGCTTGATATAGAGTGCGTAGAGTGTTCAGGGCATGACGAACACTGCCGCGTATGTCATGGAACGGGCTGGCTTGAAGTCGTGGGAATGGGTATGGTACATCCGAACGTAATACGTGCCGGGAAGATTGACCCGGAAATTTATAACGGCTTTGCTTTTGGTATCGGCCTTGACCGCATGGCGATGCTTAAATATGGAATTTCGGATTTAAGATTATTATTTGACGGCAATATTTCTTATTTCATGTCGGGCTTTAATTCAGGTAAGAGTGAGGAGGCAGGAGGTAGTAAGTCATGTTAGTTTCATGGGAATTATTAAAAAATTTCATTGACATTGAGCCTTTAGATTTAACTCCCGAAGCACTTGCCGAGCGTTTAACTTTTTCAGGAGCTGAAGTCGAGGGAATTACATACACCGCCGGCAAAATAAAGGGCGTTGTCGCGGCACGCATTGACGCTCTTGAACCTCACCCGACCGAGAAAAAATATTTAGTCGCTCATCTTAATACGGGCACCGGCGAACATGTCTGCGTTACAAGCGCGACGAACGTCAAGAAAGGCGATTTAGTTTTTTATGCGGGAGCCGGAGCAGTCCTGCCAAACGGAATGGAACTCGGCACGAGAGATTTTCACGGCGTAGAGAGTTTCGGAATGATGTTATCAGCCGAAGAGCTTGGCCTTCATGATGTCGATGATCCGTCAGGGCTTTTAATTCTGCCTACTGACGCTAGGCCGGGCGACAAAGCCGAAAATTTATATCATATAGGCGACGTTATTTTAGATGTCTCGATAACTCCTAATCGCGGCGATTTATTAAGCATTCTGGGAATGGCACGAGAGATTAAAGGCTTATATCCTAAGTCAGTATTAAACACTCCCGAATGGCTCACCCCCTTAAAACAAGATAAAGAATGGCCCGAAGAGTTCGGAAATATATCGCTTCCTGACAAGGGCTGCTTGTGTTACCGTCTTGGCCTCGCGACTGGCGCAAAAATGGCTCCGTCTCCGCTTACGATAAAAATTGACTTGGCCCACTTGGGAATGAGGCCGATTATTAACGCCGTTGACGTTACTAATTACGTTATGATGATGCTGGGACAGCCTCTGCACGCCTTTGACTTAAATACTTTGCCTGCGCGTGAAATTACCGTGAGAGCGGCTCATGAAAATGAAAAAATGATGACGCTTGACGGCAAAGAGAGATTATTAACAGAGAAGGACATGTTAATAACGAGCGGCGGAGAGGCCATAGCCTTAGCAGGCGTTATGGGCGGAGAGCAGACAGGCATTAATGACGACACAAGCACAATAGTTATAGAGAGCGCGTGCTTCTCGCCGATCAGGGTCGGCCATACCTCAAGAAGATTAGGGATAAATTCAGAGGCCGCTTTCAGATTTTCAAGAACTGTTGACCCGAATTTAAGCAGGACGGCTTTGCTTGCCGCTACGAATTTAATTAAAGAATGGTGCGGAGCTGAAGTCGATTACAGGCCGTTATTTGCTGAGAATGAAATCAGCGAGCCCAAGCCCGTTAAATTAACGCGCAAAAAATTATCGACTTATTTATCGTGGGACAACATGAGCGAGGCCGAGAAAATTCTTGACGGCTTCGGAATTAAATATATTAAGGGCAATAATGACGAAAAAATATTCATGCCTCCGACTTCGCGCCCTGATATTACGATTGAGGAAGATTTAATCGAAGAAGTAGGACGCTTCATAGGCTACAACGATGTCGCTGAAAAGTTGCCCGGAGAACTTCCGAGACGCGCCGATATAGGAATGGGCATGGAGCTTTCAGGCTTCGTGAGAAATTCTTTAATCGCACGCGGATATACTGAAGTCGTTACGTATAGCTTTTTGCCCGAAGATTTCCCGGAGAAATTGAGGCTCTCAAGCGATGACGTTCGGGCAAAGCCGCTGAAAATCGCCAACCCTATAAGCCGCGACCAGATGGCAATGAGAACAACCCTACTGCCCGGACTTTTAACAGGATTGAAGACGGCTATAACTTCAGGCTGGCGCGACCCCGTGAGGATTTTTGAGCAGGGAAAAATATTTTTATTTGACAACACCGAAATTGAACACGTCGCAGGAATTTTATTTAACGGTGCCGATACTCGTTCGCCGTTCGATAACAGAGCCGAGAATTTTTATAATATTAAAGCCGACGTTGAAGCGTTGATAATGTCGCGTGGGTTTGTTCCCGTTTTCAAAGCAGGCCAAGAGCCCTTTACCCACGCAGGACAGACCGCAGATATTTTCGTGAATAAAAATAAAATCGGTTTTGTTGCGCGGTTGAAGCCGGCTATAGAGCAGGAACTTGACGCTAGCGGCGTATATGCCTTTGAGATTGATTTAACACTGCTAGCGAATAAGAACAAGCCTGTTTTCACACCGTCGAGTCAATTCCCTGCATCGTTCCGCGATATTTCGCTCTTAGTGTCGATTGACAGGAGCAATGACGAAGTTATGAAGGACATTAGCGCTTCAGTCAGCGAGGCCGCAGGAAATGAACTGACGCTCGAAAAATTGAGGCTCTTTGATATTTATGAAGGTAAAGGTATTCCCGAAGGCTTTAGGAGCCTTGCGTATTCTTTGGCTTACCGTTCGCACGATAGGACGCTGAAAGACGAGGAAGTCGAGCAGGTTCATAACAACGTCCGCGAGAGTCTGAAGAGAAAAGGCTACGTTATCCGCTAAAATTAAGAGTAGTCCCTCCGCAGTACGCAGAGGGGCTAAAATTTTGCCTGATTTCTATTTTTTTGAAAGTTTTTCATGAATAGCCACGCCTGCCATATTCCGAAGCCCGTTATTAATGGAATTGCTGAGAGCGAAATAAAAATATTAAAGCCGTTTTCTGAAAGCCAGCCTGAACACCACACGCTCAAAAAAGCATAGCCGGCGATGACGAGCCCGGCCGACAAAACTTTTCCGAACATAAAAACATCTTTAAGACCGTTAAAATTATTTTTTTTCATTTTTCATTCCCAAAATTTTTTATTGCTTGCGAGTCCCGGCCTTCGGGGAAAATTTTTAGGACATGGCGAAATTTTTTCCCACGTTACTATGCATTTTGAAGAACTTTCATCGCCGTAGAAATTCAATGACGGCGTTCTAAGGCCAAGCCTGCGCCATTTATCATTAACTTCTGAAATTTCCTCGTGAACTTTTTCGCCCTTGAAAGTTAAAATCTTTCCGCCGGTTTTCACTAAAGGCGATAATAATTCCGCCGTAACTCCTGCCGAAGCTAAGGCACGCGCTCCGGCCAAGTCAAATTCTTCACGGTGCAACGCAGCAAAATCTTCGCTTCTTGAGCAAATTATATTCATGTTTTTAATTTCAAGAGCCTCAACAAATTCGCGCACTGCTTCGCATTTTTTATTAATGCTGTCGAGCAAAGTTATATTCAAGTCCGGCCTGTAGACCGCCCACACAACGCCGGGCAGACCTCCGCCGCTTCCAACGTCAATAATTTTTCCTGAGGCCGGCAAAAATTTTAACGAAGGCTCGCAGTCAAGAATTTGAAGATTAAAAATTTCTTCCGCTCCTCTTGTTCCCGTGAGCCTTGCGCGTTTGCAGTCCGCTAATAATTCGGCGTATTTATATAACGTGGATTTTTGAGGGCTCATAGCGGTCTTCCTGCGAGTGTTTATTTTTGGGATAGCCTACTGGAATCATCGTGAAAGCTCTGAAATTTTCAGGCAGTTTTAATATTTCTTCAACTGCTTTCATTCTGTCCTCGTGTGGAGCAATTCCCAGCATGACTGCGCCAAGCCCTAACTCTTTGGATTCGAGCAAAATATTTTCAGTCGCTATCGCCATGTCGATTTGGACCATAGCAGGAGCGGCTAGGTCATTAGTTCTGTAGCACGGAACAATGACGACGGGAGCATTTTTTGCCGGCGTTGCGTAGGGCGTAACCTGTGAAAGTTTTTCGATTATATTTTTGTCAGTCGTAACGTAAAATTCCCAAGGCTGTTGATTTACTGCCGATGGAGCTGCCATTGCGGCGCGTAAAATTTTCACGATTAAACCGTTTGGAACTTCTTTATCTTCAAACTGACGGACGCTTACTCGGCTAAATATTGCGTTCATTAATTTTTCCTCCATTTCTGCCCCAACGTGATTGTAAGTATGGGCGTATTGTCTCAATAAATTTTTGAGCATCATAAATTTGCATTTGCGCTTTCTCAGCAGGCAGTTGATAAAAATCTGCATAATCTGCGTGAGTTCTCGTTCTAAAGGCAAATCTCACGATGTCTGAGAGACTTGTATCAAAGATTTTTGTTTTTATATAAGTACGTCCAAAATAAGAAATTAAACTAGAATGCTTTGAAGATTCAAAACCATCAAGCGCACTAATTGACCACATAGCATAAAATATTGCATAATAAGACCTACTTGCAGAACCGTTAGGATCACCAAAATCAAGAATATTTTGAGCCGTTTTTATTGCGCCCTCTGCACGTTCAAAACGGTACTTTGATAAATCTAAGCGGCTTTTTTCGTCCATAACTCTATTCCTTCCTCATCAATATTAAAATAAAGTGGTATAGTAAAGAGCCATTCGTAAAAGCGTTTTTCATCAATCGTCAAAATTGAAAAAAGGGTGTCATATTTTAAGTCCATAGGCGTAAAAGCCCTGTCTAAATTGTCCTCTTCTCTCCAATCAAGTTTTCTTTTTGTCAGCACCGCAATATCGACATCAGACTCCCAAGTGTTATCGCCGCGAGCTACTGAACCGTAAAGAATTATTTTTACAACATCATCGCCAAGCACTGACAAAATAGCTTTAACAACGTCATCAAAAATTTCTTTATCGTCAAGCGTTATTTTGCGTGGCAAAGTAATATCTTCCATTTTCCCCCCTACCTCCTCACTCCTAACTCCTACCTGTTATATAACTCCTTTTGTTGAAGGAATTTCGTTTTTGTATTCAGGATTGATTTTAACGGCTTGGGCGATGCTCCTTGCGGCGGCCTTGAAAGCACATTCGATTATGTGATGAGCGTTACTACCTGCGAATTGTTTGAAGTGCAGAGTGCAAAGAGAATTTCTCACGAAGCCCAGCCAAAATTCCTGCGCAAGTTCCGTATCAAAATTTCCGACCTTTTGTGCGTTAATATTGATGTCCCAGTTGAGGTAGGCACGCCCGGAAAAATCAATCGCTGTCAAAATTAAAGCCTCGTCCATCGGCAGAATAATATTTCCGTAGCGCGTTATGCCTTTTTTATCGCCGAGTGCCTGCAAAAATGCCTGCCCTAAACAAATTCCAACGTCCTCGACTGTGTGATGATAATCTACTTCAACATCGCCGGAGCAGTTTATTATTAAGTCAAAGCGTCCGTGCGCCGCGAACAGTGTCAGCATATGATCAAGAAATCCGCAGCCCGTTTTAATTTTATTTTGCCCCGTGCCGTCAAGTTCTAGAAAAATTTTTATCTGTGTCTCTTTTGTGGCGCGTGAAATTTCTGCCTGTCTCATTGCCTCACAACTCCTTCAATGGCTTCAAGAAAAATTTTCATCTGTTCGGGCGTGCCTATTGTAATTCGATTAAAATTTGTAATTCTTTCGGGCCGTGAAAAATGCCTTATCATTATTTTTTTTCGCTTGAGTTCCTCAAAAATTTTTTCGCCGCTGATTTTTTCATGACGGGCAAATAAAAAATTAGCCGACGAGTCCAAAACTTCAAAGCCAATTTCACGCAAATTATTTTTTGTATCGTCTCTTATTTTTTTTATGATGTCAATATTTTTTTGCGTGCCCTCCTCGTCCTCAAGGACCGCAAGAGCTACGGCCTGCGTCATTGCATTAATATTATAAGGCGTGATTGTGTTCTTGATGTTGTTCATATCCCTTGCTATATCCTCGCAGGTCATGCACCAGCCGAGCCGGGCTCCGGCCATTGAGCGCGACTTTGAGAACGTCCGAACGACGATTAAATTTTTATATTTGTGTATTAAATTTTTCGCGCTCCCGTCTCCCTGCCTGCCGGACAGGCAAGCGAAGTCGATATATGCCTCGTCAATTATTATGAGGCTGTCGGGATTTTGATTGATGATTTCCTCAACGTCTTTTAATTCCAAAAAAATTCCCGTCGGCGCGTTAGGGTTTGTAATAATAATCGTCCGTCCGTTAAAATTTTTATAATCATCGGGATTTATTCTGAAATTTTCATCGAGCGGAACGGTTACAAAATCAACGCCGTGAAATTTTGCCAAGATTTTATAAAACGAGTACGTTATATCAGGGAAGGCAGCGCCGTGTTCACAGAAGGCCATGAAAATAAAATTTAATATCTCGTCGGAGCCGTTGCCAAAAACTATTTCAGAAGGCTTTACGTTCATTAAGTCCGAAAGTTTTTCGCGCAGTTTTGTGCAGTCAGGGTCAGAATAAAAATTCAAAGTCCCTGCAGCTTTTTTTGCGCAGTCCATAACTTTTTCAGAAAGTTGAAAAGGCGACTCGTTAGTATTCAAACGAATATAGCCGCCGTTCATACTCTCAAGCTCTCCGCTTGTGTCGTAAGGGTCGAGTGAATTAAATTTTGAATGTAAAAATCTGCTCATTATTTTTTCCTAAATCTTAAAAGGAATTTCAGGAAGCGTCAATTTTTGTTGAGGCTTATAAATTCCCGTCTCTGTCAAATTCTCGTTAATCTTTCCTTCGAGGTCCTGCAGGTCTCCGACGGCGTGAGCAGCAACTACAGCATTAAGAGCCAACGCTCCGCCGGTCTTTAACGTAACTGTCTCGGCTTGAATCATGTCGGCCTTAATTTGATTCCATAGCGGGTCTTTGCTTCCGCCTTCGGTGATTATAACGCGGTCAACAGGAGTTCCGGCCTTGCGCGAACGTTCAGCGATCTCTGAATATTCTCCTGCGATTGCCTCAAGAACTGCACGCCACAAAATAAATTGGTTAGTGTTCATGGTCATGTTTATGAAACAGCCGTGAACATCGCGGAAGCCTTCAGGGCCTCCCGTCAGCCATGCCAAAAATCTTACGCCTTCAGAGCCGTTCGGAAGTTTTGAGGCTCCGTCGCTGAGATATTTATAATAACTGTCGTCGCCCGGCCTGTTGCAGACGTTATCCCTGAACCAGCGCAGAGCAAGTCCGCCCGTTCTTACAAAGCCCCAATAAAAATAAGTGCCCGGCAAAGTTCCCGAATTAAAAATTAATCCGCTGCCCTTTTTGCTCAGACCCGGAATAATTCCGCCCGTCGAGATGCAGAACATTGAACACGTCCCTGCAACGTCAACGGCGTGGCCCGGTTCATAAACTCCGCAGGCCAGAAGAGACTGCATTGTGTCTCCTGCCCCTGCGCAGATTTTTATTCCTTCGGGCAGTCCCGTAAGCTCCGCGCATTCTTTTGAGAGAGTGCCGATTACGTCATAAGGCTTTTTAATTTCGGGCATTAATTTTTTATCAATTCCAAGAATTTTTAACTGCTCGTCCGACCATTCTTTTTTAATGACGTTGTAGCCAAGCCCCCAGCCCGACATCGCGCCCCAGTCTATGAAAGCGTCATCGGCCTTTAATCCTGCAAGCCTCATCAAAATATACGGGGCATTGTGAACAAATTTTTTAACGTCTTTAATATTCGGCGAATTTTTTATCAGCCATCTTGCGTGCATTGCGGGGAACAAGCAAAGCGGTTCAGGGTTGCCCGTCTCCTCTGCCCATATGCCAAGATTTAATTTTGCAAGCTCGTCCGCGTCCTCTTGAGTTCTTGAGTCAAGATAATTTATATAAGGCGTTATCGCTATGCCTTCCTCATTAATTCCGGCAATGCCGCAGATAATTCCATCGCCCATTATTGCGCGTATTGAATTAACATCTAAATTTTTTTCGCGCATTATTTCAACACAGCGTCCCGCGCCCTTTAATACAAGTTCAAAATATTCATGGACGTTCATTTGTACCCAGCCGCTTTGAGGATAATATAAGGTCGTGGGATTTACGGCGGCAGCCGCCTGTTTCCCTTCTTCATCATAAACTGCAACTTTAACGCTCTGTGTTCCTGCGTCAAAGCAAAGATAATAATTCATTTAGAAAAAAACACCTCCGAAACAAAATTATATACTAAAAACTCCTATTATAATGGAGTTTTTAGTACGTAATATAAATTTATAAAAGGAGTTTGGCTATTGTTAAGTTTATTTTTTTGATTATCTTACTTAAAATATTTTTTATGTATTCGTAAGAGCAATATTTATGTTTGTGCGATATTTATCATATTTGCGTTTAGAAAATTCTTCAGTCCTTAATAAAGAAAGCTCACAATATTCTTTACACGGTTTCGTATAGCTTCCAGTCGAAAGGTAGTTTATTATTGGACATGGACTACATATATGTATTCTCGGACATTTTGCACACACATAATCTTGTGGAGCTACCATGTAAGCATACTCTTCAATATACTTTTGCCATATATAGCTAAGATCATGCTCCATAATATTATAGGATTTTAGGCGCATTTTATTACATGGACTTACATAACCTAAACTATCTATATAACATAAAGTTGAAGCCACATTACAGGTAAAAACAGGTACTTTATCAGCGTTTATAAAACAATTATCATTACAAATATTATTAGCGAATACTCTGATTGTCTGTTCATATTGAGTTTCAATAGACAAAATCTCTTCATTTGCAAGGCGATGTTTTATTGCCTCACTACTCCCCTGTAACGTTGGAAATATTTCAAAATTATATTTGAATTTTCCTCCGTTTTGTATAGCAAAATCTTCAGCTTCGAAAAAATCCATATAATTTTCTCTTAGTCCAATGAATTTAAGTTCCATATCGAGATCAGCGTTTCGTAACATGTTTACTCCAGCTAGAAATTTTTCAAAACTTCCTCTAATACCTGTAACCCTTTCATATGTTCTAGCAGATATACCATAAACACTAATACTAACTGTTGCAGGAGGATATTCTTCAAAAATTTTTACTATCTCAGGAGTAAGCATAGTAATATTAGTTAATAACTCTATGATAAAACCCTTTTTTTTAGCGTAAACATAGATATCTGAAAAATCTGCCCTACTCAAAATTTCTCCACCTGTCATATAAAGCACAAGAATACCAGCATCAAAAAGTTTATCAATAATGAATTTCCACTTATCTGTAGGTAATAATTGTTGAGTCGGGTAATCTTTCATATAACAATGGACACACTGTAAATTACATTTAGGTGTGAGTTCAAGTCCTGCTACAAACGGATGACGAATTTTTTCCCAATATTTAAGCTGAGTATCTTGTATTGACGAATATACCCCTCTGCTTAATTCTTCATCTCGCATTTATGTATCCACTCCTTATTTATAAGTTCTTTTACAAAATTATTAACATCTGACAAAATTTCTTCATGTTTTACTTTTGTGTTAGGATCAAGTTTTGTCTCAAGTTCTATAGTAATATCTTCAACCGTGAATTGTTTACGTCCTACGATTGAAGATAAAATAGCATAAGCAATTTCATTAAGACGATCGATATTTCTATTTCGATAAAAATATTTGTCATGTATATCTATGACAAAATATATTCCAGCGATATTACGCAAAACAAGTCCCTCCTTAACTTCATATATCATTATTATCTCCTCCTACAAAAGGTTTACAATAAATATTAATGCTCATCATGTTATTTGTATCACAACCAAGAGAAAACTCACGAAGAAATAATCTATTTTGTCGTATTAGTTTCTTGACATTTTGTCTTTGAGATTGTTCAATCATCATAAAATTAAAAATTTTGTCTAACAATGTATCAATATTGACTGTATTTTCAGTTATAATGAAATATATTTTATATTTTGTTTCCCCAGTTTGCTTATCATAATTCCAAGAAACCATATAAACATGAACCCCTAATTTAACGTAATCTTTTGCCTCTAAAACCAATTTTTTATATATAGTAATTCCACTTTCAGAAATTATTTTCAGAGCTTCTTCATCTAAAAACAACATAGAACCTTCATGATTCTCATAAAACATTCTAAAATACAATTTCAAGCAATCATAAGTAGTATATTTATTTTCAAAACCGATAAACCATATACCTTGAGACAAATAATTATCTTTTCTTCGTTCAAGAGAAAAATACTCCATTGCTTTCTGCTCATAATCCTTATCTAACCAATTTTGTATTATTAAAAAACGAGGATCATGCTCAGAAATATTACGAAGCTTATATTCATAAGAATATTTAATGTCGCTAGAATATTTTGTACTATGAAACAGTACTAAATTATCATTTACAAGGAAAGAAGTCGTATCAAAAGAGCGTAAAAAAGACAAAGGCGTGTTATCACCTGCCAGAAGATTATTAATATAAAAAGAGGTCTTAATACCATTTAAGGATATATTAAATGCGATATAATCTAATACACCTTTCTTTTCAATGTTAGGAATTAAACTTTGCATATGACTAAAATCATAAAATAAATTATTACTAGCAATCATAAAATGCACTCCTTTTTAATTTATTATTTTAATATAAAGTATATAAGAAATCAAATCATTACATCTCTAAATAAAATAATTACTCATCCTTGAAAGATATTATTTTTATGATAAAATTATAAAAATAATATATGGAAAGGAAGTGTTGATTAATATGGCTTACAGTAAACCTGAGATTACTACTATTAAAATTGAGCAACAAGAAGTTTCTTATGACAGCGATCAAGCTTCTGGTTGCCAGAGTTCTTGTTGCTTCACCAGAGAAAGTAGCTCTTGGTAGTATTTAGTTGATATAATTGAACGTTAGTTTTAGGGAGGGGGCTGTAATGCGTCCTCTTTTATATTGATTATTCTCCAGCATAAACGTAGAGCTATTGTAAGTTTCTACTTACTATCAAATCTATGGTAAGTTGAAGTACTCAAAAGCAACGGGAAGCGCGAAATCGCATGACTTGTCGCTGACGTTATCGCGTCGAGCCCAAGTTTCTCAAGCTCGCTTGAAGTTTGCCCTGTCTCACCTGCATAAAATTCCGCCCACGTCATATCCGTTGTAGCGTAATAGTCGGCGGCGCAGCTGATACTCGATAATGAGAGAATAAAAATAAAAATTACTGTAAAGAAAAACTTTTTACTTTTACCCATATAAAATTACATCTCCTTATAAAAATTTGTTAGAGAATTAAAACATAAAAAGTTTGTGGGGTCAAATAAAATTTTCTTGATAATTTTTATTTTTTAATTTAATGTGAAAGTAAATGAGCGAGCATTTGTCCGACTAGGGGAGCCGCAACGCTGCTTCCGTGCTTACCTGCCTCGACGACCGCGACGGCCGCATATTTAGGGTCGTCAACGGGAGCGTAGCCTGCGAACAAAGCGTGGTCATCGCCGTGAGAATTTAGAGCCGTTCCCGTCTTTCCTGCAACGCTGACACCGAAACGCCCTGCCCTTGAGCCCGTTCCGCGACTGACAACGTAATCAAGACCCTTTTGAACGATCGCTAATTTTTCTTTATTTATTCCTATGTCTTCGGGAAGTTTATAGCCTTTTTGATTTAAGTGGGGCGTTACCATTTTTCCGCCGTTAGCTATGCAGGCATATACACGCGCAATTTGCAGCGGTGTCATCAGCACATAGCCCTGACCGATAGAATAATTGACGGTGTCGCCGTTCAGCCAAGCAGTTTTGAATCGCCGCATCTTCCATTCAGGCCCGGCGATATTTCCTCCGCTTTCTCCGGGAATGTCAATTCCTGTCGGCTCTCCTAAATGAAATTTTCTTCCCCATTTTATTAATCTGTCAATCCCTGCACGCAAGCCGACCTGATAAAAATAAACGTCGCACGAATGCTGCAACGCTCCGAGAACATTCAAGCCGCCGTGCCCGGAATGTTTCCAGCATTTGAAGAGATGCGCGCCCATTCGCAAGCCTCCGCGACATGAAATTACTGTTGAAGCTGTTATGACATTTTCTTCAAGAGCCGCAATCGACATAAACGCCTTAAAAGTACTCGCAGGGGGATAAACTCCGGCCATTGCCCTGTCAAGCATGGGGCGGTCAGGATTATTTATAATTGCGTTCCATTCGCGGCCGGACACTCCCCAAGTTAAAGGGTTATTATCGTAAACGGGGCTTGATGCCATTGCAAGCACCGCGCCCGTCTTAACGTCAAGAACGACAATCGCGCCCTTCTGTCCTCTTAAAAGTTCGACAGCTAATTTCTGCGCGCCCATGTCCAACGTTAAATAAATATCCTCGCCCTTAACCGCCGGAGATTCGTCAATAGTCCTGACTTTTCGTCCGCGTGCGTCAACTTCAAGAGACTCTTGGCCCGGCTGCCCCCTTAAAATTTCTTCGTATGAACGTTCTATTCCCGACTTGCCTATTAAATCTCCTGCCATGTAGCCGTCTTCTGTCCGTGCTTCTAATTCTTTCTCTGAAATTTCGCTGACGTAGCCCAAAATATTTGCGGCCATGCTCCCGGCCGGATACGTTCTGCGCCACACGCTTAACGGGAATAATTCGTGAGGAAATTCGTAATCGGCTACTAACTCCGCCATCTGCGGCATGGTCAGGTTAGGAACGATCTTCATTACGCGGTAAGGAGCCATTCTCTGTTGTTTTATGGTCTTTTCTAAATCCGGGACTGTTATCGGTATTCCGTGCCGTCTCAATATTTTGCTAAGGTGTTCAAGTTTTTCGGGGGTGTTCAAGTCTAAAGGGTAGCCCATAATATTAAATGTAGTGTCATTGATCGCCAGCGGCAGTCCGTTGCGGTCAAAAATTTCTCCGCGAGGCGCGGGCGTTCTTATCATTCTGAGCCTGTTGTTGTGGGCAAGCCGGATATATTTGTCGCCCTGAGCCACCTGACATAAATACAAGCCCCCTATGAGAATTAATATTGAGAGCGTTATTAAGTATAAAAATAATTTTAATCTTTCGTCTATGACTTCCATAAAAAGGCATTATAGCATTTTGAGCAGGTAGGAGTTAGGAGGTAGGAGGTAGGAAGTTTTTTATGCGGTCCCGGAAAATTTTGAAGAGGCAGAAATTTTTTTGACACGCCCGAAAAATTTTGCGACTCTATTTTTTTAATTTGCTCTGTGAAATTTTGTGAAAGCTAAAAAATTTTGAAGTCTTTGTAGTCCCCATTGTAGTCCCCAAAAATAATTTCCTCATGAAATTTTTTTGACTTTAATTTTTTTTGAATAGAATAAAAATATTCTAGCACGAAATTTTTTCACTGCCTCGCTCTTAATTCACAAAATGCTATAATCTCGAATAGATTTTATTTTTTTATAAGGAGTTTAATTAATGGCATTTACAGTCTGCGTATTAACGCCGGCAGCTAAAAGAGATACTTACGTCGCAAGTTACATAGCAGGAGAAACTCCCGTAACGGGCCACGATGTTATGAGCGAAATGATAACGAAGCACGACATGCCCCAGCGAAGAGTTATAGCGTGGTTCGTGAATAATTATACCCGTCCGCTTGACTGGATCGTTGACGAGGACGCAACGGTCGAATTTATACCGACGACTTCTCCGACGGGACAAAGAATTTATAAAAGGTCTTTAGGTTTTATTTTAACGATAGCGTGTGCGCGTGTGCTTGGGAAAAAAGCAATTTTGCGCCACTCGATCGCCGAGAGCAATTACTGGGAATTTGAGGACAGAGCAGTAACTCAAGCCGACATAGATAAAATAAAACTCGAAATGAATGAAATAATCCGGCGCGATTCGCCCATAGTCCGGGAAATTTTAACGATAGACAAGGCCCGGAGAGTTTTTCAGCGTCAGGGCGAGCCCGAAATAGCAGAGCTTTTTGTCCGCGCTAATCTTGACCCCGTTGAAGTCTACCGCTGCGGAGAACGCTACGGATATTTTTGCGGCGGGCCTCTGGCATCATCAACGGGAATTTTGAGAATGTTCGACATAATTTTATACGAGCAGGGAATGCTGTTGAGATCTCCTAATTCAGAATCGCCCGAAGAAATTCCTGAATTAAAACTTGAGCCCTCAATGGGAAAAATATTTTTTGACTATGCCCACTGGCTTCAAATTCTTGACTTAAATTACTTAAATAAACTTCATCACAGAGTTACTGAAGGAAGGATACAGGAGCTGATATTAATTGCCGAAGCTTTCCACTCGCAGAGGCTTGGAAATATCGCCGAAGACATAGCCTCGCGGCCTGTTAATTTCGTAACGATTGCAGGGCCTTCGGGGTCGGGCAAGACAACTTTTTCAGAAAGATTAAAAGTTCAGCTGATGGTCTGCGGAAAAACGCCGGTAACTCTGCCGCTTGATAATTATTTCAAAGAACGCGAGGACTCTCCGAGAGACGAGACCGGCGAATACGATTACGAACGCCTTGACGCGCTCGACTTGGATCTGCTCGAAGATAATTTAGTCAGAATGTTGGCCGGCGAAGAAGTTATAACTCCCGTTTATAATTTTATAAAGGGCATGAAAGAACCGGGCAAAGTCATAAAATTAAAGCCCTCCGATGTTCTTATAATGGAGGGTATTCACGGACTGAACGACAGAATTTTAGCAATGCTCCCGGACGACAAACGCTACGGAATTTTTGTGTCGCCCTTGACGGGAATTTGCATTGACCCTCACAACAGGACGAGTACCGGCGACAACAGATTACTGCGCCGAATAATCCGCGATTACAGGACGAGAGGCAAGAGTGCGCAGGTTACTTTAGAAGTTTATCCGAAAGTCATAAGGGGCGCGAAAAAATATATTTTCCCCTACAGAAGCAGAGCCAACGCGATTTTTAATTCAGCACTGCCGTACGAACTCGGAGTCTTGAAACCGTACGTCGAGCCTTTATTGCATACCGTCGATGAAAATTCTTCGGTGTTCAGCGAGGCTTTGAGGCTGTTAAATATTCTGCGCTTCGTCCCGGCTTTGAACAATGACGGAATACCTAATAATTCAGTCATTCGTGAATTTATAGGCGGAAGCTGTCTTGACGTTTAGGAGTTAGGGATTTTACATTCAATAAATTCTAGATTAAAATAATCGGAATGAATTTTTTTAAGAAAGGTGAGATTCAATATTATGGTAACTAAAAAAACTTTTCGCTTTGTCGTTGCAGTGTTGATGCTTTGCGCGTTAATGTCTTCGTGTGCTTTCGCTGCGTTAGCTCCCAGAGCAATTCATGGCGGCGTTTTAGGCTATCTTGGGACAACTGAAGACGAATTTCAGGCTGCCGTTGATAATTTCAGCAGAATGTTGCCTGCGTTCTCTTTCGGCTTAAATAATAGTCCTTTAGCTCAGGAGTACGTAGAATTTTTAATAGCGTTCAGAGATCATCGCCACATCATTCATTTTTATGATAATTTGACTTCAATGTTAATGGCTCTTAACTCCGGGCGCGTTGATGAAATTTCATTGCCTGAAAGCACGGCAAGATACGTTATGAGGAGCGACCCTGCTTACAGGATACTTTTCACGATTCGTATGCCCTCAGCAATTTCTTTCGGTTTCCGCGCTGAAGACACGGGGCTTTGCGGAGATTTCAGCAAAGTTATCGAAGCCATGAAAGAGGACGGGACTTTGAAAGCCCTTGAGGAAAAATACATCAATAACGCTGATAAAAATCCTGAGGCAGTTGCCTTTGAAAATTTCGGTGAGGACGCAGGAAAAATAACAATCGCTATTACAGGCGACATGCCTCCGATCGATTTCGTAGCTGAAGACGGAAATCCCGCAGGCTATAACACCGCAGTATTATCTGAAATAGGCAAGAGGCTGAAGAAAAACATTAACGTTATAAACATCGAGGCCGGTGCGCGTTCATCAGCTCTCGTTTCAGGAAAAGCCGACGTAATTTTCTGGTATCGTTCGACAAAGGGAATGGACATTCCTGAAGAAACCGGCTTCAAGGGAGAAAATCCTCTTAACGCCGCAATAAAAGACTCTACAGAGGGCGTTATTCTTTCAACTCCTTATTACGAGTGGGAAAGAACTTTAATGCTCACGAAATAATTTAGCGCATTGAAAATTAATTTTAGCGGTGTCGTTTTTTAGCGGCACTGCTATTTTTTTTGTAATATAATAAATTTTATTCTTTAGGGAGTGAATTTTTATGGATATTGAATATTTACTTTTTCTTCAAAATTTCAGAAACAGCATTAACGACGCTTTGACGCCGTTTATGGAGGCCATTTCGTTTTTCGCTGTCAACTATATAATTCTTTTGCCTGCGTTTCTTTACTGGTGCATTGATAAAAGAAAAGGTCTCTTTGTTTTTTTTGCGATGAAAATAAGCCATTTAATTAACGCAGTGGTAAAACTTACGGCCTGCGTGTACCGTCCTTGGATTAGGGACGCGAGAGTCCTTCCGGCCGGAAATGCAATAGAGACGGCGACGAGCTATTCATTCCCCAGCGGTCATACTATGATGTTAGTTCCCATTTACGGAAGTTTAGCGATCTTCACGAAAAAAAGAAAACTGCTTTGCTCTTTGTTTATTTTAGCGGCAGTGCTCACAATGTTCTCAAGAAATTATCTCGGAGTTCATACGCCGCAGGACGTTCTAGTCGGCTGTGTGCTGGGAATTTTGGCAATTTACATTACGAGCCGCGTATTCAAATATATTGAGGCTTACCCTGAAAAAGAAAATAAAGTCATGGCAGTAATATTTATTATAGCTCTCGCAGGCTTGATCTATGTTAATTTGAAGTCCTATCCGATGGATTACGTCAACGGAAAATTATTAGTTGACCCGAATAAAATGACGATAGACGCATGGGGCGACATAGGCGGCTTGATGGCTTTAATCGTTATGTACTACATAGAAAAACGCTTCGTGAAATTTTCCGTAACCGGTTTGAACTCAAAAGGCGTTGTGCTCGGCTTAATAGGCTTAATTCCTTTGGCCTTTATGATTTACGGGCTGAAGCCGATAATCGTCAGCTTCACTGGAGCGCATTTAGGCCGCATGATTTATGAGACCATGCTGACATTTTATATCATTGTGCTGTGGCCGGCAGTGTTGAAAATGTTTGCAGGGGGAAAAGAAAAAGTATGATATTATACGGAAAAGCGCAGCTCGTTTCCTTCCCATAACGGCAGGAATATTCTTGCGGCTTATTGATAATAGATAATACATAGACTAAAAATAAATCTTCGTGCGAAGGAGCAATAAAAATTTTGGAAAATAATTATATTATAGAGTCAGAAATAGCCGTACTTTTTTTAAGCGTAATTCTTTGCGTATATCTTCAGCTGATTTATTCCGGAACTTCATCAGAAAAGCGCGGTCTGCTGCGTTATTGTTACATGGCAGCTTTCAGCGGCGTTGTCGATGTAGTTTATTCAATAGTTATGGCAGCGAACGGCGGCTATTCGCTGGAAATAAAATATTTATGCTCGCTCGCGTGGCAGATTTCAAACTGCGGAGTTTACTTTATGTTCATGCGCTACATTGCAGGCTTCGGCATGAACACTCCGTCAAAAAGAAAAATGCTTTACGCTCAGAATATCGCACTCGGAATTTATTTTTATCTTCAATTAATAGGACTTTTCACCGGCGCAAATCTTTCAATTTCTCCCGACCGCTCCGGGCTTTCAACAGGTGCCTTATATGATCTCCTCAGCAAGGGTTTTTTAGCAATATGGTCCGCGTGGACATGGAGCGAGCTTTACATATACCGCAGAGCCTTCACAAACGGTCAGATGTGGGCCTTAGTCATAAATCTGATCGTGTCGTGGGGCATTCAATTTGCGCAGTCTCAATTCTTCCCGGAAATTCCTGTTAATTTCATAATAATTTCGGTTAATTTATATTATTACTTCTTCCTTCTTGAGACACCGGCTTACAGAGAACTTGAAAAAACCCTATCGAGGCTCCGCAAGGCTAAAGAAATCGCCGACGAGGCCAACGAGACAGCTATAGCGGCTGACGCGGCGAAGAGCGAATTTTTAGCGAACATGTCCCACGAAATCCGAACGCCTCTGACAACGATTTTAGGAATGGACGAGGTAATTTTGCGTAAATACGAGGCCGGCCCGATTTATGAATACGCAAGAGACATTCAAAGCGCAGGAAATACTTTGCTTCACATTATCAACGATATTTTAGACTTTTCAAAAATCGAATCGGGACAGCTTGAATTAGCATCAAGAAATTATGATTTAGGCCAGGTCCTCAGGGACGTGGACAACATGATAAAAATCAGAGCCGAGCAGAAAGGCCTGAAGTATATAACACAGATTGACGACTCTTTGCCTGATGAACTCTTCGGCGACAGAATACGAGTTCATCAAATAATGGTAAATATTCTCAACAACGCCGTAAAATATACTAAAAAAGGCAGCGTAAAATTTGTTTTAACCGGCGTAAAAGGCGATGACCCTTCATCAATCGTTCTGCATATCACTGTAACTGATACGGGAATTGGCATTCATGCGGAGGATATTCCAAAATTATTCAAGTCGTTCAGCAGGATCGACGCGAAAGAAACGCACAATATAGAGGGCACCGGGCTCGGCCTTGCGATAACGGGGCGGCTTATTGAGCTTATGGGCGGAAGCGTTGAGGTAACTTCGACTTACGGCAGTGGCTCGACGTTCCATGTAGTAATTCCGCAGAAGATAGTCGGCACAAAAACTATCAGGGATTACGAGCTTGAGGCCACTCACAAAAAGAAAGAGGCGCGGAAAATCTTAAAAGCACCTAGCGCACGTGTTTTAATCGTCGATGACAACGACATGAACAGAATAGTTTTGAGGTCGTTAATGAAAGAAACTGAAGTAAAAATCGATGATGCTGAGGGCGGCGAGCAGTGTCTTGAAAAGATAAAGAAAAATTCATACGATGTAATTTTAATGGATTACATGATGCCGAGAATGGACGGCAAAGAGACATTAGCTCACATAAAGGAAATGCCCGACGCGCCCGGAGCAAAAGCAAAAGTTATCGTCTGCACCGCAAACGCGCTTGTTGGTGTAAGAGCTGAATTATTGTCAGCAGGTTTTGATGATTTTCTAAGTAAGCCTGTGAACGGCGCGGAGCTTGAAGAAATGCTAATAAAATATATTCCTCCCGAAAAAATTACTCAAGGGGGGGTACAGATAGATGCTGACGTACGGATATAACGTGTGGATAGAAGCCACAGTAATTCCGTTTCTAGGAATTTTAGCGGCTTTTCTCTACATTCGCTACGGCACAAAAGCTGAAGTAAATAAACGTTTTAGGCTTTTGGCATTTTCGACGTTTGCTGCGGCGTTATTGGAGGTTGCCTCAACGCTTTTAATAGACGGCTGGGGACATCGGCACGCTGTAAATTTAACCGTCAGGACGATTTATTATGCGGCTGTAAATTTCAATGC
This sequence comes from Synergistaceae bacterium, assembly GCA_017443985.1. Classification (GTDB taxonomy): domain Bacteria; phylum Synergistota; class Synergistia; order Synergistales; family Aminobacteriaceae; genus JAFUXM01. The sequence continues at coordinate 42,274 of JAFSXR010000060.1, forward strand.
CTATCACTTAATGCGCTATGTTGAAGCCTTTGTGAGAGTTGAAGATAAAAAATTTGACTCTTTCAACAAAGTTTTAATTATCTCAAGTCTTGTAATGTTAGCGTTGAATTTAGTGCCGGGTATCTCAGGATTTTTCTTTGTAATATCAAGCGAAGGCGGTTTGTCTCGCGGTGCATATAACACTTTGTGGCGAAGCGTTTATGTTTTATATTTTGTAGCGATGGCGTTGTGGCTTCAAGTTACTCATAGGCAGTATTACACTGCGAAATCGCAATATATAGTATTAAATTCTCTTGTTGCTCTCTTAATATTAGCGAACGTTGTGCAGTATCTTTTTGTAAGGACAGTTTTATTCAGTTACGCTGTGGCTTGCGTAGTGTTATTCGTAACGTTTTTTTACTACGAAGCTCCGGCCTACCGCCAAATGAATACAGTTGAAAAAGAACTTGAAGACGCAAGAGTTTTAGTTGAACGCTCAACAAAGATCACTAACGCTGCGAACAGGGCCAAGAGCGATTTTCTCGCCAACACATCGCACGAAATAAGGACACCAATGAACGCCATTTTAGGCATGAACGAGATGATTTTGAAGGAGAGCAAAGACCCGGAAATTCATCAAGCAGCTCTAGATATTCGCAAGGCCGGCAACCATTTATTATCAATCATCAATAATATTTTGGATATTTCAAAAATCGAGTCCGGCAAAATGGAGCTTTACAGGACAGATTATCATCTTTGGCATTTACTGCGCGACATTGAAGAGGGCCATTTTGAGGCCATTCACGATAAAAAACTTGAGTTTATTCTTGACGTTGATAAAAATTTGCCGGAGCATTTATACGGTGATGAAGACAGGCTGCGTCAGGTTATAGATAATCTGATTGAAAACGCCGTGAAATATACAAATAAGGGCAAAGTAATTTTAAGCGTCAGTGGCAGCACCGAAAGCCATTCGAGAGTGAAATTAATAATATCCGTAAAAGATACCGGGATAGGCATAAAGCAGGAGGACATAGGCAAATTATTTGTGTCTTTTGAGCGCGTAAATTTGAGCGAGACGCAGAATATTCAAGGTGCCGGTCTTGGTCTTACGCTAATAAAATATTTGATGGAGCTGATGGGCGGAAAGATAACGGCTGAAAGCGAATACGGCAAGGGGAGCACTTTCACTGTAGAGCTGTCGCAGTCATTAGCTCAGGAGGGTTTTCAGGGCAGCATAAAAGAATACGAAGCCATGCTGGCTCATGAACATGAAAAATCACGCAGCGACGACCGTCCTTTCACATGTCCTAACGCAAAAATATTGGTAGTTGATGACACGCCGGTTAATCTTGTTGTTGCAAGGGGAATGCTGAAAGATTTTAAGGCGCATGTAAAAACGGCTGAAAGCGGCAAAGAATGTTTAGAACTGCTGAAAAATGATGCTTACGACATCGTATTTTTAGATCACAAAATGCCCGAAATGGACGGAATAGAAACGTTGAACGCAGCAAGAGAAATTGACGGGCCTTCGAGGCTTGCAAAGTATATAGCTCTGACAGCAAACTCTGGAGCTGGCCTAAGAGAAGAATATATTTCGCTGGGTTTCAGCGATTATTTACCAAAGCCAATAAAATCTGATGCAATGAAAAAAATTTTAGCAGAGTATTTACCTGAAAGTCTGAAAATAAGATGAGAAATTAATAGTTATACTAATGGGAAATTTTTATTTTTTCACGAAAGGAAAAAAGTTTTACATGTTCAATGAAAATAATTGTATAACACTTGATAAAATCTCCGCGAACATGCCCGGCGCACTGCTTGTCTATAAAGCCAATGAAACTGAAGATATTATCTTTGCAAGCGAAGAAATTGCAAAAATTTTTGAATGTAGTTCTGTTCAAGATTTCATAAAATTCACAGGCGGAAGTTTCATAACAATAGTTTATCCTGAGGATATTGACGAAGTTGAAAGCATAATCAAAAAACAAATTCAAAACTCAAACGGTTATGACTACGTAACTTACAGAATAATCACCAAAAACGGCAACATCAAAAAAATTGAAGACTGGGGACATCTTGTCCATGATGAAGAACTCGGAGATTTGTTTTATGTTTATCTTCATGACATGGTTTTACGTGAAAATCTCACGGAAATTTCCGGCAGAACAAGCCTTCCTGAGCCTCATGCAAACATGATAGACGAGCTGACCGGACTCGTTAATATGAAAGCGTTTAGGCTGCAAGCTCCTGATAAAATAAAGGACTTTTTCAAGCGCGGCGGCCAGCCTCACTGCGTTTACTTCAACATCAGAAACTTTCATACTTACAACGAAACATACGGATTTACGGGCGGCGACAGAATGTTAAAATCAATCGCAAGAATTTTACAGGAGACTTTCCCGTTCGGCTTAGTATCCCGTTTTGGCGAGGATCATTTTGCAGTTATAACTGTTCAAGAAGATTTAATCGACCGCATAAACCGCATGAGCATAAGGGTTAATAATATCAGGCGCGGCGTTGTTGTTGAGATAAAGGCCGGAATTTATACAATAAAAGATAAAAGCCTTGATATAAGCGTCATTTGCGATTGTGCAAAACTTGCATGTGATAATATCAAACATGATTACGGGACTGTAGCGCGATTTTATGACGGAAAAATGGACGAACAAGCACATTTGCAGGAATATATCGTAAGCACGTTTCAGCAGGCTATCGATGAAGAAAGGATTAAAGTATATCTTCAGCCTGTTATCGATGTTAAGACAGGCAAAACGGCCTCAGCGGAGGCTCTGACGCGGTGGGAAGACCCAAAATACGGTCAATTTTCTCCGTTAAATTATATTTTTGTGCTTGAGGAGCAGCACTTAATTCACAGGCTCGACAGTTACGTAATCAACAAAGTTTGTGAAGAATTAAAGCGGCAAAAAGATAACGGAAGAGAAGTTGTGCCGGTGTCGCTAAATCTTTCGCGCTTAGACTTTGAATTAACTGATGTTGTGAAAGTTATCGAAGATGCTGTAGAAAGAAACGGAATATCGCACGATATGTTGAGGTTTGAACTAACTGAAAGCCTAATCGCTGTTGACATGGACGCAATGAAGCACGAGGCCGACAGATTAAGGGCACACGGTTTTAACGTATGGATGGACGCTTTTGGAGCCGGGTATTCTTCGTTGAAAGTTCTTAAAGATTTTTCGCTGGACGGCCTGAAGATCGACATGGACATGATAAAATCGGTCGATAACAAACGCGCAAACATAATTATTTCTGCAGTAATAGAGATGGCAAAAAAATTGGGTATACCGGCACTCTCAAAAGGCGTTGAAACGCGAGAACAGCTAGATTTTCTAAAGAGCGTTGGCTGTGATTTAGCGCAGGGATTTCTATTCGGACGGCCTGAACCTATACAACAATAAATAAAGATGAACGGACAAAAAACTTTTTTAATTATTGACGGTCATGGCTGGGCATATCGCGGTTATTATGCCTTAAAAGCAAACCTCACGGCTCCGGACGGTACGCCTACAAAAATGTTAGTAGGAGCTATGAATGCGCTGTTCAAAGTTCAAAAAGAGATACAACCCGATTGTACTGTTATAGTTTTTGATGCCGAAGGAAAAACTTTTCGCCATGAACTTTTGCCTGATTACAAAGCCACAAGGGAAAAGACTCCCGATGATTTTAGGGTACAGTTACCGATACTTAAAGATTTATTAAAATTTTCCGGCTATGAAATTATTTCTCGCAAAGGTGTTGAAGCTGACGATGTTATCGCGTCGCTTGCAAGATGCACACAAAAGGAAGGACATCACGCTGTAATTTTTACATCGGATAAAGATTTTTTTCAGCTTTTAGGAACAGGCATAACAGTGCTGCGTCCAATTTCTAAGGGAAATACAAAAATCTATGATGTTTCGGCTTTTGTGGAAGAATACAAATTTATGCCGTCATCAATGGCTGATTTTTTAGCAATCGCAGGAGACAGCGTAGATAATATCAAAGGCGTTGAGGGTATTGGCGATGACGGAGCTAAAAAAATGCTTGCTCAATTTCCGACTATTGAAGAAATTTACAGAAATATAGATAAAATCGATACGAGAAATAAAAACAGACTAAAAGCCTTCGGAATTGAAAAAACTTTATGGATACGCGAAAATTTAATAAAACTTCGAGACAATCTTTTTGATAATGATACAAATATTCTTGATGAGTGTCTGAATTTCAAGCCGGATATTGAAAAAGCAGTTGAACTTGCTGAACGTCTCGCGCTGAAAAAAGTTCTTGAACATCTTAAAAAAAATCCTGATGATGATAAAGAAACTTCGGAACACTCAACAAAAATTAGCTCTCCTTTGCCAGCATTTTCAAATAAAAAAATAGAATTTATTAAGCCTGAATGTGATTTACTGACTCTAGATTTCAAGAACGAACTAAAAGACAATACACAAAAATTTGCAGATAATCCAAAAATTTGGGACTTAAAGACTGCTTATTACATGATCCACCCGGACACAACAGGCAAAAAATTTCCTGAGCTTCTCGAAAAATTACAATATAAAGATGAAATTGATAACTTAGCCGGAAAACTTGAGGGCGAAATATTTTCTTATGACGGGCTCCACGAAGTTATGACGGAAATTGATTTGCCTTTAATACCCGTGTTAAATTGCATGGAAGAACACGGCGTGAGAATTGAACACGAAAAATTTTCGCTCGTTCAAAAAGAGCTTGAGGAAAAAATTTTAGGAATAGAGGCGGAAGTTACAAATGATGCCGGCGTTGACATTAACGTTAATTCGCCCAAACAGGTTTCATGGCTTTTATTTGAGCGTCTCGGCTTTACGCCTGAGACAAAAACTAAAGGCAAAACTTCTTATTCGACTGACGCGGCAGTGCTTGAAAAATTATCGAAACTTCCTAACGGAAAAATTCCGGCCTTAATCTTAGAACATAGAGAATTAGCGAAAATGCTGTCGGGCTTTGTTATGCCTCTTCAAAAAGCCGCAGACTCCGACGGAATTATTCACACTACATTTTTGCCGGCCTCAACAGGTACAGGACGCTTGAGCAGCAGAGATCCGAACCTGCAAAATATTCCGGCCTACGGAAATTGGGCAGAGAAAATTAAATCGGGATTAATCCCCGTTGAGCCTGGAAATATTTTTGTCTCGGCAGATTATTCGCAAATTGAATTGCGCGTGCTTGCTTACATGTCGGGCGAAGAAAAATTAATCGAGGCTTTCAAAAATCAACGCGACATTCATACGGAGACGGCCTCATGGGTTTTTGACACCGAGCCTGAATTTGTTACGCCTGAGCTTAGAAGAGCCGCAAAGATGATTAACTTCGGGCTGCTTTACGGCATGAGTTCATTCGGGCTTGCTGAAAGGCTTGGAACATCGCGCAGGGAAGCGGCTGAAATCATGAAAAAATATTTTGACGCTCTGCCTGAAATTCAAAACTTTCTCGAAATTATAGTAAACGACGCAAAGGAGCGCGGCTATTCACGGACGTTAGCAGGAAGAATCAGACCCGTTAATGAAATTCCGGCGTGGGGGGCGGCTCTCGACAGGGCTTTAATAAATTCTCCCGTGCAGGGAACTGCGGCGGACATTGCGCGGCGTGCCATGATCAAATTTGCTGAAAAAGTTCCGGGAAAATTATTTTTACAGGTTCATGACTCGCTTGTCTGCGAATGTTCGGAGAAAGAAGCCGGAGAAATTGCGGATACATTAAGCGAAATTATGAAATCTTCCGGCGGCGAAATAAATCATCTCGAAGTTCAAATTAAAAGCGGTAAATCTTTATGTGATGTGTGATTTTTTTCACTATATGCTAAAATTTAATTCGTGAAAAATACGGAGAAGAAATTAGTGATGATTTATGAATGAAAAAAATTCCTAATCCCTAATTCCTAATCCCTAGTTAAAAATTAAGAGAGAGGGTTTTTATATACCATGTTAGATTTCCTGCGCAAACAAATGAAATGGGTTATGGCAATAGTCGTCGTTGCTTTCCTGCTTTCAACGTTTTTTATGTACGAAGGCGGAACAAGACGCAAGCCGACCCGCAACGCCGACGGCACTATGAGCGATTACGAAGTCGCGCAGATTAACGGACGCTCTTTTATGCGTTCAGAACTTGAGCAGAGGCTTAGAAGCTATCTTGGCACATTCAGCTCGCGCAATACGGCCTCGCTTGACATGCCGGCACTTTATCAGACAGTTCTCAATCAGGCCGTGCTTGAGTCTCAGCTTCTTAAAGAAATTGATGAACAGGGAATTAGAGTTTCCGATGCTGAAGCTGAAGAGGCCATGAAAAATTATGCTGACACATATTATCCTACACGCGAGACTTTTTATCAGGCTCTTGCCCAGTCAGGAATTAAAGTTGAAGATTATAAAAGAAATTTAGCGCGGCAGATAGCGGTTGACCGCTTAATGAATAATGCCGTAGGCGAGATTAACATCAGCGAGGACAAAGCCGTAGAATTTTATGATTCGATGAAAGAATTATTTTTCACGAAGCCCGAAGGCTTTATGGTGCATATGGCAGACTTCAAAACGAGTGCTGACGCTGAAGCCTTCAGAGAAAAATTAGTCGGCGGCGCAAGCTGGGACGTTATAGCCTCTAGTGATGCTGTAAATTCAGATGACGTAATTAATATTACAAAAGAGCCCGTATTCCTTCCGTCAAACGCTCTGAGATTAGGAACGTTCACCGTTTTAGCATCGCTTGATATTTCCGAGCCTAGCGAGGTGCTTAATGTTTCAAGTTTTGATTTTGCTGTCGTAATGAAAACCAGCAGCGTTGACAAAGTTGTCAGACCTTATGATGAAGTCAGCGGCGATATAAGAAATCTTTTAACTCAAGAGGAACAGCGCGTGAGACTGGCAAAATATAATGAGACTTTGACGGCTAAAGCCAATATCGTCATCAATGACAAGGAATTATTTGAACGCCCTGCGGTATCTGACGACACAGAAGCAGAGCCGGAAATTACTCTTGAAGGCATCAGCGAAGATGTAACGCCCGAAGCAGTTGAAGAAGTTAAGGACGAGGCCAAGCCAGAAGAAATTAAATCGGAAGACACTCCTGCATCCGTTGAAGCTCCTGCGGAAGTCAAAGCTGAAGAAGAAGTGAAGGAAGAAGCAACGACTGAAGAGCCGACAAAATCCGAAGAAGCTCAGAAAGTTTCTGAAGCAGTTGAAGAAGTTAAGGACGAGGCCAAGCCAGAAGAAATTAAATCGGAAAACACTCCTGCACCCGTTGAAGCTCCTGCGGAAGTCAAAGCTGAAGAAGAAGTGAAGGAAGAAGTAACGACTGAAGAGCCGGCGAAATCCGAAGAAGCTCCGAAAGTTTCTGAAGCAGTTGAAGAAGTTAAGGACGAGGCTAAACCCGAAGAAATTAAATCGGAAAACACTCCTGCACCCGTTGAAGCTCCTGCGGAAGTTAAAGCTGAAGAAGAAGTGAAGGAAGAAGTAACGACTGAAGAGCCGACGAAATCCGAAGAAGCTCCGAAAGTTTCTGAAGCAGTTGAAGAAGTTAAGGACGAGCCCACGCCCGAAGAAATTAAATCAGAAGACAAAAATTAATCATTAATTCCTAACTCCTAACTCTTTTCCAAAATTCTCACTCCCTGATAAATAAAGTAAGCTATTGAACGTTGTTGAGCTTCTGCATTAGTAAGGCCGCGAATTGTGTTATACTTTTCAGAAAATTTTTAGGAGTGAAGAAAAGTTGCAGAAAAAATTACGTGTCGGCGTTCTCGGTGCTACGGGAATGGTCGGTCAGCGTTTTATTCAAATTCTCCATAATCACGAGTGGTTTGATATTAAAGTCATAGCCGCGTCACCGAACAGTAAGGGCAAGACTTACGACGAAGCAGTCGCGGGCCGCTGGCTTCTCGATGAAGAAATCCCGGAAAACGTCAAAAATATGAGACTTCACGATGTCAATGACGTTAAGGGAATTTCTGAAGAAGTTGATTTTGTTTTCAGTGCGGTCAACATGTCAAAAGACGAGATTAAAGCGATCGAAGAGGCCTACGCGAAATCAGAGACCCCTGTAGTTTCTAATAACAGTGCGCACCGTTGGACCCCTGATGTCCCCATGATAATCCCTGAAATTAATCCTGAACACGCGGAAATTATTAATGCCCAGAAAAAAAGATTAGGAACTTCACGCGGATTTATAGCAGTAAAACCGAACTGCTCAATACAAAGCTACGCTCCGGCTTTTGCGGCGTGGCGCGAGTTTGAACCGTATGAAGCAATCGTTACGACTTATCAGGCAATTTCGGGAGCAGGAAAAAATTTCAATACTTGGCCCGAAATGGTCGGCAACGTCATTCCGTTTATAGGCGGCGAGGAAGAAAAGAGCGAGAAAGAACCGCTGAGGATTTTCGGAAAAATTTCAGGAGGCGAAATAATCCCGGCAAAGGAGCCTGTAATTTCTGCACAATGCGTAAGAATACCCGTGCTTTACGGACACACGGCGGCGGCCTTCGTGAAATTCAGAAAAGCTCCACCGAGCAAAGAAATTTTAATTGAAAAGCTAAATAATTTCAGGGGCGTTCCGCAGGAAGCTAAATTTCCTACAGCTCCGAAACAGTTTATAAAATATTTTGAGGAAGACAACAGACCTCAAGTCGCGCTTGATGTTAATTATGAGCACGGAATGGGCGTAACGATCGGCAGGCTTCGTCAGGATAATATTTACGATTGGAAATTTATCGGGCTTTCTCATAATACTTTGAGAGGCGCGGCCGGCGGTGCTGTTGAATGTGCGGAACTTCTTGTCCATCAAAAATATATTGAGGCAAAATAAAATGATAAACATTGCAATTTTAGGACTTGGGACAGTAGGCGGCGGTGTCGCTGAAGTCATTGAAAAAAATCAGCTCGAAATAAAAAAAGTTTTGGGCGAAGATCTACACGTCAAATATATTCTCGACATTCGAGACCTGCCCGGCGTTGTCAAAGATATAAACACAATCATCAACGACCCTGATATTAAAGTCGTCTGCGAAACAATGGGAGGCAAAGAACCTGCCTACACTTACACGCATTTAGCATTAGAGCACGGCATTTCCGTCTGCACTTCAAATAAAGAACTCGTTGACGCTCACGGCGTGGAATTAAGCGCAATAGCTCGCGATCATCATTGCAGTTATTTATTTGAAGCGAGCGTCGGCGGAGGTATTCCGCTCTTGAGGACAATACGCGAGGCCTGCGGACATGAAAAAATTTCAAAGATCGCAGGGATTTTGAACGGCACTTGCAATTATATTTTAACGAACATGAAAGCCGGAAGAGACTTTGCGGACGTTCTCAAAGAAGCTCAAGAAAAGGGCTTTGCCGAAAGAAATCCGGCGGCTGACGTTGAGGGCCACGACACAGCAAGAAAAATTGCTATCCTTGCGTCGATGGTATCGGGCAAAAAATTTTCTTATGAGCAGGTTTCCTGCGAGGGCATCACGAATATTACTCCCGAAGATTTTGCCGAAGCCGAAGCAAAAGGAATGTCGATAAAGCTGCTAGGAGTTTATGACGCTGAAAATAACAGCGTGCTCGTAGCTCCGCATTTAATCCCGAAAGAACACGCGCTTTATAACGTCAACGGAGTTTTCAATGGAATTTTAATTCACGGCAACATGGTTGATGATTTAATGTTCTACGGAAGGGGCGCAGGAAAACTTCCGACAGCCAGCGCGGTTGTCTCTGACGTTATCGAATGTGCAAAGAACATCGGAAAAAATATCAACAACAACTTCGCCGACTTGGAGCCTGCTAACGTCAATAAAGCTCCCGAAAAACCGCAGGGGCAGAAATTTAGAGTACTAGACAGTTAGGAGGTAGGAATTAGGAGTTAGGAATTAAAAAACTTCCTGCCTCCTCCCTCCTAACTCCAACTTGAATAAAATGATTAAGGTTGTTAAATTTGGCGGAAGTTCATTAGCCGACGCGAAACAATTTCAAAAAGTCAGCAACATAATTCACAGCGACGAGTCAAGAGTTTTTGTCGTTCCCTCAGCACCCGGAAAAAGATATAATGCAGACATAAAAGTTACGGATCTTTTGTACGAATGTTACGAGCTTGCAGCCGCCGGGAAAAATATTTATGAGCCGTTCTTGGCCGTCAAGGACAGATATAACGAGATAATTCAGGGACTTGGCCTAAATTTTTCGTTGAAAGACGCTTTTGACGGGATAGAAAATAAATTACTTCAATCGCCCGAAAAAGATTACACTGCTTCACGCGGAGAGTATCTCAACGGCTTAATAATGGCAAATTTTTTGGGCTATGATTTTATTGATGCGGCGGACGTGATTTTTTTTGACGAGCACGGAAATTTTGACGCGGTTAAAACAAATTCTATTTTGTCGGCTGAACTTGCAAAGCATGAACGCGCAGTCGTGCCGGGATTTTACGGAACGGACTTTGACGGAAAAATAAAAACTTTTTCACGCGGAGGCTCCGACATAACCGGCTCAATCGTAGCGGCAGCGTGCCGGGCTGTCGTTTACGAGAACTGGACGGACGTTTCAGGACTTTTGATGGCCGACCCTCATATAGTTTCAAACCCTGCCGTCATGAAAAGCATAACTTACAGAGAATTAAGAGAGCTTGCTTACATGGGCGCAAGCGTAATTCACGAGGACGCTATTTTTCCTGTTAAGAAGGCCGGGATCCCTATTAACATTCGCAACACTAACAGGCCCGAAGACAGCGGAACATGGATCGTCGAAAACACGGCGCGCCGTTCAAAATATACGATAACGGGAATAGCAGGACGGAAAAATTTTTGTTCAATCGTGATTGCAAAAGATTTAATGCACTCGCAGCCGGATTTTTATAGAAAAGTCGTGCAGTGCTTTGAAGAAAAAAATATTCCGCTTGAGCATATACTATCCGGCATTGACACGATGACTGTTATTGTTCACGAGAGCAAATTTATCGAGCATGAGCAGGAAGTTTTGCGCCGTATCACAAAATTAGCGCAGCCGGAGTCGCTTGAGGTCGAGTCGGGAATTTCTTTAATAGCGGTCGTAGGCCGGTGCATGAAGTCTCAAGCCGGTACAGCCGCAAAAATTTTCAGCTCGCTGGCCGACGCAAGAATTAACGTCCGCATGATCGATCAGGGAGCTTCGGAATTAAATATAATCGTGGGAGTTCTTAACGAAGATTTTGAGCGCGCTATAAGATCAATTTATCACATTTTTGTTGATGTTATCTGAATAACTAACACACACATAATTTTTTTGAAAAGGAGAAAATTTTTATGCCACAAGATATTTTAGTCATTGACTGTCAGTATGATTTCATCGACGGGACTCTTGCCTGCCTTCATTCTGACAAGGCCGTAAAAAATATAATCGCCCTCATTAATTCAAAGCCCGGCGCAAGAATTTTTTACTCCGCCGACAATCACAGCATAAATCACTGCAGTTATATTCAAAACGGCGGAACGTGGCCGGTACACTGCCAAGCAGGCACTCACGGCGCGGAAATTCACGAGGATTTTTATTCTGACGTTAAAGACCCTTTACAGCGTCCTAACGAAGAAAATATTTATTACAAGGGCGAAAATGACGCGCTCGAAGAATATTCAGCCTTTAACGCAAAAAATAAAGCGGGCCGCGAAATTAATCAGGACATCGGCAGCGACGTTTTAGCCTGTGGAATTGCTAGCGAGTTCTGCGTCCGTGAAAGCGTCTTAGCTTTGTTAAAGTCCGGGCGTTCTGTTGAAGTTGATGAGAATCTGCTCGGCTGGGTCGATGAAAAAAATCATCGTAAAAATCTCGAAGAATTAAAAACTTTGGGAGTAAAAATTTCATGATCTCAACAATAATTTTTGACATCGGCAACGTTTTAATTGACTTCGACTGGCAAGGCTTCATGGAAAGAGAATTTCCCGGCGCGGACAAAAATTTAATTGACAGGCTTGACGAGGCCGTATGGGGCAGCGGACGCTGGGACAGGCTCGACGCTGGCGACGAACCTGAAAAAGTTTTTAGGAGCATAATTGACTACGCCCCCGAACACGAAAAAGAATTGCGGAAAATTTTTGAGAACGTCGGCGACACCCTCAAAAGGCGCGCTTCGACTCCGGCATGGCTCAAAGAAATGAAAGCGAGAGGCTACAGACTGCTTTATCTCTCGAATTATTCACGCTACGTAATGGAAAAAAATCCCGAAGTTTTAGATTTTCTGCCGCTGCTTGACGGCGGAGTTTTTTCCTGCGACGTGAAATTAATCAAGCCCGACCCAAAAATTTATGAGTGCATAATAAAAAAATATAATCTCGTGCCGAGTGAGTGCGTTTTCATTGACGATTTAGAAAAAAATGTAAACGCCGCGAAAAAAATCGGCTTTCATGCTATTCAGTTTATAACATTCAAACAAGTTCAAGAGGACTTGAATAAATTTTTAACGGAGGAAAAATAAAAATGCAGAAAATTCGCTGGAACTTTTATATCACAGGAGGAATTTTAATTCTTCTCGGTGCTTTGACGTTTTTTTATCCGCTTGAAGCAATAATGACGGTCGGTTTATTTATCGGCTGCGGCCTTGTTGCGTCAGGCTTGAATTATTTTTCGGGATTTTATTTTTTTGGGCTTAAAAGATTTATCGCGCTTGGCCTCTTGGATTTTATTGCGGGCGTGATAATGATTGCGCAGCCGGGAATTTCGGCGTTCTTTATGCCTTATGTAATAGGCTTGTGGTTTTTGCTGACGGGTATTTCAAGAATGTGCGCGGCGTTTTGGCTCGGCGGTGCAGAAGTTCGCGGCTGGTGGTACATGTTAATTGACGGCATAGCTTTAATAATTTTTGCGTTCGCGATGTTCGCTGCGCCGTTAATAAGTTCGATCTCGCTCATGATGCTTTTAGCAGGAATTTTAATCGCGTCAGGAGTGCTCTCGATTTTCGAGGGACGTTTAGTCAGGTAGGAGTTAGGAAGTAGGAAGTTTTTGTTAGGCAAAAGCTATCTTCAAAAATCATGCATTACCTCCTACCTCCTAATTCCTAATTGAAAATAAGTTCTCCGGCTTTTACGTCAACATTAACGACAGCTTTCTCCCTAATTCCTCCTGCGATTAATGCGCGTGCCAGTTTCGTCTCTACGTTGTGAGTTATATATCTCTTCAGCGGCCTCGCCCCGTAAACGGGATCATAGCCTGCCGACGCAATGAAGCTCAAAGCCTCATCAGTGAAATTCAATTCTATTTGACGGTCTGCAAGTCTTTCAGAAAGATGACCGAGCAAAATTTTCACGATTTCTTTCACTTCGTCTTGACTTAACGGTTTGAAGAAAACTATATCGTCAACCCTGTTCAAAAATTCCGGCCTGAAGTGTTCGCGCAACGCCTGCATGACTTCTTCACGAGCAGAAAGAGAAATCATGCCTCCGACAATTCCCTCAAGCAAAGCCTGCGAGCCGATATTACTCGTCATAATTATTACGGTGTTCTTAAAATCAACGACGCGCCCATGACTGTCTGTAACTCTTCCGTCATCGAGGACCTGAAGCAAAATATTAAAGACATCGGGGTGAGCCTTTTCGATCTCGTCAAATAAAATTACGCTGTACGGCCTGCGCCTGACTGCTTCGGTTAATTGTCCGCCCTCGTCATAGCCGACGTATCCGGGAGGAGCTCCGACTAAGCGCGATACGGAGTGCTTCTCCATATATTCGCTCATGTCGATTCTTATCATGTTGTCCTCGCTGTCGAATAAAGCTTCAGCTAATGTCCGGGCAAGTTCCGTTTTTCCGACACCTGTCGGGCCAAGAAATATAAACGAACCGATCGGGCGTTTCGGGTCTTTAATTCCGCTTCTTGCTCTTAAAACTGCATCGGCAACTAAAGTAACGGCCTCGTCCTGACCGACTACGCGCTTGTGTAAAATTTCGTCGAGCTTCAATAATTTTTCGCGTTCGCCCTCCAGTAATCTATTAACAGGAATACCTGTCCAGCGGCTTACGAAGTCGGCTATCTCGTCCTCCGTAACAACCTCGCGCAGTAATTTTTTCTCGTCAGGTTTTGCGGAGTCGGCTTTAACTTTTTCCTTCGCCATTAAAACATTTTCGAGCTCGCGTAATTTTCCGTAGCGTAATTCAGCGGCTTTGCTTAAATCATATGCGCGCTCGGCTTTTTCAATTTCGGCCTTAATATTTTCAATTTCGGCGCGTAAATCTCTGATCCCTGCGATCGATTTTTTCTCAGCTTCATATTGAGCGCGTAAGGTGTCGGCTTCGGCGCGTGCCTCCTGCAATTCTTTCTGAAGAGCTTTTAATCTCTCCTTGCTTGCCTCGTCCTCTTCGTGCTTCAACGCGGCCTCTTCGATTTCAAGCTGTAAAACTTTTCTTGAGGCGTTATCAAGTTCCGTAGGCTGCGAATCAATTTCCGTCCTAATCATTGCGCAGGCTTCGTCAACTAAATCAATAGCTTTGTCAGGCAAAAATCTGTTCGTGATGTATCTGTTCGACAACACCGCCGCAGCTACAAGAGCATTATCGCGGATAGATACGCCGTGATGAGCCTGTAACTTTTCGCTTATGCCTCTTAAAATTGAAATAGTGTCCTCGACTGTCGGCTGTTCAACGTCAACTGGCTGAAAGCGTCTTGCTAATGCCGCGTCCTTCTCAATATATTTCCTGTATTCGTCAACTGTTGTCGCGCCAATGCAGTGAAGTTCTCCGCGTGCCAGCATAGGCTTTAACATGTTGCCTGCATCGACGGCTCCTTCGGCGGCTCCGGCTCCTACTATAGTATGAAGCTCATCAATGAATAATAAAATTCTTCCGTCGCTGTTTTTAATTTCATTGAGTACGGCTTTCAATCTTTCTTCAAATTCACCGCGATATTTAGCACCTGCAACGAGCGAGCCCATATCGAGCGCAAAAACTGTCCTGTCCTTCAAACCTTCTGGGACATCTCCGCGCACAATTCTTTGAGCCAAGCCCTCAACGATTGCCGTTTTTCCTACGCCGGGATCGCCGATTAGGACGGGATTATTTTTAGTCTTGCGCGACAAAATTCTGATCACTCTGCGAATTTCATCATCACGACCTATAACGGGGTCGAGTTTGCCGTTCTTAGCCGCTTGAACTAAATCACGCCCGTACTTTTCAAGAGCTTCATAAGTCGCTTCCGGGTCCGCGCTCTGAACACGCTGAGAGCCTCTGACTTCGGTCAGCACTTTCAAAAATTTTTCTTCTGTTACGTTAAATTCTTTCAATGACTTTGAAATATTTATCATAGCCATGAATAAATGCTCAACCGAAATATATTCGTCTTTGAGATTTTTTGCGAACTCTCCGGCCTTTGTGAAAACATTTTCAAGTCTGTTAGTTATGTAAATTTTTCCCTGCTCAACTCCGCCGCCGGTAACTCTCGGAATTTTTGCAAGTTCTTCTTCAACGGATTTTTCCAGCATATCCGCGTTAATGTCCATTTTCTTTAATAATTGAGGTATAAGTCCGCCGTTGTCTTTAATTAAAGCTAAGAGCAAGTGCTCCGCGTCGACCTGCTGATGATTATATTCCGACGCTGTAGCCTGAGCGGCCGCCAGAGCCTCCTGACTCTTTCGCGTTAATTTGTTCATGTCCATAATTTTTCACTCCCTTATAAAATTCTTAACTAACTTTGACTAATTTTAGAACTGCTTAAAAAATTTTTCAATCCTTAAATTTTTTTTCGCGCAAAAAATTTTTGATTCTATTTTTTTTATCAGGCTCGTAAAAATTTATGGACGCTTAAAAAAATAAAAATTTTTGTAGGTGTAAATGTAGTGGTAAAAAAAACAGTCCCGAAAAAAATTTTCGAGAACTGTTCTTTCAGAAATTTTATCAGATGACGTGATTATATCACGTATATTTATGCTTTATATTTTTCCACAGCGGCATGAAAATTTCTTTGCCGTAATAATTTTTATAAGCCCGCTTAAATTTTTTCTCCCATTGAGAAGCGCGGCAGTACATTTTTGAATCCATGTATAAACTTTCCCGGAAGGCCGACAAAAAATCTTCGAGGCAGTCAAAAACTTTCGAGACTTTTCTTCGTGCATACCAGCTGCACGGGCGTATTTCGTTAGCGATTCCGTCCTTGAACTGCACGGTCAGCGGCCACTCTGCCATAGTTTTCGTGATCTCCCAGATTTTTTTCAGCCATATGTCCGAAATTCTCAGCATGCCGGTAGCATCGTTCAATACGTAGCCGAAAATTAAATAGTCCGCGTCAAGGTGCCACGGACGCTCGATTAAATCCCTAGCAAAAAATTCAAACGCCGCGATGCTGAATCTTGGATTGTCGGCACAGTTGAAGGCTTTTATCTCAAGCCAGTCTTTCCTCAAATTTTTTTTGTTGAGATAAATATCAGGCGGCATTTGAGGTATCGGATTAGCCATAAAATCAAAACGGCTTCTTCTCAGCCACTCGCCGACCCACGCTTGAATGACATCGCCTATAACATCGCGTCTTTTTATAGCAACGTCTATGTCGCCTAGCTGAAATTTTATGAAGCCGCCGAGCGATTTAATTCTATAATCAAGAATAAGTATCTTGTAGAGTTCCCGTGCTGTGATTACGTTTGCCATGTCTTTATTGCTGATTATTTCACCCTGTTTCACCGTGAAAATTTCGTGTGATATTATCATATTGAAAATTAATTTTTTCCAGAAAGAAGGATTTTTTTTACATGCCCGAAAAAAAAGGAAAAGCAGTACTCGCCTACAGCGGAGGGCTTGACACTTCCGTAGCTGTCATGTGGCTCACCGAACAGGGCTATGACGTTATAACAATGACTGCCGATGTCGGTCAAAAAGACGTAGACTTACAGGCGGCGAAATCAAAAGCTCTTCACAGCGGAGCTGTTAAGGCGTATATATTCGACCTCAAAAAAACTTTTGTTGAAAATTATGTTTATCCTTCGTTGAAAGCCAACGCGATGTATCAGGGAACTTATCCGCTTGTCTCGGCACTGTCGCGTCCGTTAATCGCAAAGACCCTTGTTGACATTGCAAACAAAGAAGGAGCTGTCGCCGTTGCACACGGCTGCACAGGCAAAGGCCAGGACCAGGTTAGGATTGAAGTCTGCGCAACGGCGTTAAATCCTAAAATAAAAGTCCTTGCGCCCGTCCGCGATTGGCACTTCACACGCGAGGCCGAGATTGAATACGCTGCAAAGCACGGAATACCCGTAAGGGCTACTGCGGCTTCACCGTACAGCACTGACGATAATTTATGGGGACGTTCAATCGAGTGCGGACTGCTCGAAGACCCGTGGAACGAACCGCCTGAGGACGCTTACGAGATGACCTCGAACCCGATCGAGGGCCCGGACGCTCCGGAATTTATTGAGATCAGCTTTGAGGGAGGCTTGCCTGTTGCTATCAATGGCGAAAGAATGAACGGCGTTGAATTAATCCAGAAGCTAAATAAAATCGCCGGCCGTCATGGCATAGGGCGCGTCGATATGATTGAGGACAGGCTCGTAGGCTTTAAGTCCCGCGAAGTTTATGAGTGTCCCGGCTCGACTGCGTTATTAGCGGCTCATAGGGCTATGGAGACTTTGACGCTTGATAAGCAGGTCTTGAAAACAAAGCGCGAACTTGAGACAAGATTTGCCGAACTTACATACGAGGGCTACTGGTTCTCGCCTCTGCGCGATGCCATAAACGCTTTCATGAATGACACGCAAAAATATGTCAACGGCACTGTAAAAATGCGTTTGTTCAAAGGTCAGGCCGTTGTTCGCGGCTTAAAGACCTCGAAGAGCATTTACAGGCACGACCTAGCGACTTATTCCGAAGGCGATGCGTTTGATCATTCGGCGGCTGTAGGCTTCATTAACATCTGGGGACTTCCCGTCAGAACATGGACATCAACATGGCCGCGTCAGGACGAAGCAGAAATTCCTATTGAAGCGTAAAATTAAAAGTGTGATATAATTATCTACGAGGAGTTAGGAAGGAATTAGGGAGTTGGGTTTTTGCTCAGCTCCTTAATTTTTTTTATAATTCATGGAGCGAAGGGTCAGGGATAACGTCAGCCTCAAAAAATTTTTTTCGAGTCCATGAATTTTTCCCGGCCATTGCGATCATGACGGCGTTGTCCGTGCAGCGTTTCAATTCCGGGAGCCAGGCGCGGAAATTTTTATTATTTTTCAGGGCCTCGCGCAGCGCGCTGTTAGCCGACACTCCGCCCGAAGCAGAAACTTTTTTAATGCCCGTGATTTTTACGGCTAAATTTATTTTTGCGGTCAAAGCCTCCGTTACGGATTTTTGAAACGACGCACATAAATCATCAATGGGAATTTCTTTGCCTTCGTTTTCAAATTTTTTTACCTGCCATAATAAAGCCGTCTTCAAACCGCTGAAGCTAAATTCTATTTTATCAGTATTTTTTAGCGGCACTGGGAAATTAAATGCGTGAGGGTTTCCAATTTTTGCTCGCCTGTCAATTTCCGGGCCGCCCGGATATTTTAGGCCGAGTATTCTCGCGGCTTTGTCGTAGGCTTCTCCGGCTGCGTCGTCGCGCGTCTGTCCGATCAGTTCATAATTTCCGAACGAATTTACTTTTATAATCTCCGTGTGTCCTCCCGACACTATGAGAGACAAAAACGGCGGCTCTAAATCCTGAGCATCAACTAACGGCGCGAACAGGTGCCCCTCAAGATGATTAACGCCGATTAACGGAACACCCCAGACCTGAGAGAGAGCCTTCGCGGTCTGCACGCCGACTATTAAAGAGCCCATGAGGCCGGGCCCTCGTGTTACGGCAATTAAATCTAATTCGCGCCCTGAAATATTAATTTCTTTTAATGCGGCATTAACTAAAGGCAATAAATTTTCTAAATGCTTTCTTGCGGCAAATTCCGGGATAACTCCCCCGAAGCGCGAATGGTCTTTAATTTGACTCGAAAGAAATTCGCACAAGACTTCGTTGTCATTTCTAAGAACAGCCACGCCGGTATCGTCGCAGCTCGTCTCAATTCCGAGCGTCAAAAAATTTTTATTCATTTACGATAATATACTCTTTCATTTCAAAAATATCAGTGCTTATTGTTTTTCCTGACGGCCTGTAGCCTTCGTCATTAATTAATTGCACGGCAGGTTTATATTTTCCGGGAGTTTCATAAAAATAATTCGGAGCGTATTCGCTGTCTCTCGCTGAATAAACAAAACGCCATAGGGCTATATCCTCGCTTATAGTCATTGAGATTTCTTTATGCTCTATGCCTTCGGGATAAATCACCGCTCTGTTGGGGGCGTAACCGTCAACACGAACATAAAAGCGGTATCCAGTTTTATCTCCTGATGTAAAAGGAGCCGAGTAAAATTCTTTTATCTCTAATTTTTCCGGGCTGTAAGGAAAAACTGTTCCGAACGTATTAATTGCGGACGGCCTTGCCAGATCTTCCCTGTAATCTTCGTCGCCTGAAATCATTGAATTTATGACGGTGCTAAAGTCCCTGCCGTTAGCATGAATAAATTTTCCGTTGCCGAGATACATTCCCACGTGACCGCTCCAGTGTATTGTATCGCCTGTTTTCAGTGCCTTTAATGTTTCGAGAGTATGATTATCATCTGAAGTTCCTTTGATGTGCTTTAATGCAATAGGAAAACCGTATTTCGGCCTCGAATTTCTGAAAACTTCAAGCCCGTTTAGGTTATAAGCCATGTGAACAAGACCTGAGCAGTCAATGCCTTCGGGAGTTCTTCCGCCCCAGCGGTAAGACGTGCCCAGATATAATTTTGCGTCATCGGCGAGATTTTTGCGTGTCTGTTCTTCTCCGTAAGCGTTCCATGTTCTTATAGGACGTACTAAGGGACTGCGGACCCAGCCTTTAACTTTCCCGAATAATTGAGCTTCCACGTAGCGATCATCTTCGGAATTTACCTGGCCTATTTTAAGATATGCTCCTCTTGGAAGAGTAATCAGAGGCGGAAAAGACGAAGTTCTAGGCTCGGACTGAATGTCGGCGAACGGGGCGATAACCTGATGAGTTACTAAATTTTTCCATTCTTCAGCGACGCTCTTATACACTAATTTAATATTTTTTTCGTCTATAGGGTCATAGCCGTAAGACATCTCAATAAAAACTCTGTCTTCAGATAAAATTACATTCCCCGTCATTCCGTAAACAACGTCATTATTTCGGGTTCCGCCGGGCGCAAATAACGGAGCTGAAGGAGCAGTTACGACCGCCATTATGTCCTCGTGTCTGCTTTCAGCAAAAACGGGAAGCAAAGAGCAGAAAATAAACGTCAGCAGTAAAAAAATTTTCCCTTTCTTCAATAAAACGACCTCCTAAAAATTTTTACATGAAAGAATTATCTTCGACAAATTCAGGCCACGAATGATTTACAAAATCGTCATAGCTGTCAAAAATCGGCGGCTGCATTGTCTCATCATTGAAAATAAATCTTTCAAAGCCGTTCAACGCAAGTTCGCCGAACCATAATTTATTATCACACTCGCGATTGTGAGAGAACATTAACATAAAAAATTTTCTCCTTCTTAAACTTAGAGCCTATAGCCCAAAGGTTTGACGGCCGGCAAATAAAATCGTCCCCGTGTAATTATCAAGAATAAAATATCTGAACGGGTGATCCGCGTGAAATTCTGCCTGCGGTTTTTTTACCGGAGCTATCGCCGTAGCCTTCATCATTTTTATGGCCGTCGCCGCAGCCGCTTCGGTCTTCTCTTCGTCAACGTCAATAAAAGTTTTGTGAATTACAGCGTCAATTTTTAATTTCTCGTCGGCAGTCATTCCTGAGAAGTCAGCAAAATCCGAGAACGCTAATTTAATTCCAAGCGCATCGAATAAATCTTTAAGCTCATAACTTTTTTCAATTTTGAATTTCGGCAGCCATAAATCAACTTCATATTCGCTCATAGAGTCCAGCAGATTTTTGAAAATATCCGCGTCGAGCGTAATTGGCTTTGCGCCGTCCTCAAGCGTCCCGGGGTAGCCTGCAGTCTTAGGAGGCAGGAAAACGATTAACGAAAATCTTCCGCCCTTATACGGAATTTTTATAATTTTGCTGCCGTCTCTTTCAGCGTAAAGAAAATCGCCGTGCTTTTTCATCATCGTAACCTTATCAACTATGCAGCCGTCTGAAAAAAAATCTTCTTCAGACGTAAATTTTTTGTTAAATTTCGATTCCCATTCGGCATTAAAATAAACCGCGTTCGTCAAAATCATCTGAGTATCAGGCTCAAGTTGTTGAAGTAAGTTCAAAATTTTCCCGTTAGTTTTTTCGCTGACCCATGCATTAATTTTTTTGCGCGACGCTTCAGTCTTATTAAGAAAATCAAGTTTCTGCGCACTGCTTTTATAATTCAACAATAAAATATCTTTGTAAGCGTCTTTAAGTTTCAATCCGTTCCGAAGCCACACGCGGTTTGCAGCTGAGAAGGCTTTTTCAACTTCAAAGTCCTGCATTAATTCTCCGAGCTGTGAATGAATCTGCGCAGTAAAGCCTAAATTTTCTTCAATCTCGCGTGCGGTATTGCCCTCTGCTCCGGCGTAGGCCATTCCGAAAGCTGAAAGAATACTGTACGGAGAAAAGAAATATTCGCCGTTTTCATATTCCAATATTTTTGCGGCATTGAAGGCAAAATTATTAATGCTCTCCGTCGCCGTTGAGGCAAACGAGTGCGCCGAAAAAATTAAAATTAATGACAAAGATAAAATTATTTTTAACATCTTCATAAAAAAATCTCCCTTCTAAACAATAATAACCCCTCCGCCTCACTTTGTTCGACACCTCCCCTTAACAGGGGCGGCAAGTTATATAGCAATATTTCTCGCGCCCCCTGACAAGGGGGAGAGGGCCAAACTTGTTTGGCGAGGGAGTTATCATAATAAATTATTAATGTGAAGAAATTAGGAAAATTAAATTACGCTCTTGAAGGCTGCTTTTGCTCCGTCGGTGCGGATTTTTTTCAAGTCTGCGACGACTTGAGCCTCAAGCCCTGCGATTTTCGTCAAGTCCTGTCCCCACATTTCCTGATTAGTCAAGACCGCGTGAACAAGTGCTTCGGGGGTGTCGTCCTTATGAGCGAAATAAAATTCTAACGCCCATCTGTCGTCGCTGATCGTGTAGTCGTTCGTTCCGCGTGAGCAGACGAGGCCCTTGTCATTTAATTCTTTGACGTTGCTTGAATAAAAAGCAATGTACGCGGCCAAGCTCATTGTTAAGCACGGAGGAAGAGCTTTCTTCTCCTCGACATATTCCAAGAAGCTGGGCATGTTGCGTGCACGCCACTTTGACGTTGAATTTAATGAGATGCTCATTAATTCTTGATTGACGAAGGGATTATTAAATCTGTCGGAAACTGCTGCGGCAAAGTCGTTCAAGTCCTTCTTGTCAAGAGGCAGCGTCGGTATAATTTCATCATAGAGCATTTTGTTCATGAAGCCTTTAATAACTTCGTCGTGCATACAGTCGCGCACGATGTCAAAACCTGCGAGATAAGCTCCGGGAACAAAACCGGTGTGAGCTCCGTTTAATATGCGGACCTTGCGTTTTTTATAGGGCGTTACGTCCGGCACAACGTGAACGGGAACTCCGGCCTTCTTGAACGGAAGTTTGTCTTCAAGTCCGGCAGGGCCTTCGATGATCCACACGCCAAAGACTTCTCCGACATCAAGCAGATTATCTTCGTAGCCGTTAGCTTTGTTGAGAGCTTCAAGTTCTTTCGGGTCGCGGATTCTGCCGGGACCGATTCTGTCAACGAGCGTCGAGCAGAAAATATTTTTTGAATTGACCCATTCTTTGAAAGCCGGCTCAAGTTTCCAAGCGTCGATATGTTTGTTGACACATGCTAATAATTCTTTGCCGTTGTTGTCGATTAACTCGCAGCTCAAAATCGCAAGCCCGTCAAGCCCAGCCTTAAATCTCTCATAAAGAACGCGAGTTAATTTCGCCGGGAAACTGTTGGGCGGTGTCTGATCGAACGTGCTGCCCTCGTCGTAAACTATTCCGGCTTCGGTAGTGTTGCTTACGACAAATTCGAGGTCTTTGCTGCGTGCAAGTTTCAAAACTTCGTCCCAGCCGCCAGCGTCGTAGGGGTTAAGCCCTCTGCTGCATGAAGAGATCACGCGCTTGAGGTCAATTTTCTCGCCCTTTTCGCTTCCGCGTAAATAGAGCGTGTAAAGTCCCTCCTGATCGTTAATCATTTTTGTGAGGCCTGAAGCAATCGGCTGGACTAATACAACTTTGCCGTTGAAACCGGCTTTTTCATTCGCTACATCAAAGAAATAATCAACGAATGCGCGAAGGAAATTTCCCTCGCCGAACTGCATAACTTTTTCCGGAGCGTCCTTGAGAACATAGCCTTTATAGCCAGACTCAGCGAGCACTTTGTAATTTAATAATGCCATAAAAATTTTTCTCCTTTCGTGATTTTGAAATGTTTATATTATAAGTTAGGAGTAAAATTTCTGCTCTTTTTTGGGAAAATAAAAATGGAAAGCTGAATAAATATCGAAAGACAAAAAAAATGGCTCCACAACCAGGACTCGAACCTGGAACCTAGTGATTAACAGTCACCCGCTCTGCCGATTGAGCTATTGTGGAACACAACGAGGGGTATTATATCGCTAACATTTTTTTTGTCAAGAAATAATAAAAAAATAGTACTCTTTATTTTTTACACGTGAGCTTTATAACGATAGGCCAGAGGAATATTACAAAAAAGTTCCTGACGAAATTTGCGAGAAAACGGCTCATATTTGAGGGCATAAAGCCGCGAATCACTCCGCGAAATTCAAACATAATCCAGCAGTAAACGGCTATACCGACAGCGGAAATTAAGAGTCCTTTGAAATTATTGAGGCCCGTCGGCGAAAACTTTACGAATTTTTTTTCAAGGTAACGCCCTATTAAAACTCCGGAAAAAAGTCCGACATCGCCGAAACTGTCATTCATCATTGATTTCGGATTAACGATTAATTTGCCGTTGACATAATCCATCGGATAAGATTTCAAAAGTGCATACGCAACCGTAGCGACGCAGCAGAGCAGGCCCAAAATAATCAACTGATTTTCTTTTTCGGGATTTTTATCAAGATAGGCAAAAACTTTAGCCGTCAGATAAACAGCAAAAATTCCCATTAATGCGCCTACTATTACATCTTGAGGAGTATGAACGCCTAAATAATTTCTTGAGAGTGCCGTCAAAAAAAGTCCCAGACCGCACAGCCAAGTTATCAACTCTAATTTTTTTCCGTACAAAACGGCAATGCTTGCATAAACCGGCGTAGCTGTCATCACGTGTCCGCTAGGAAATGAGTAGCCCGTAGCAGTCTTTATTGAGTCGCCGGCTGGAATTATTCTGGCATCTCTTATCCACGGGCGGTAAGCACAGACCGTCAATTTTGAGACAGCATTAAGCACGCGGCTGACTCCGAGCGAAGTCATAGAAAAAAGCCCGTCTCTTTTATTTATGCACCAGTACAATACGACCGGGACAATCAAAAGCCACCTTATTGAAAAAACTGAAACCCACTCCATTAACGGTGTTAAAAAATTTCCTGTAGCTTCTCGAAAATTTTGAAGCCATAAAAGATATTCAATGTCCAGCAATTAAAATTAAACCTCCGTGATAAAAATCAATAATCAATAAAATTTTAGCTTAATTAATATTTTTATCAAAATTTTTCATTCTTGCTGTGTAATATAATAGTTATTAACATCAAAGTATTTTTCAAATTTTTGAATTTTATTCCCTTTAATTTAAGGGCTTTATATATAAATATAAATAAAAATTTTTAATGAAGGAGGCTTTTTATTTGAGTCAAAAACACTCAAGACCCCGCCCAAAAAACAGTAATGCTTCAGAGCGTCTTAGTTTCATTCCGCTTGGCGGTCTTGGAGAAATCGGAAAGAACATGTACGTTCTTGAATATGAAGATGAAATTTTAGTGATCGACAGCGGTTTGAAATTTCCCGACAGCGAACTTCCCGGCATTGACTATATAGTCCCGGACGTTTCGTATCTTGAAGCGAACAAAGAGAAAATACTCGCGATTATCATAACTCACGGGCACGAAGATCACACTGGAGCTTTGCCGTATGTTTTGCCGCGCCTCGACGTGCCGTTATACGGGACGCAATTAACGCTCGGGCTTATAAAAAATAAACTTCAGGACGATTTGCCAGGCTACAGGCCGACGACTTTTGAAGTTAAAGAGGGCGACGTTATAAAAATAGGCTCGTTCACTGTCAGATTTATTGCAGTAGCTCATTCAATTCCCGACGGAGTCGCGCTCTCGATTGATACGCCGCTTGGACGCATTGTCCACACTGGAGATTTTAAGCTCGACAGCACTCCTGTTGACGGCCGCGTTACGGATTACGGAGCGTTTGCTGAAGAAGGCGACAAGGGAGTTATGCTTCTGTGCTCCGACAGCACAAACGCAGAGAGAAAAGGTTTCACTCCGTCAGAAAAAATTATTGCAGGAACTCTTGATCAGCTTTTCAGAACTTATAAGAGCAAAAGAATAATAATATCTTCGTTTGCAAGCAACGTCCACAGAATACAGCAAGTCGCTGATGTAGCTACGCGCTTCAACCGAAAAATGGCTTTTCTTGGCCGAAGCATGATTAGGAACGTAGATTTAGCACGCGACACGGGCTATCTTAAAATTGACAGCAAGGCGATAATTTCTATCGACGACATCTGGAAATATTCTGATAATCAATTAGTCGTAATCACAACGGGGAGTCAGGGCGAACCTTTTTCCGGGCTCGTTACGATGAGCAGAGGCGAAAATAAAGCGATAACTCTCGGCGATCATGACGTTGTAATTTTATTAGCGTCAGTAATTCCCGGAAATGAAAAATTAATTAACAACACTATAAACAGATTATTCGCTCAGGGCTGCGAAGTCGTTTATGAAAAAGATAAACAGACCCACGTTTCCGGCCACGCCTCAGCAGAAGAATTAAAAATAATAATGAACATAGTGAGACCTCAATATTTCGTGCCCATTCACGGCGAATATAAACACCTTGTCAGGCACTCGCAATTAGCTCAAGAGGTCGGAATATCACAGCGGAATATTTTTTTGATGGTCAACGGCGATGTTTTAACTTTCACGAAGAACCAGCCGCCTAAAAAGCACGGGCATGTTCAATCGGGCGCAGTTATTGTTGACGGCAACGCCGCAGGAAGTATTAAGAGCGAAGTTTTGAAGGAGCGCAGAGAAATTGCAGAGGACGGAGTTCTAATCGTAGCAGCAGCGATTGACGATCATGGAAATCTTTTAGCTCCTGTAGCGATTGAGACGCAGGGCGTTTTTATTTCGGACGACTCTAAAGGCGTTTTCAATGAGCTATACGCCGCTTCAGAACGTGCCATTCAGGAACTTGCAGGAAAGCGCGCTAACGTTGAGGCCGTAAAAAAAGCCGTAAAAACCAGAGTGCGCGATGTCCTGAGAAAAAGAAATTCATCTTTTGCGGTCGTACTGCCTGTAATTTCTATGAAGAACTCGGCATATTATGATGAGAATAATATTTTTGAAAAAGATTTCTTTTAAGGGAGTGTAATTTTTTTGTTTCAGACTTTTATTTTAGGAGCGGTGCAGGGACTTTGTGAATTTTTACCGGTGAGCAGTTCCGGCCATCTCGCACTGCTTCAACATTTTTTCGGATTTAACGCCGACGGCGAAGAAATGGTCGCTTTCAATCTGCTGCTTCATTTCGCTACGGTGATCTCTTTAATAATTTATTTCCGGCGCGAAGTTTTTCAAGTCATTCGTGAATGGTTCGCAGGCTTGTTCGGCAAAAGGGAGTTCGGCTGGTATTACGGCTGGGCAATTTTAATTGCGTCAGTTCTTACGGCATTAATCGGCCTTCCGATGAGAAAGCTCGTCAATATTATTTCAGCGTCTCCGCTTTATGTCGGCTGCGGATTAATTTTCACGGCCATGATTTTAGCGGTAGTTCCCGTAATTTCACACAGCAATAAACGATCATCATTAATGAGGGCCGCTGTGATTGTCGGCATTGCGCAGGGCATTGCAGTTCTTCCCGGCGTGTCCCGTTCAGGAATGACGATAGCGGCGAGTATTTTAATGGGAATGGAACTCAGCGAGGCTTTCAATTTTTCTTTCATGATTTCAATTCCTGCGATACTGGGCGCGAATTTGCTCGAATTTCTAAAATTTTATAAGTCAGGCGAATCTGCTTTTATGCCCGAAGGATATTTAATTGCCTGCGCTGCCGCGTTCGTTCTTGGCCTTTTAGCGTTAGGAATAATGCGCCGTTTGGTAGCGTCTGAAAAATGGCCCTACTTTGGAATTTATTGCTTCATTCTCGGAACAGCAGCGATTTTAGTTTCGTTATGATGAGAAAAATAATTTTAGCGTCAGGAAGTCCGCGCCGTCGTGAATTATTAAAAGACATCGGAATTAATTTTGAAATTTATAAACCCGACGTTGACGAAAAAAAATTAAATCACGAAAAGCCGGAAGATTTATGCTTGAGATTATCGCGCTTAAAAGCCGAAGCAGGAGCAAAAAAATTTCCCGGCTGCATAGTCATTGCCGCAGATACGATCGTAGTGATTGATAATAAAATTTTAGGCAAGCCCCATGACCGCGAGGACGCTTTTAACATGCTAAAAACTTTGCAGGGCCGCGAGCATGAAGTCATAACGGGCGTGTCAGTCGCTTTGAACGAGAAAATAATTTCTCACGCCGAACACACTCTCGTGAATTTTATTGCTCTCAATGATGACGAGATACGCGGATATATTTCAACGGGCGAATGTGATGACAAGGCCGGAGCCTACGCTATACAGGGCAGGGGCGCAACTCTAATCGAGGGCATAAAGGGAGATTATTTTAATGTCGTGGGACTTCCGTTGTGTGCGCTCTCAAAAATTCTGAAAAATTTTCAGCAGTAACGGGAATAATTGCCGAGTTCAATCCGTTACACAAAGGGCATGAAATTTTAATAAGATCTCAAAAAAAATTCGGGGCCTGCGTCGTTGTTTTATCTTCAAATTTTACGCAGCGGGGCAGCCCTGCTTTTATTGATAAATTTTTGCGCGCTGAAATGGCAATAAAAGCCGGAGCTGATTTAGTTGTCGAGCTGCCTTTTATTTTTGCGTGTTCGGCGGCTCAGGATTTTTCACGCGGTGCTGTCGGGATTTTAGCGCGAATGAAATTTATTACTCACATAGCGTTCGGAATGGAGGACCCGGAATTTAATTTTTTGCCGTTATTAATTGAAATAAATAGTAGCGAAAATTATAAAAAATTTCTTCACGAAGAATTAAAGCGCGGCGCGTCATTTTCTAAAGCTCACTCAATAGCCACTGAAAAAATTTTGCCCGGCAGTCATGAATTTCTTTCAAAGCCTAATAATCTTTTGGGAGTGTCTTATATTTCTGAACTCAGAAGAAATAATTTTGACATCGCTCCGTTTTTCATAAAGCGCGAAGGAATTTTCAAGAGCCGTGATATACGCGAAAATCTTGAAGAAAATTTTTATATGCTTCCCGATTTTTCACGTGAAATTTTATTATACGCGAAAAAAAACGGACGAATCTGCGAAGAAAAAAATTTGTGGCCGCTGCTGCAAAATATTTTTATCAGGACTTCAAGCGAAGACTTACGAAAAATTTACGGCATTGACGAAGGAATAGAAAATTTATTTTTGAAAAACTGGAGAGGATCGAAAAATCTCGATGATTTTATCGGGCGCTGCGTCTGCGCAAGATACACACGCTCTCATATAAGACGGCGTTTAATTTATATTTTGCTCGGCCTGAATAAATTTGAAGCACTCGGAGCTTTGAGGAACACCGCGCCTTATGCAAGAGTGTTAGCTTTTAACCAGACGGGCCGGGAATTATTAAAAACTTTCTCAAAAAATTCAGACATAAAATTTATAACTCGCTTGAAAGATTCAAAAAGCAGAACAGAAAAATTTTTTGCCGGGCTTGAATTAAAAGCCTCGCAGCTTTACGAAATTTTATTAAAAAATCCCGACATGAACAGAGAATTGCATAAAGTGCTACAATTCTAGGCAATTTTTTAATTTCGGGAGATATTTTTTATTGATGTTAATGAAGAAAAAAATTTTCTGCGCTTTATTTTTTCTGTTAATCCTCGCGTGTTCCGTATATGCTCTGATGCCGAGATTGAGACTCGAAAAAGCTAATAATAACGTCTCAATTTTAGCTGATTACCGGGAAGTTTTAGCACTTGCGAAAAATTCCGGCATAAACATCGACGAGGCATTAAAGATTTTAATTGACAACGGCGTAACCGGCTTAATGGCCAGCGAATTGACGGGCGATAACATAGATCACGGAGCAGGCCAAGCGGAATTAAAGACCGTAAGAGACGCTGAACGCGGCACTGAAGGCACGGTGATTTCAATTTTGCCTGACAGCCCGTATAAAAATTTATTAAATAAATGGCTTCGTATGCGTTTCGCAATTTCTGATGACAATACCGGGCCCGTAATGCTCTCAATGCCGTATAATATGCTGAAAAATTCAGGAGTTATTCCCGACATTGACAGCCTCGAAGCAGCGAAAAGGCACGGCCTGAAAATTTTTTATCGTCCTGCCCCTTCGCCGGGTCATTTATCAGAGAGAGCCTCGATAATGCTCGAAGAAGTCAATAAATTCTATGATATAAGCGTTTTCACTCCGTCGGGCGAATATGTTTCGGGCTATCCTGATGTCAGCAGGCTCGCAAAAACCGCGCATAAATTAAAAATTCCCGTAGCTGTCGTAGAATTTTCGCGGCAGGTCGGAGAACCTCAATTAAATGCCCTTGCTTCACCGTTGTTAATGCCTCTTCACAGCGTTACTAATGAAGAGATGACAGCACGGAAAATTTCTCGCTTTGCACTCAGGGACAGATTGATACGCGCTGCCGTCGAACGTTCAGTAAGATTATTATTATTGCGAACAGCACCGCCGAATACGTCAAATTTTCTTTTCAAAGATTTTACGAACGAAGTTAAATTATTGGCTGAGGGCTTAAAATCTCACGGCTTTAATCTTGCTTGGCCTGAGCCTGTGTTCGCGTCTGAAAATCCCGGCAAAAATATTTTCGCTGCGTTCGCTTTGTCGGCTGTGTTTGTGTTCGCGCTCATGAAATATTTAGTAAGAATGGGAATTAATGCGGACAAAAAAATTTTTATATTCTCCGTGATTTTTGTTTTTATTCTTGCGTTTGCAGTGTTCAAAATAAATTCAGCTGCGCGTATTGTCGGAGATTTTACCGCGCCGTTGATAGCCGTTGAAGCGTCGTTAATGGCAATGGACGAAAATAAAAATAAAAAAATTATTCCTGCGTTTATTTTTATTATTGTCAGCGGTCTCGCGCTCGCGTCATTTTTCAGCGTTACTGCATATATGCTTAGGCTCAACACATTTTCGGGCGTTAAATTGACTCTTGTAATTCCGCCGGTTTTAGTTTTGCTTCATGACTTAAAAAAGAGAATACACCCGGAAAGTTTAATTGAATTTTTATCGCGTCCTCCGTTATGGGGAGAGATTGCGCTTGTTGGCGTTTTGCTTGCAGGTATCGGCTTAATAATTTTCAGGAGCGGCAACGTCGCATTTATTCCGGGCTTTGAGGCAAAAATCCGCGTGGCTCTCGAAAAACTTTTAATTGCAAGGCCAAGAACCCGCGAAGTTTTTATAGGCTACCCGTCGTGATTGTTATTAAATTTTTTAGTCAGTAAAAATTATTTCGCTCAATACCGCGAACTTTTTAGAATAGGCGTTGCTCTGGGCTTCTCGTCCGTAATTAACAGCTTCTGCCATTTCCATACGCCTTTGTTTTTAATTTTACTGCGCGAATTTAACGGGCTTTGGACGGGCTTAATCGTCGGACTTGTCGCCGTTGCTATCGTGAAATTTATTTTAATTCCTGCGCTAAAATTAATACGGCCTTTAATATCATGAAGAATTTTGCTTTTACCTCCTACCTCCTACCTCCTAACTCCTACCTGCTTCTCGGCTATTACGGCTTCGGAAATTTAGGTGATGAGCTTTTATTGCTGGCCTGCATAAAAATTCTAAATGAGCGCGGAATTAATAACGAAAAAATTACCGTGCTTTCAAATAATCCCGAAGAAACTCAAAAAAATTTTGATGTTAAAGCCGTCAACCGCTGGAAAATTTTTGAAGTCATAAAGGCTTTGCGCAAGAGTGAATTTTTAATTTTAGGAGGCGGAGGGCTTTTTCAAGACTCTACGAGCATAAAATCCTGCGTATATTACTGGGCTGTCGTGAGGCTGGCAAAATTCTTGGGCGTGAAAATTTCCGCGCTCGGTCAGTCAATCGGGCCTCTTAATTCTAAAATTGCAAAAATTTTAACCGCCAACGCATTAAGACTTTGCGAAAAAGTTCACGTGCGCGACAAAAATTCTTTTAACATTGCTAAAAATTTCGGCTGTAAAAATTTAATTTTAGGATCCGACTTAGTTATGACGTTAAACAATACCTCCTACCTCCTGCCTCCTAACTCCTGCCTCTTAATAAATTTGCGGCCATGTGAAAATCTTGAAAGTTTCATAAAAATAATCGCACCTCACGTTAAAAATTTTGACGGCGAAAAAATCGGTGCGGCTCTTTCTGAAGATGACAAAAAAATTTTGCTGTCTCATAAAAAAATTTTAGGCATTGAAAAAATTAAATTAATCAAAAATTTTAATGATGCTCAAAATTTATGGGCTTCTGCTTCGTCCTGCGTTGGTATGCGTCTGCATTTCGGGGTGCTGTCAAGAATTTTTCAGCGTCCTGTCGCTCTTATGCCTTATGACATAAAAGTTAAAGAGTTCGCAGAACAGTCAAATATTCCCGTCATAATTAACGAATGGCACGAGCCATCAATGCCTTTGCAAATTTCTGATTGTGATACAATTTGCCCATGAACAAGCGCAGAATTGATGAAATAGGAATTAAATACGTTGAAAGCCTCAAACTCTACGAAGAATACGCGACAAGAATAAGAAATTTAATTCAAGATTTAGTCGAACTTGAAGGAGTTGAGTTTTACGCGATAGACGGCTGGGCGGAGTCGCCGGCTGAGTTATTGCGCGTTCTGTCAGGTCTTGAAGAAAAAGATTTAAGCGGCGTTGACTTAGTAACTATACGGGTGCTTATAAGATTTCCTGAGGACGTTTTGAGGATTGAGGAAGTCATTAAAACAGAATTTGAAATTGATGAGACACGCTCGGTGCCTTCAAGCGGCCTTGAAGATCCGTACAGGTTCGGCTATCCTGCTGTCGTTTATATTCTCTCGCTGTCGAAATCAAGAGCAACGTTAAGAGAATGGGCAAAGTATAAAGATTTAACATTCAGGCTTGAGCTTCGGACGATGCTGCAGGAAGTTTGGGCGACGATTTTTCCGCGTGTCAATCAGACTGTCGGGAGTTCATCAGAGAAAAAAGTTACACGCGAGCTTGTTCTCTTAGCGGCGTTGCTTGAGAAAGCGGATCAGGGATTTTTGAGCCTCCGCCATGAAGTCAAGGACGAGGCATTTTTAATACCGCCCTCAAAACAGCCGGGACTGACTCAGCAAAAAGAGACCTTAGAGGCCGAAAAACTTTTTACGGACGAGGAACTTTATAATTTATTCCGCGAGGATAAGTCATTGCTTGGACGCTGGAACGCTGTTACAATCGAGGCAGGCTTCCCTGAATTTACTCCGCAGGCTGATTACTTGAGAGAAAGTTTTTCGTATCTCTGCAAAATTTTGCGCGCCGCTAATATCGACACGATCTCGGACGTTAAAAAATTTCTTTCAGACATGGAAGCTGGAGATAAGGGCCTCCAGCAGCTGCGGACGATTCATGATACCTTTGATGAAAATACAAAATGGCGCATGGATCCTTTCTCTGCTCTATTCCTTTTAGTGCTTAAT
Organism: Synergistaceae bacterium; assembly: GCA_017443985.1. Taxonomy (GTDB): domain Bacteria; phylum Synergistota; class Synergistia; order Synergistales; family Aminobacteriaceae; genus JAFUXM01. Next base: position 75,172 of record JAFSXR010000060.1, read on the forward strand.
TTCAAATGGGACGACCTCAAAGATAAACCGGAAACTTCATCGAACGGCGTACTTAAAAAAGGCTCGGACAGAATTAGAGGACTTTAACAGGTAGGAGTTAGGAGGTAGGAAGTAGGAGGTAAAAACAAAAAAACCTCTTGCCTCCTGCTTAATACGTAATCTCTTGCTTCCAAATTAAATAAATTCTTAGGAGGAATGAAAAAAAAGTGCGTAATATTATTTTATGGGCTATAGTCTCATATTTTATCGGCTCGCTGCCGACGGGCTATGTAGTTACGAAATTATTTCACAAGGACGCTGACGGCAAACGCGACGGCCTTGACATTCGCACAATAGGCTCAGGCGCAATGGGAGCAACGAACGTCGGGCGCGCAATGGGGCCGGTATGGTCGTGGTTTACTGCTATTGTGGATATGTTGAAAGGCGCGTTTGCTTTGCTGCTGGCGGCTCACATAGCACCGGCTGAAGAGCAGCAGACTATAATGGCTATCTCGGCTTTTGCTGTCGTTCTTGGCCATATTTTCCCCGTCTGGCTGAAATTCAAAGGCGGCAAAGGTGTCGCAACAGCATACGGAACTTTATTTTTTATCTGGCCCTATAATTCTTTTGCTGTCATACTTTTGAGTGGTGCCGTCTGGTTTATCGTCAGGCGGGTTACCCGTTACGTGAGCTTAGCTTCAATGCTCTCTCTTGTGGCATCTTCAATATTTTTTGCAATGCTTGACGCTCCGACAATTTTTACAGGGCTGGCGGCAGGGCTGGCGTTGCTCGTTATTATCAGTCATCGCGAAAATATTGCGAGAATGATTAAAGGAACAGAAAATAAATATAAACGAAAAGGCGAATAGAAATTTTTTTAGAATAAGCAGTCCTTCGTATTTCGGGGGACTGTTTATTTTTTTCTTGTGATAGAATTATCAAAATAAATTCCACAAAATATATTTTCACGAATGATAATTTAGGAGGTGTTCTCTCAAATGGAGTTAAAAGCGGTGGGAACTGCCGGGACTCTTGAGTCGAGCGACGTAATGATTACGCTTGAACCCACGACGAGCGGCGGCATAGATTTACCGCTTGAAAGCTCTGTAATTAACCAGTACGGACGGCAGATAAAAGCGGAGGTGCTGGCTTCACTTGAAAGGCTTGGCGTGAAGAACGCTAAAGTTATCGTTAATGATCACGGCGCACTTGACTGCACGATTAAAGCGCGTGTTGAGTGTGCGTTCTATCGCGGCTGTCAGTGCGATATGGACGGCAAGTTTGATTGGGGAGGTGTAATCAGATAATGAGCATTCCAAGACCAAAACCCGAAAAATTCCGTCTTCGCCGCACGATGATGTTCATGAACGCGCAGAAGCCCGGCTTGATCAAAGACGCTTACATTTACGGCGCGGACTCGATCATGCTTGACCTTGAGGACGCTGTTGCGGAGAACCAGAAGGACAGCGCGAGATTTTCACTCTATCACGCCCTCAAAACGATCGACTACGGAGACACCGAGGTCATCGTTAGAATCAACGGACTCGACACTCCCCACTGGAAAGAAGACATTCGCGTTTGTGTAGCTGGCGGCTGCGACGGTATCAGAATCGCCAAGACCGAAAGCGCGAAAGATGTTCAGGTCGTTGACGAAGCAGTTACTGAAGCCGAGAAAGAGTTTGGCGTTGAAGTCGGCAGGACTCTGTTGATGGCGGCACTTGAAAGCCCCAAGGGCGTTCTGAACGCTTACGAGATCTGCAAGGCATCGCCGAGACTCTTCGGAGTTGCTCTCAGCGGCGGCGATTATCGCAAGTGTATGCAGGTTAAAGTTATCCCCGGCGGAATCGAAATGCTTTTCGCAAGAGGACTTATGCTCAACGCGGCACGCGCGGCCGGGATTCAGTGCTTCGACACCGTTTTCACCAACATCAACGACGATGAAGGCTTCCGAGCTGAAGTCAAGCAGAACGTGGAGATGGGCTTCGACGGAAAATCGCTCGTCAATCCGCGACAGATTAACATCGTTCACGAAATGCTCGCTCCGACGCAGAAGGAGATCGCAGAGGCCGAGAAGATAGTTCGCGCTTACCGTGAGAACGCTGACAAGGGAGTCGGAGTCTTCACGATTGAGGGCGGAAAAATGATTGACATCGCTTTTGTCCCCGGTGCTGAAAGAGTCATCAGGTTAGCAAAAGCCAGCGGAATTTATGAGGGGGATCTTTAATTATGAAAAACGCAGTCGGAAGAGAGATACCCGAAGAAGCATTAGCCGTAAAACTCACAAACGGCAGAAAATATGAACCTTATCAGGGCAAAGGCTACAGAGACGGAAAATACATCAAGAAAGCCGGCCCCACTACCAAAGTCTACCAGAAGCCAATCGAGAGCAAGATACTTCCATCGATCCGCGACGCTGTCATAGCCTGCGGAATCAAAGACGGAATGACAGTCTCGTTCCATCACCATTTCCGCGACGGCGATTACATCGTCAACATGGTCATGAAAGAGATCGTTGACCTTGGGATCAAAGACATCACCATCGCAGCATCGAGCCTCGGTTCAGCCCACGATCCCATCGCCGCATACATTGAGCAGGGAATCGTTACGGGGATTCAGACATCAGGAATCCGCGGCAAAATGGGCGATGTTGTTTCTCATGGAAAACTCAAGACCCCGGCGATTTTGCGTTCACACGGCGGACGCGTCAGAGCTGTCGAAGAGGGCGACGTTCACATTGACGTAGCTTTCATCGGAGCGCCGACTTCAGACGAGTATGGCAACGCGAGAGCGTTGGGCGGAAAAGGAGACTGTGGCGTGCTTTCGTATGCTGTTGTCGACTCCGAATATGCTGACAAAGTTGTCGTTATCACTGACACGCTCGTGCCATATCCAAATTTCCCGCCGAGCATTCATGGAGTCAATGTCGATTACGTCGTGAAGGTTGACGAGATCGGCAACCCCAAGAAGATCGCAAGCGCAGCCGCAAGAATGACTCAGAATCCTCGCGATTTGATGATGGCTGAGAACGTTGCGAAGATCATGGCTGCGACTCCGTGGTTCAAAGACGGCTTCAGCTTCCAGACGGGAGCGGGCGGGCCTTCACTCGCCGTCAACAGATTCCTCGAGCCTTTGATGGTTGAGCGCGGGATCAAAATGTCGTGGGGCATCGGCGGCATAACCGGGCCAATCTGCGAACTTCAGCGCAAGGGACTCGTTGGAAAAATCATCGACGTTCAAGACTTCGACGTTGCGGCGATTGAAGACATTCGCACAAATCCGAACCACTACGAAATGACCGCCAGCGAATATGCCAACCCCGCAAACAAAGGCGCGTTCGTGAACAAGCTCGACTTCGTTGTCCTTGCAGCTCTTGAGGTTGATATTGATTTCAACGTCAACGTCATCACAGGCTCGGACGGAGTTTTGCGCGGAGCACCGGGCGGACACCCCGACACGGCTGAAGGAGCAAAGTGCTGCGTGATCGTTACGCCTCTGACGCGCGGACGCATGGCAACAATCTGCGAGCATGTTGTTACGGTTACGAC
>JAFSXR010000005.1 GCA_017443985.1 Synergistaceae bacterium
AGGACATGTACAAAAAATATCACGACAAAGGGCTCGAGATTATCGACATTCCCTGCAACCAGTTCGGAGCACAGGCTCCAGGCTCTGACGAGGAGATCCACGAATTTTGCGCGCTTCATTACAACACGACTTACGAGCAGTTCAAAAAATCTGACGTAAACGGCCCGAACGAGTTAAAGCTCTACACGTTCCTGAAGAGTCAAAAAGGATTTGAAGGGTTTGACGCTGACCACAAGCTGACTTCAATTCTTAATGACATGCTCGGCAAGGCTGACCCGGATTTTGCAAAGAAGCCCGACATTAAATGGAACTTCACAAAATTTATCGTTGACCGTAAGGGAAACGTTGTCAAGCGTTTTGAGCCCACAACGGACATGGCAAAGGTCGAAGAGTGCGCGGCATCATTGCTCTAAATTTTTCAGGAGGAAATAAAAATCATGGCAGTTAAGGTAATTGAGAATAACGACACAGCAGAACTTGACGCAGCTAAAGTTGCATTGCTTGATGTCTGGGCGACCTGGTGCGGACCTTGCAAGGCCATTGCGCCCATCGTTGAGGAGCTTTCAGAAGAATTTGCGGGCCAAGTTGAATTTTTCAAGGCTGACGCGGACGAAAACCCGGAGCTTGCAAAAAAACTCCGCGTTATGAGCATTCCCAACTTAATGATTTTCAAAGAGGGCAAAGTCGCGGCGAGGCACGTCGGCTTCACTGACGCTGAAGAACTAAGGAACTGGGTCAAAGAACATATTTAATCAGGCAGGAGAAAAATTTTGCGCCACAAAGTAAAAGTTACTGTAGTGGATTGAAATAAGGAGGCAAAATGGATTTAAGGTGCTATGTGGAGTCGCTCCCTTTTCGGGAGCGTGGATTGAAACAGGAAAAATATTGCGCTGATAAAAATTCGGGCGCATGTCCATGCTATAACGTCGGCGACGAGTTTATTTTTTACAGAGATGATGAACATGACGACCATTTTTGGCACGGCGGATTAAACACTCTCGTAAAGACTTCGGCAGACCCGGACACGGTAGCAGGAGGCCCGAAAATTCCGCACTGTTCTGAAGCATGGGACGCTATAGCACGATATATTTATACGGGATTGCAGGGCGGTTCAATTATGAAAGGCTGGATGGAACGCGAGAACGAAATGATAGCCTGCTGTTCTGACGGGACGAGGCCGGTAATTTTCAAGATTGAACGGATTGATTACGAGTAAAAAAAATTTCCTGACTTCTCAATAAATTTTTTAGGAGGCTTTTTATAATGAAAAAATTATTAGCGGCACTTTTATTAACGGCATTGCTCGCTTCATCAGCGGCGGCGGCCGGCGTTGTTTTACAGCTCGGCTTTGAAAATTCCATGAGCGAGCCTATAGGCCAAGCCCTTGCGAAATGGCAGGAGCTCTTAGCGGCACGCAACACCGGCTTAACGATGGAAATTTTCCCGGATTCACAGCTCGGCAACAAAACTGATTTAATTGACCAGATGTTACTCGGCGAGCCCGTTATGACTCTGGCTGACGGCGCATTCTTTGCTGACTACGGAGTGCCGGACATGGGAATAGTTTTCGGGCCGTTCCTCTTCGCTAACTGGGACGAGTGCTGGAAATTAGTTGAGTCCGCGTGGTGGAAAGAGCAGTGCGAAAAACTTAACACGATGGGCCTCAAAGTCGTTGTCTCTAACTGGGCATACGGCGACCGCCACACGCTTACGACGAAGCCTGTTAAGACTGTCGAGGATTTGAAGGGCCTCCAGATTAGAGTCCCGACGAATCAAATTCAGACAAAGGGCTTTGAAGTTTTAGGCGCTACACCTGTCGGAATGAGCTTGGGCGATGTTTATACGGCGTTGCAGCAGGGAACGATTGACGGCGGAGAAAATCCGTTGAGCACCCTTTACGGACGCAAGCATCACGAAGTCGCAAAGTATTTAATTCTCGACGGGCACGTTTTGAATTTTACAAACTGGATTTGCTCATCAATGTGGTTTGACAGCCTCACGGAAGAACAGCAGAAGGCATTAGTCGAGACGGGCCACGAGGCAGGAGTTTTTAATAACGGGCTTCAGGCGAAGGCTAACGATTATTATCGCGGCTTAATGGAGAAAGAGGGCGTTACTGTCGTTGTTCCGAGCGAGGAAGTTTTGAAGGGCTTTAGAGAAAAGGCTCAGGACTTCTATAAGCTCGGCGGTTTATTCAAGTGGTCGGACGGACTTTATGAAAGAGTCAAGGACGCTATGAAATAAGTTACTCATTGCTTAAAAAGTATTATACTAATTCCCGCTTTTTATAAGCGGGTTTTTTTTATCATGAAAAATTTTAAGGAGAGAAAAAATTTTGGACGAAGAAATTTTGGAAATAAAAAAATATCCTGACCCTGTATTAAAAAAAATTGCTCAGCCCGTTGAAGTCTTTGACGATGAATTAAAACAGTTTGTCGAAAAATTATTCGCGTCTATGCACGCTCACGACGGTGTAGGGCTCGCCGCGCCTCAAGTGGGAGTGCTGAAAAAAGTCGCTGTTGTTGAGTACGAGGGAAAAAGTTACGTCTTAATCAATCCTAAAGTCATTGACCAAAAAGGAACTCAAGATGCTGAAGAGGGCTGTTTAAGTTTTCCCGGAATTTACGCGAAAGTTCTGCGGCCTCAATGGGTAAAGATTGAGGCACAAGACGAAAAGGGCGAGACTCAGATTTACGAGGGCGAAGGCTACGTGGCACGGGCGTTCCTTCACGAAATGGACCACTTAAACGGAAAAGTTTTTATCGATTATCTTTCAAGCCTGAAGCGCAACGCAATCAAGAAAAAAGTTTCTAAGCATACCGGCGGACACTTTTAATCAGGTAGGAGTTAGGAAGTAGGAGGTGTTAAGTAAGAATGAAATTAAAAAATATCTGGTTCACGGGGACGGGAAATTTTGCCGCGCTGTGTCTCGAAAATTTAATTAAAGACGGCTTGACGTTCACAAAAATAATTACGGGACTCCCTACTCGTTCAGGCCGCAACGGAAAAGAAAATCCCTCGCCGGTCGAATTAAAAGCTGAAGAGCTTGGCCTTAACGTTACGAGAACGGGAAAATTAAACGAAAATCAGGAGCTATTGAGCGATCTTGAAAAAAATACGCCTGAATTAATTTTCGTGATTGACTTCGGGCAGATTATCAAAGAGCCTTTTCTCTCAGCTCCTGAATACGGCTGCATTAACATTCACCCGTCGTTGTTGCCGGAGTACAGGGGCGCGGCACCTATTCAAAGAGCTTTGCTCGACGGAAAAAAATACACGGGCGTGAGCGTATTCAGACTTGTCAAGGCGATGGACGCTGGGGGAATTTTGGCGCAGGAAAAATTTGAAATCCCGGAGAGCTTCAATGCGTCGGATCTGTATAAAAAGCTTGCTGAAACAGGCTGTAAAATCGCCTCAGAAGCTCTCGAAAAAATCCCTGAATATAATTTAACCCCTCAAGACGACTCACGCGCTACGTATGCAGAGAAGTTAAATAAAAACGAGTTTGAGCTTTCTTTTTCAATGACTGCCGAAAAATTCTGCGACACCGTCCGGGCTCTTGACATGTCCGGCGGAGCTTTTATTTTTGTTAATAACAAGCGCGTAAAAATCTGGCGTGCCCGGATCGTCCGCGAGGGCGAAAATAAAAATAAAAAGAATAATGCAGTGTTCCCGTGCTCTGATTTTTGCGTGGAGCTTCTCGAAGTCCAGAGCGAGGGCAAAAAAAGAACGACGGGTCAAGAATGGGCGAGGGGGATTAAAAATTAGGAGTGAATTTTATTTTTGAATTTCTAAAATTTTTTTTCTGCGTTATAATTAACGAAATCATTTAATATTTTATTTAATCAGGATAAAAAGGCTAGGTGCTTTTATGCCGCAAAGTATGAGCAAAAACATTGAAGAAACTTGTGTTAAAGAAAACAGGATTTTTGACGGAAAGATATTAAATCTTCGCTGCGATGAGGTCCGAACGCCGTCGGGGCGCATTGCTTCCCGTGAGGTCGTTGAACATAAACCTGCTGTCGGAATGTTAGCAGTTACGGACAAAAAAACAGTCCTGCTTGTGCATCAATATCGTTACGCAGTCGGCGAGGAGACTTTAGAAGTCTGCGCCGGGTTAATCGAGAAGGGCGAGGACCCTGCGGCCGCTGCCGAGCGCGAAATGCAGGAAGAGTTGAACGTCAAAGCAAGAACTCTTTACAGGATAGGCGAGTTCTACGCTTCGCCGGGTTTTTGCACGGAAATTTTTACGCTTTTCTTAGCTGAAGGACTTGAAAAATCATCGCTTCCTCAAGATGAAGATGAAAACGTCTCAGTGTTGGAAGTTCCATTCAAAGATATACCGGTCATGATAAAAGAGGGAAGGATACGGGACTCTAAAACGTTTGCGGCTCTTTCGTGGCTTATGGCGAAGGAGGGGATTGCCCCTGAAATATAAAGCTCCAGAAGCGTCGTTGTAGTTTTTAGTTAAATTAATTTTTATAAAAATTTTTTTAAGGAGAGTTTTTACACATGTTAAACAATTTCAAAATCACGGGCAAACTTACTATAGGCTTCGGAATTGTCTTGGCACTTTTCGCGGTCGCGGTCTTTTTCTCATGGACGAGTATTTCGTCTGTTCAGTCGGACGTGCAATATTTACAGATTGTCGTTGATAACACGGTCAAACTTGCAGTCGAGCTCACTAACACAATAAGCTGGATTAGAGCGGTTGTCAGAGACTTAAAATTCTCTGAAAGCGACGAAGACATTGACAGATTGACGGGGTATTTTGCACAGCTGCGGAGCCTGATAGACAAAGGCAAACAAATGTACGCCCAGAACCCGACGCTCTCAAGCCTTTCAAACCTCGCGGAGATGGAAAATCTGTTACGAAACGCAGAAAACACAGCTACTAAAACGTTCCAGATGATTAGGACAAAGCGCACGGTTTCCGCGACTCTTAACAAAGAGATTGACAAGATGATTGAGCTGCTTACGAGCGTTGTTGATATGCAGTACCAGATTACTCTTGACAAGCTGAAGACGAACGTAGAGGGCACTGACTTCGAGACGGACATCAACAGAATAAGACAGGCCGAAGCATTGACGACAGCATTTGCCGTTACGGCAAGAAATTACGCGGTCGCTCTCGACACGAGGGACGCGAAAATGATGAACGACATCGTTCAGCAGTTAGTCAACGGCGAGAACATGTACAACAGATTTTACGAGGGCTCGCGCTTCAAAGAAGTCCGCGATATTATGACGGCAGGGCGCGGAACTTTCACGACCCTTAAAAACGGCTTCCAAGATGTTTTGACTTCGTTTACTCAGACGGAACCGGCATTTGCGGCACTTTTGGCTGACGGCCTCAACCTTGTAAACATTGCCATTAAAATCACTGATGCAGGCACGCAGAGAATTGTTGACCTTTCGCAAGGTGCATATGACTCGCTCGGAAGCACTATGCTGCTTTTAATCAGCCTTGCGTGCGCGGCTATCGTTGTCGGTGTCGGAATTGCTCTTTACATTTCTAAATCAATTTCCAAGCCTCTCGGACGTGTTGTCGAACTTTGCGGAAACGCCAGCAACGGCGATATGTCAATCGTACGCGATGACTTCCATTATGTAGGCAAGGACGAGCTTGGAGAACTCGGCGACGCTCTTTCAGAAATGTTCTACTCGCTCAGCACTGCTATCTATGACATTCGCGGACTCGCGGTCGAGAGCCACGATAAATCCGCCGCAATGAAAGACGACGCAGGCAAGAACCTCGACTACGCCAACAACGTACGCTCAAGCGTTTCTAACGTCGTTAAATTAATGGAGAGCAACTCTTCGTCATTGCAGGAAAGCAACGCAGGCACGGAGGAAATGTCGGCCGCTTCAATGACATCTGCACAGGCCGCAACGGACTGCGCGGAGTTTATCTCCAACATGACGACAGTTACGGGCAACGCCGTTAATACGGTTAAAGAAGCTATCGCAAATATCGTAGTTCTTCAGAGAAAGACGAAAGAGAGCGGAATTAAACTTCAGGCACTCGTCGAGAACGTCAACAAGATCAGCGAGTTCATCGGAGATATTACTTCAATCGCCGACCAGACGAACTTATTAGCACTCAACGCCGCAATCGAAGCAGCAAGAGCCGGTGAAGCGGGACGCGGTTTCGCAGTCGTTGCTGAATCAGTCAGAAAACTTGCCGAAGAGTCCAGCAGAGCAGCCGAGAACGTAAGAGGCTTAATCGAAACGTTACAGGAGGCCGCAAGAGAGACAAAGACATCAAGCGATGAGACAGCAGTCCTTCTTGACGAGACGACAGAGAAAGCGAACGGCACGCAGGATTCGCTTGCTGAAGCTATCGGGCAGATTGACAAGGCTAACGACAGAATACAGAACATCGCAGCAGTCGCTCAGGAGCAGGCAGCGTCAAGCCGTGAGATAGCAGCAGGCATCGACAACGTAACAAAGGCCACGACTGAAATTCTTGAGCACCTTGAGAGTATCAAGAACGACATGGACGAGACAGCGTTAATAGCTGAAAGAGCCGCTCAGGGCGCAGTTGACCAGACCGGACTTGTCGAGAGCATCACCGAGTCGCTTTCACAGTTCAAGATTGAGCAAGAGGGCAACACGAAGTCTTCATCACGCCCCTCAAAGCCTAAAGCACTTCCGGCAAAAAAGAAATAAATTAAATTTAGAGCTCACACGGGGTCTTGGGAATTTTCCTGAGACCTCATTTTTTTTTGCATGTTATAATTTCAGAGTAATAAAAATTATTTCAACGAGGAGGACTATAAAACATGGCGAACAAATACGCAGGCACACAGACAGAGAAAAATTTGCAGGCGGCTTTTGCAGGAGAGTCGCAGGCTCGCAACAAGTACACTTATTTTGCTTCAGTAGCAAAGAAAGAAGGCTACGAGCAGATTTGCGCACTGTTCCTCAAGACAGCCGACAACGAAAAAGAACACGCTAAGATGTGGTTCAAAGAGCTTGAGGGCATCGGAGACACGGCAGCTAACCTCAAGGCAGCAGCTGAGGGCGAGAATTACGAATGGACCGACATGTACGAGGGATTTGCCAAGACAGCCGAAGAGGAAGGCTTCAAGGCACTGGCAGTAAAATTCCGTCTTGTCGCGGCAATCGAAAAGCACCACGAAGAACGCTACAGGGCTTTATTAAAGAACGTTGAGGCTCAGGAAGTTTTCGCGAAGAGTGAAGTTAAAGTCTGGGAGTGCAGAAACTGCGGACACATCGTCGTAGGGACAAAGGCTCCTGAAATCTGCCCGGCATGTGCCCATCCTAAGGCTTATTTTGAAGTCCACGCGGAGAATTATTAATTTTTATATTAGTTGAATTTTTTGCTCCCCTGTAGTTTCATGGCAGGGGAGTTTCTTTTTTCCTAATTCTAATTTCTAAGCCATTCCGCCAAGTCAAGAGCGTAATACGAGATTATTATGTCCGCTCCTGCGCGTGCGATTGAGTAAGCACTTTCAAGCGCGATATTTTTTTCATTAAGCCAGCCGTTTGCGGAGGCGGCCTTCATCATTGCGTATTCGCCGCTCACCGAGTAAGACGCCACAGGAATATAAAAATTTTCTTTGACCGTTTTAAGCACGTCGAGATAAGGCAAGCCCGGCTTCACGATTATAATATCTGCTCCTTCTTCGATATCGAGGGCGGCTTCCCGTAATGCCTCGCGGACGTTGCGTGGGTCCATTTGATAAGTTTTTCTGTCTCCGAACTGCGGAGCCGAGCCGGCTGCTTCCCTGAAAGGCCCGTAGAATGCCGACGCATATTTGACTGCGTAAGACATAATCAAAGTATCTTGAAAATTTTCACGGTCAAGGGCGGTTCTTATTGCTGCCGTGTGTCCGTCCATCATGTCCGAAGGCGCGACTATGTCAGCTCCTGCACGGGCCTGAGAAACTGCGACACGCGATAAAATTTCAAGCGTCGGATCGTTCTCTATTTTTCCGTCGTGAATTACTCCGCAGTGTCCGTGCGACGTGTACTCACATAGACAGACATCGCCGATTACAGTTAAATCCGGAAATTCTTTTTTTGAAATTCTTATTGCTTGTTGTATAACTCCGTTCTCGTCCCAAGCCGAAGAGCCGCGCTCGTCTTTATGTTCGGGAATGCCGAAGAATAAAACTCCGCCGATTTTGCTTTCTGCGGCGCGTTCGAGAACTTTTGGGAGCGTGTCCGGGCTGTAGCGTTTTTGGCCGGGCATTGAAGGAATTTCCTCGATAATATTTTTACCTTCGCGAATAAAAACTGGATAGACGAACATTGACGGCGATAATTTTGTCTCGCTCGCCATGTCTCTGATTGCCTGAGATTTTCTCAAGCGTCTGGGACGATAAATTATATTCATGTTTTTTATTTTTCAATCGAGATAATTTTTAATTTTCTTGTGCCTCGCGGAATTTTTACGGCAACGACATCGCCGGCCACGTGTCCTGTTATGGCCTGGCCTACCGGGCTTTTCTGTGAAATTCTCTGAATGCCGCCTTCAGAAAAAGCCGCGACTGATAATTCTTCAGAGCCCACTAAATCATAGACATGACGCTTGCCTCCGTTGTCAACGTCCTCAAGAGTGATTCTTAATCCTACCCCGACCCGGTTTGTGTCAAGTTTAGCTTCGTCAATGACGGTAACTTTGCTCAAAGTGTTTTCAAGGTCGGCTATGCGGTCCTCAAGTTTTGCCTGTTCCTCTTTTGCGGAAGCGTATTCTGCATTTTCGCTCAAGTCCCCGAACGCACGCGCCTCTTCGAGTTTCCTTGCTATTTCCTGCCTTCCTATCGTTCTTAAATTCGTGAGCTGCTCGCTAAGTTTTTCATAGCCGCTCCGAGTCATTTCGTGAACGTCATTTTTTTTTGCCAAGATATATTTTTCTCCTTTTCATATTTGATTTTTTCTTATAATATTTTAGCAAAGTGATTTTTTTTTAACGAAAGGAAATGAATTTTTTATGGCACAGTATGAAGGCTATATGCCCTATGCTTACGGTTCAGACAGCGTTGAGGCAGTCAATGAAATTTTTAGAAAGGTCTATCAGTACATGGCAATCGGATTAATTCTCACGGCTGTTACTGCTTACATCACGGCTTCAAGCACAACGGCTATAAGAATGTTATTCACTTCGCAGGCACCTTTGATTATAATCGCTCTTGCGGAAGTCGGGCTCGTAATTTTTTTAGGCGCGGCCCTGAATAAATTATCGGCAGCGGCGGCATTAATGCTCTTTGCAGCGTATAGTATTCTGAACGGCATCACGTGCTCGGTAATTCTTTTAGTTTATACTAGAGCGTCAGTTTATCAGGCGTTTTTCTCAACCGCAGGAATGTTCGGAGCTATGAGCGTCTACGGGCTTTACACGAAGCGCGACTTAACGAGCATGGGAAGTTTTTTACGAATGGGCGTATGGGGTTTATTAATTGCGATGCTGATTAATATTTTCATCGGCTCGTCAATGCTTGAATTAACCGTGAGCGTACTTGGCATAATAATTTTTCTCGGCCTCACGGCTTACGATACGGCAAAAATAAAAGAAATGGCAAGCACTGCTGAATGGAGCGACGGAAGCATAACGGGAAAAATTGCCGTAATCGGAGCTTTATCGCTTTATCTTGATTTCATTAACATTTTTCTTTATATGCTCAGGCTCTTTGGGAAACATAGAGACTAATTACAGGTAGGAGTTAGGAATTAGGAGGTAGGAGTTTTTTTATTTCTCGTTCCAACTCATTTTTCACTTCCTACTGCTTAATTCTTCAATTAATTTTATAAATGGGGGTAATGATTATTCCGACTTCAAAAAAAACCGTGTCCGCCAAAACTAAAACGACGGGCACGAAAACTAAAAAGGCGACAAAAACAACTGCCGCGAAAACCGCAGAGAAAACAACTGCGAAAAAAACTGCGGCAGTCAAAAAAATTGTTAATTCATCTGGAAAAGTTTTAGTTATCGTCGAGTCTCCGTCGAAGGCTGCGACGCTTTCAAACATGCTCGGCAGAAGTTATATTGTCAGGTCTAGCAAAGGCCACATGAAGGACTTGCCAAAGAGCAGGCTTGCTATAGATATTGAGCATGACTTTGCGCCCGAATATATTTTAGTTAAGGGCAAAGCGGCGTTAAAAAACGAGTTATTGAAACTTGCTTCGGAGGCTTCGCACGTTCTCTTAGCCTCCGACCCTGACAGAGAAGGCGAAGCTATAGCGTGGCACTTGGCAGATATTTTGGGCGTGGATCTCTCGGAAAAATGCCGCGTGCGTTTCTATGAGATCACGGCCAACGCAGTCAAAGCCGCCGTTAAAAATCCTGACTATATTGACTTGAATAAAGTTGACGCTCAACAGGCCCGAAGAGTTTTAGACAGGCTCGTAGGCTATACGTTAAGCCCGTTGCTATGGAAAAAAATACGCTACGGACTTTCAGCCGGGCGCGTTCAGTCAGTCGCTCTGAATTTAATCTGCGAACGCGAGCGCGAAATCATGAAATTTATTCCTGACCCCTACTGGGTAATCACGGCGCAGGCCAAGAACGGAAAAAATAATTATGAACTTAGAGCTGAAAAACTCGACGGAAAAACCCTGATGAAAAATTCTTTGCCGCTTTTAATCAACACTGAAGAGAAAGCAAAAGAAATTATTTCAGAAATCGAAGCCAATGAAATTATCGTCAGCGAGTTCAAAACGAAGAACGTATCTCACTCAGCCCCCGCGCCGTTTAGGACAAGCACGCTTCAGCAGGAAGCCTCACGGAAGCTGAGCATGGTACCGGCCCAGACTATGAGGACAGCGCAAGCACTCTACGAGGGCATTAACATTCCAGGACGCGGCCATGTGGGTTTAATAACTTACATGAGAACGGACAGCTTGAGAATTTCCAACGAGGCTCTAGCATCGTGCAGAGATTTTATAGCTAAAAATTTCAAGCCTGAATATCTGCCTAAAGAGGCGAATATTTTTGGAACGTCAAGCAAAAATATTAAGGTCCAGGACGCTCACGAGGCAATAAGGCCGACGGATATAACTTTAACGCCCGACTCGATTAAAGCAGCTCTCACGCCCGAACAGTATAAATTATATTCGCTGATATGGCGGAGATTTACGGCCTGTCAGATGTCCGACGCTGTGAGCGCGAAAGCAACGTTAAAAGCCGAAGCCGGGCGCGTGGGGCTGCGTCAGGAAGGCGAGATTTCGACGTTCGACGGCTGGTCGTGCGTGTGGCCGATTGACTTGAAGGGCAGCGAACTTGCAAAAATAAAAGAGGGCGAAGTCTTAACTCTTAAAAAAGTTGAGAGCGATAATAGATTTACAAAGCCGCCTGCAAGATATTCTGAGGCCGGATTAATTAAGACACTCGAAGAAAACGGCGTGGGCCGTCCGTCAACTTACGCGACAATCGCCGGAACTTTGGAGGGGCGCGGCTACATCGAAAAGAACGAAGAAAAAAGATTTTACCCGACAGGGCTTGGCCTGACGGTTGACGAGTTTTTAGCGCAGTATTTCAACCGCAAGGATTTATCCTCAATCGTTGACGCGGGCTTTACGGCTCAAATGGAAAGAGAGCTTGACGAAGTTGAAGAGGCTCAAAGAAAATGGCTTGATGTTGTCGGAGAATTTTGGAAAGAATTTTCAGCGACCGTCGATGAAGCTCAGGACGCTCCAAAAGTTCCATTGCCTGAACCCGAACCTATAGGCGAGAAGTGCCCGGACTGCGGCCATGATTTAGTTAAAAAGCGCGGACGCTTCGGGGAGTTCATAGCCTGTTCAAATTACCCGGAGTGCAAATATACGCGGCCTATTTTAAGCACGATAGGCGTTAAATGTCCTAAATGCGGCGAGGGCGATATAATCCAGCGCAAGAGCAAAAAGGGAAAAACTTTCTACGGCTGTTCGCGCTATCCAGACTGCGATTATGTCTCGTGGAATAAACCTGCCGGCGAAAAATGCCCGGAGTGCGGCGCAGATTTATACAGACGAGGCTCTACGATTTACTGCGACAAATGCAAATATAAAACGACAGTCAATGAAGAATGAATAAAATAAAAGTCATAGGCGCAGGTTTAGCAGGCTGTGAGGCTGCGTGGCAGATAGCTGAACGCGGCTTCACTGTTGAGCTTTACGAAATGCGCCCGTTCCTTTTAACTCCTGCTCATAAAACGGGAATGCTGGCCGAAATAGTCTGTAGCAATTCATTAGGCTCTGAAAACAAAGACGATAGATTTTCAGCGGCAGGGATTTTGAAAGAAGAGCTTGAGATTTTTAATTCTCTAATTCTTTCGTGCGCTCATGCCTCACAAGTCCCGGCCGGCGGAGCTCTGGCGGTTGACCGCGAAAAATTTTCGGCCCTCATTACTGAAAAAATTACTTCACACAAAAATATAAAATTAATCCGCGAAGAATATAAAAAAATTCCCGACGACTTGGCAATAATTTCATCGGGGCCTTTGACTTCGGACGTTTTAGCGCAGGAATTAAAAAACATTGCGGGCGAGAGAATTTATTTTTATGACGCTGTAGCACCCGTATTGATGAAGGAGAGCATTAACTTTGAAAAAGTTTTCGTCTCTGGACGCTACGGGCGTGGCGATGATTACATCAACTGCCCGTTAAATAAAGAAGAGTACTTGAAATTTTATGACGCTCTCGTAAACGCTGAAAGAAATCTGCCTCATGACTTTGAGAAAAATAAATATTTTGAGGGCTGTATGCCTGTTGAAGCATTAGCGGACAGGGGCGTGGACACGTTAAGATTTGGCCCGATGAAGCCCAAAGGTTTACAAGACCCTACGACGAATAAAGAGCCCTATGCTGCTGTTCAATTAAGGCAGGATAATTCGGACGGGACTTTATATAACATGGTAGGCTTTCAGACGGGCTTGAAGTGGGGCGAACAGAAGCGCGTTTTCTCAATGATACCTGGCCTCGAAAATGCCGAGTTCGTGAGGCTGGGCGTTATGCACAGGAATACTTCGTTAAATGCTCCGGCGGTGCTTGATGAGTTCTTGAGATTGAAAGAGCACGAAAATATTTTTGCGGCAGGACAGATAACCGGCGTTGAAGGCTACATGGAAAGCACGGCTATGGGACTTGTCGCAGGGATTAACGCGGCTGCGATGATGAGCGGAAAGAATATGCCGTCTTGGCCTCGTGAAAGCGCGATAGGTTCACTGCTCCACTATCTTAAAACGACAGAGCCGAAACACTTTCAGCCGATGAATATAAATCTAGGGCTTTTCCCTGAGCTTCCGAAGGTGAAGGGCAAGAAGGAACGCGCAAAAATTTTCAGGGATAACGCTATAAAATCCGCAAAAGAATTTTTGAACAATCTCTAAATTTTTTTTACGTCGCCGCGAGAAATTACAATCTCGCAGCCTATTTTTTTCATTCGGTTAGATAAACATTCATAGCACTGCGCACTTTCTTCGCCGGTGCAGATTTTATTGTCGTAAAGTTCGTATTTTTTTCTGACGCTGACGGGCGACAAGTTCGGCATAACGACATTCGCGCCTGACATTATGCCCTGTTCGCGTCCCGTTGGGCTGATTGTTCCAAGTGCCGTAGTCGCAGGAAGCAAAACGGGCGGATAAATCAGCCTTATTATTGAAAGCAAATAGCATGTTAATTCAACGGTCCCGGACGGAAAATTTTTGAACGGCGTGTCTTTATGCGTAATGAAGGGCCCTATGCCGCACATATCCGGCTTAAATTCTTCAATAAATTTCAAATCCTGAGCTAAATTTTTTTCAGTCTGGAACGGCGAGCCGACCATGAAGCCGCAACCGACCTGATAGCCGAGTTCACGCAAATTATAAAGACATTTAATGCGGTTCTCGTATGACATTGACGAGGGGTGAAGTTTTCCGTAGTGTTCGGGGTCTGCCGTCTCGTGGCGGAGTAAATATCTGTCCGCGCCGCAGTCCTTTAGATATTTATAGCTCTCAAAACTCCGCTCGCCCATCGAAAGAGTTACGGCGCAGTCCGGGTGCCGTGCTTTAATCTCTTGGACAATGCCCCCTAAAATTTCATCAGTGAAGAAATCATCTTCACCGCCCTGTAAAACAAAAGTTCTAAATCCTAATTCATAGCCTTCATCAGAGCATGAAATAATTTCTTCGGGGCTGAGCCTGTAGCGTTCGCAGTTCTTATTGCCGCGTCTTATTCCGCAGTAATAGCAGTCGTTGCGGCATATGTTAGAAATTTCGATCAGTCCCCTGACGTAGACATCATTGCCGTAAATTTTTTGACGGGTCTCTACGGCAAAACGGCGGAGAAGTTTCGCGGCCTCGTCATTACGTTCTTTAATGAGCCTCTCATATTCTGAATTTGAAAGCGAATGAGAAGCCGCGAGCTTTTTAATCAGCTCCTTCAAATTAACTCCTAACGCCTACTTTAACGCTTACGCCCTCAAGATTTCCGACCCGTCCCGACAAAGCGGAGATAACGTCCTGCGGAGCGTCAAGAGCGATGCTGATGATATTAATTTTTTTCTGATGATAGGGAATACCCATGCGGCCGATTATATGTTCGCGGTACTCGTGGAGAATATTATTGAGCGTCTCGACTGACGACGTGTCCTCTACGATTATGCTCATGACTGCAACTCTTGTTTCCATTTTAATTTTTTACAACCTCCGAAATTTTTGCTAAATTATATAATATTTTAATGTGAATTTTTTTAAGGAGAGAAATAAATTTTGCTTACAAGTTTAATAGCTTTTATCATAGTTATAGCGGTCTGTGTAGTCGTTCATGAATACGGGCATTACATAACCGCTAAAATTTTGGGCGTTCAGGTCCATGAATTTGCGTTCGGAATGGGCCCGGCAGTCCTTCAGTATCGAAATAAAAAAAATAATATGTTATGGTCGTGGCGTTTGCTTCCTGTAGGTGGATTTTGCAGGCTTGCAGGAATGAACGAAGAGGAGGACGGCGAAGAGGTCCTCTCCGGAATGGGTTTTGACGAGCAGCCGGCTTGGAAACGCTTTTTAATTCTGCTGAACGGCTCATTATTTAATCTCATTCTCGCGGTACTTTTAATGGCGGTGTTTTTATACGGTCATGGAGTTCTCGACATGAACAGCACGAAACTCGGCGAGATTATGCCGGGATTTCCTTCGGAGTCTGCCGGATTGAGGGTCGGCGATGAAGTTTTGAGCATCAACGGCGGAAAAGTTACACGCTGGCGCGAAATGTCGGAGAGAATACGCACGGAGGCCCTCAAAAACGAGGCTGTAACGCTCGAAATTAAGCGCGGCGATGAAATTATGACTGTGGATATTAATATTCCGCTTAGCGAGGAATACGGGCGGCCCATGCTTGGAATTTCGCCTTCTCATGTTCGTTACGGGCTTGTGATGGCCTTCAAAAGTTCGCTAGGCTACACTTACAAGATGACTTCAATGATGATGCGCGGCTTTTATGAATTAATAACCCGTCGGCAGGAGGCTGACGTTACCGGCCCGGTGGGGATTGCTTCAATGTCGGGGAAAGCTATCCGCGAGGGCGTTTGGGACTTCATAACTTTTATAGCGATAATAGCATTGAATTTAGGGATATTGAATTTATTTCCTATTCCGGCTCTTGACGGAGGGCGGTTGTTATTTGTTTTGATTGAGATGATTTTTAGGCGGAGGCTTCCTGAGAGAGTTGAGAACTGGATTCACATGGCAGGCTTTGCGCTTTTAATTTCTCTGATGATTTTGATTACGTGCAAGGACGTTTATAATTTATTTTTCGTTCATTAGATGAAATTTTAAGGCACTCATGAGAAATTTAGACGGGTATAGAAATTTACTTATAACTATTTTGGGAGTAATAATATTTTTGTCCGCCGGCATTTTTGCGATGTTATTACTTCCTTCTCAGGAAGATAGCGCAAATATTATTAAAGTTTCTGAAAAAATTTCTTCGCCTGATACCGCACCAGCCGTAAAAATTCCTGAACCTGAAAAGCCGAAGCCGGACTGGTATATTTACGTAACTGGGGAGGTAGAAAACCCCGGTTATTATAAAATTTCAGCGGACGCTAGAGTTTTCCACGCGATTGAAGCAGCTGGAGGTTTTACTAAAAAAGCTGACCAGACTTCGATTAATATGGCGGAATTTTTAGTTGACGGCATTTCGATTCATGTTAAAGCAATCGAAAAAAATAAAAAAGAAAAAGCACCGCAGAGGCAGGTTACGAATATGAATATCGTGAAACTTCCCAGAGTGCAGACTGCGCCCGTGCAGTTAAAAGAAACAAAAAATAATTCGTCGGGACTTGTTGACGTGAACGCCGCTACTGAAAAAGAGTTGGAACAGTTAAACGGGGTTGGCCCTGTGATCGCAAAAAGAATTGTAGACTACAGGAACACGCACGGAAAATTTTCAAACCCTGAAGATTTAATAAAAGTTAAGGGTATCGGCAGCGCAAAACTTGAAAAAATGCGCCCTCAAATTTTAATAAGATAAAATTTTTTCATGGAACTTTTGCGGCGTACCCCGACGCTTGGAATTTTAGCGGCTCTTGTCTCCGGCCTTGCTGTTTATGACCGTGCTGGGGCTTGGGCTTTTTTTATTTTCGCGCTTTTAATTTTTTCGGGACTGTGCTTTATTTCTCATGAAAGAAATATTCCCGGACAATGGCTGATTTTTTTCGCAGGACTCGCCATCGTGGTTCTATGTTCGGTTAGAATTTATTTCGCTCTTTCAGCTTCGGACACTCTCAGCCCTGAAAAAGAATTTTATAATGAAATAGGAGTTATTTCTCAAGTCCGAACGTGGGGGAAAAATTATGCCGTGATAATTAATACAGAACATTACGGAAAACTAGTAACCCTTCTGCGCTTTGCGGAGTACACCGAGGGAATGAGAATAAAGTTCGACGGAGTTACGAAGCCCCTAAAAACTTCAGAGAGGCCCGGAAATTTCGACGAAAAAAAATACTGGAAGGCTCGCGGAGTTGAAAGCCGGGTAACTATCAAAAATGTAGAAGAACTGCCGAAAAAATTTAACCTCGCTTTGATGCGTCATAAAATTTCCCACGCTTTGACAATAAAAATCCCTAAACTGACGGCAGAATACCTCAAAGCCGCGTGGCTGGGCCAGCACACTGAAGAACTAGACAATAAACACAGAAAATGGGGGACAAGCCATTTACTCGCTGTGTCGGGCTTCCATGTCGGCCTTGCAGTTTTGTCTGCGACGCTTCTCTTTAATAAAATCAAGAAAAAATTTTTGTATATTTCTTTAATCATGTGGGGGTATATTCTATTGACGGGAGCAGCACCCAGCGCAATGCGGGCCGGTTTGATGTTCCAGTTGGCGTTAATCGCACCGCTGCCGGGACGAAAAATAAACGGAGTAAACACCGTAAGCACCGCAGCCGTAATTTTGCTTTTATATAACCCGTTTTTATTTTGGGATATAGGCTGGCGGCTCTCCGTAATCGCAGCCCTTACAATAACATTACTCCCAAAAGGAATTTTTACATGGCTCCTCATAGGTCCCGCCGTCAGTATGACAACATTCCCTCAAGTAATAACAACGTTCAAGACCGCACCCTACGCAGGACTTATCATAAATATATTCTCGCCGCTCTACTTTACAATGGCCTTTATGATTGCTTCGGTTATTGTATTTTTTTCACTGCTAAATTTTCCTGCCGCAAATATTTTCCTACTGCCCGCCGAAGGAATTTTCCGCCTATGGGAAAAAATCGCCGACATCACCGCCGCACTTATTCCAGGCAAAATGAATTACAACATACACACACTCGTTTTATGGATCGGAGCATTTTTCTTTTTTGTATGCAGATACTTTAATTTTTCCGCAAAAAGAACACTGATAATCATGTCCGCGTTGAGCTTTGCCGCTTATACAATTTTTTCATGATACACACCCCCTAATTTTGAGTTTAGGTAAGTATTTTTAATTAAGTAATATTATGTAGTAAAACTCAAAAAGTGGGGGGTGTGCCCCTCTAAAAATTAAAATCGAGAACTTTTTTTACCGTGCCCGGCTTTACCGACAGTGCTATCCAAAAAAATATTTTATGCGTTTTTCGCACTCGTCGCGGCCTAAAAGTTCAGCGACTTCAAAAATTCCCGGACTGACCTTCATTCCCGTTAAAGCAAATCGCAATGGCATTGCAAAATCTTTCATCTTTGCACCCTCCTGAGCCCCGACCCACGAACGCGCAATTTCTTCGAGGGCTTCGGCCTTCCATTCAGGAGACGCAAACAACGCCGCAAAAAATTTATTGAGCTTTTCTTTGTCCAGTCCTTCAGAGTTCCAACGGTCTTTTACAGGCGTAAACGATACGAAATAATCAGAGAACTCCGCCATTTCTTTCGCAGTTCTTCCGCGCCCGGCCATTAAAGTTAAAGCATCGGCGAAGTATTTATCATCATGTTCCGAAACGGGCAGACCTGCTTCAATCCAAAACGGCTTCACCATTCCGAGCCTTACCATTGGATCTAACGCTTTCAAATGCTCCTGATTAATGTGATTTAATTTATCGAAATCAAAGACTGCTGCCTTGCGTGTAACTCTTGAAAGCTCAAATAACTCTGCGGCTTCGGAGCGCGTGAAAATTTCTTTGTCATCTCCTGCCGACCAGCCGAGCAGAGCAAGAAAATTAAACATCGAGTCAGGCATGTAACCCATGTCGCGATATTCATAGATACTCGTTGCGCCGTGCCGTTTGCTGAGTTTTTTCTTGTCGCGTCCCAAAATCATAGGAAGGTGCGCAAATTCCGGGACTTCCCAGCCTAATGCGCGGTAAATTAAAATCTGCTTGGGAGTGTTCGAGATATGATCCTCGCCGCGTATAACATGCGTGATATTCATTAAATGATCGTCAATGACAACCGCGTAATTATAAGTCGGCATACCGTCGCTCTTAATTATCACGATGTCTTTTAATTTGTCCGTATCTTTTTCGCGCAGGCCGTCGCTCATCACATCTATTTGACCATAGACAATATCTTTGAATGAAATATCCTGTCCAGGCTCGACTTTGAAAATTATTGCTTCGCCGTCTCTGTAGGCTTTGCCCTCGCTCACTAATTTTTCAGCGTACTCGCGGTAAATATTTAATCTCTCGGACTGTCTGTACGGCCCGTAATTTCCGCCGATGTCCGGGCCCTCGTCCCATTCAAGCCCTAGCCACTTCATGCCGGACATGATAGTCTCTTCATATTCTTTAGTTGAGCGTACTAAATCAGTGTCCTCAATGCGCAAAATAAATTTGCCGCCGTTGTGCCGCGCCCACAGCCAATTAAATAACGCCGTATGACCGCCGCCGATATGTAAAGCTCCCGTCGGACTCGGCGCAAAACGCACTCTCACTTCTTTTTTTTCTGACATAAAAAAATTTTGCCTTCTCTCTAAAAAATAAAAATTCTCGTGAAAATTATAATACATGAAAAGAAAGTGAGGAGTTAAGAGATAGGAGGTAATTAATTATTCTTTGTCTTCATCTTCAGGTTCGGGGCAGGGCACGTTGTAGGCGATTGCAGTCAGAACTGGAATGACGAGCAATGTTAAAATCGTGCTGACCGTCAAGCCGGCCATTATCGTTACAGCCATCGGGCCGAACATTATGTCCCACACAAGCGGCAACATTCCAAGCACCGTAGTTCCGGCTGACATAGCAACGGGACGCAGACGGCTCACTCCGTCTTCTACGATCGCTTCGTATTTATCACGGCCTGCTTCAAAATCCGCGCTCACTTGGTCAAGCAAGACGATTGAGTTTTTCGCTAACATTCCGACGAGGCTCAAAAGACCTACGACCGCCATAAAGCTAACGTCCATTCCCATAAGCCATAAACCTCCGACAACGCCGATTAAAATTAAAGGCAATGAGATAAATATTATGAACGTCTGTCTAAATCCGTTGAATAAAAATACCATTATCACGAACATTAACAAAATCGCCGGAGGGAATGCCACCGCCATTCCTAACATGGACTCGTCTGAAAGTTCATGCTCTCCGCCCCATTCGAGCGAATATCCCAGAGGAAGTTCAATCGCTTCAATTTTAGGCTTTATTCTTGCGAGCATTGCGTCAGCGTTTTTTCCCAGCTTTACTTCGCTCATGGCCGTGATCATTCGGCTTCTGTCCCTGTGAATTATTATATTGTCCTCAAAAACTGTTTCGAGGCTCGAAAAAACTGTTCCAAGCGGCACGGCTTTATTAACAGCAGGAGACCACACGGGCAGAGAGCTAAGAAGTTCAACGTTATTCCGCTCTTCGGGAGGGAATACCGCTTTTATTGAGAGAGATTTATCGCCGTCCCTGAAGGCTCCGATAGTTGCACCGGTCGTGGCGAATTGCACCGCGTAATTAATTAACGGTCTCCCAAGTCCTAAGCCCTGCATTTGATCTTTTAATATTCTCGGCCTTATGACTTCAACACGCTCGCGCCAGTCAGTCCTGACGAATTTGCTTGAGGGGTCGTCCTCCATAATCTCAAGAGCTTTTTTAGCAAGCTGTCTCAAAATTTCCGGGTCGTCTCCGTAAAATCTCACGCCTATTTTTTCGCTCATTCCGCTTCCGCGTGCAAACAGTCTGCAATATCCGTCAAGCGTCGGCATTTTTTCATTAATATACTCTTGAGTTTTTACTAACGTCGGGCGCGTATATTTCCCATCCTCAAGTTCTACCATTAATTGAGAAAAGGCCGTATTGTTATCGGGCGGCGAATAAGTCAGCATAAATCTTAAACCGCCTCCGCCGATGAACTGCGAAATATTTTTCACGCCCGGCAATGTATTAATATAATCTACAAGTTCCTGCGTAATTTTTTCCTGGCCTTCAATCGAAGTTCCCTCTTGGCTGTATAAATCTACATTGAAGTATACCGTTTCAGCGTCGGGGAAAAATGATGTTGCCATCGTCGAGAAAATATACATTGAGCCTGCAAACATAGCTGCGACTACAATCACAGTCAGCACTCTATGACGCAGACAGCCCTCAAGAATATTTCTATAAGCCCTGAATAAAAATCTATCGTAGGGATCGCCCTCCTGCTTTGAGGGTTTTAACATTATTTTTCCAAGCACGGGCGCGGCTATTAACGCGGCGAACCAGCTCAAAGCCATTGAAATTGCCACGACCTGGAAGAGGCTGCGCAAAAATTCTCCGGCCTGCATTTTTGAAAGTCCTACAGGAGCAAAGGCCAAGACCGCTATAAAAGTTCCGCCGAGCATCGCCCACTTTGAGCCTTCAACAGAATCTGAAGCGGCATCTTCGAGCGTCATTCCCCGTTCAGTTCCGACTAGCATTCCTTCAGCTACGACAATGCCGTTATCGACAAGCGAGCCCAGCGCGATAATCAAAGCCGCCAGTGAAACTATCTGCAAAGTTATTCCCATTGAGTTCATAATTGCGAAAGTCCCGGCGACCGTTATTAAAAGCACGAGGCCGATTATTAAACCTGACCGCAGTCCCATGAAAATTAAAAGCACTCCGACAACGATTGCAAGACTTTCAATTAAGTTAATAATAAAATCATTCGTCGATTTAACAACCTGATCGGACTGCATATAAATTTCATTTAATTCAATTCCTACGGGGCGGAAGGCTTCAAGCTCTTTCAATCTTTTCGAGACAGCACGACCCATGTTTACGACGTTGCCGCCCTCGACCGTTGATATACCTATCGCAAGTGCAGGACGGTTATTAAATTTTAATTTGAAGCTCTGCGGTTCATCGTAGACGCGCCGGACTGTCGCGACATCTTTCAAGCGCGTTAAATTCCCTCCAGCATTGCCGATTACTAATTCGCTTATGTCATCAACGGATAAAATTGCGCCCGTCGGAGAAATTCTGATGTATCTGTCCTCTAATGTTATATTGCCCGTTGAAGTTAAAGTATTCTGCTGAGTTAGAGCCGCTAAAACTGTGAGGGGCGAGAGGCCGATCGCGGACATTCTTGACGCTGAAAACTCTATATAAATTGCTTCGGTCTGTTCGCCTAAAATTTTAACGCTCGCAACTTCGTCAACAAGGACTAAATTTTTTTTGAGAAAGTCGGCGTAGTCATATAATTCTTTCATCGTGTAGCCGTCGCCGACAAGCGAATAATACTGCCCGAACACGTCGCCGAAGTCATTGTTAATTAAAACTGTTGTCCCGGTCGGCATATAAACTTGAGCGTCATTGACTTTCTGTCGCAATTTGTCCCAGACCTGCGGCAATTCCTTTGAAGTATATTCGTCTTTAATGTCAACGTAAATTACGGCCAAGCCCGGCGTTGAACGTGAGCGAATGTGTTTTATCTCGCCCATTGCCTGAATAGCGTCCTCAATTCTTGCCGTAACTTCCCTTTCAACTTCGTAGGCACTTGCTCCGGGATATACCGCGCTGACTACGGCGGTCTTAATCGTAAATGAAGGGTCTTCAAGTTTTCCGATCTCGAAATATGCCCTGACACCACCGACTAAAATTAAAAGACACAAAAATAAAATTACTTTGTAGCGTTTTATGCTCGCTCTTGCGATGTCCATGAAAAATTATTCCTCCAACAGTCTCACGTGCTGGCCCTCGCGCAGAAAATACACGCCTGCCGTAACAATGGAATTGCCGCCGCTTAAATTTTCGCTCTCAATCTCGACTGAAGCGTCATTGTGAATAGTTCCGACCTTCACGGGAATTTTTGAGACGGTGCCGTTCTTAAATATCCATACGAAATTTTTTTCGCCCTCGTTCAAAATCGCCGTTGAAGGCACGGAAAATTTATTTTGCTTCTTCGCCGTTACTCCGTCGCCGACAAAAATCATCTCGACGGTTACGGCCATTCCCGGCAGTGCACGAATATCATCGCGCTGCGGCATTGTCGCCGTAACAGGATACGTGTTCGAGGCCGTTGCCTGCGTGGCAATTTCTTTGAGGCTTAACGGGAAAATTCTTTCAGGCATTGCTTCAAAACGTGCAGTCAAAGAAAATAAATCCGTGTGTTCCCGTAAATCATTGAGGCTCTTAACATTCGGGACAGGTGCCAGCAAAACGTCATTATCGGGAATGTTAAAAACTATTTCTAAAGTCGTGAAGTCCTGCAATGAAAAAATGGTTTGCTTGGCCATTACATCTTGAAAATTTTCGACTGTCCTGTCGGCGATTATCCCGTCGAACGGTGCACGGAGCTCCGTATCGCGCAAAGCGTCCCGTGCTGATTTCACATTCGCGCTTGCTGAATTGACTGCCGAGCGCGTAACGTCAAGTTGAGTCTTATATGTATCGTACTGTGCCTTAGCAATAACTTTTTGTTTATATAAATTTTCATAGCGTTTGAAATCCGCCTGAGCGTTTTTATACTGCGCTTGCGCTTGAGATAACGCGCTTTGAGCTTGAGAAATCTGCGTGTTGAAATCTCTCGGATCTAACGTTGCAAGAAGCTGCCCCGTCTTGACGCTCTCGCCCTTTTCTACGTTAATATTCTTGAGAGTTCCCGGCACCCTAAAAGATAAATCAGCGCGCCGTCCTCCCTGAACAGTGCCAAAATATTTTCGGTTGAACGTTTCATTTTCGCCCTGCAGCGTTACCGTTCGGACCGGCCGAATTATTTCGGGCTCAGGCTCGGAAATTTTTTGCTCTCTGAAAGTGTTAAGACCGTAACACACTCCGGCGAGGATTAAAACGCCGAATAAAATTTTTATAAACGACTTCATTAAAAAAAATCAGCTCCTTAAAATTTTTTTGTGAATCATAAAATTATTATAGAGCTTTGAAAAAATTTTTGATTCTATTTTTTTTAACTGCCTTGCGAAAATTTATGAGCTCCGAAAAATTTTGAAATTTTTGTAGGTGTAAATGTAGTTGCAAAAAAAATTCTTTCTGAAAAATTTACGATGGGAAAATAAATACAATAAGACTAAAATATTTTAGCATAAAAAATTTTTTTCGGGGAGGTGATAAAATATTTTCATTCACTAAAAAAATCGAAAGGACGAAAAAATTTTGCCGGACGCCGTAACACACCTTCAAAGAATTTTACAGAACTATTAAAAATTTATGCGCGGGCACTCCCGACAATATGCCGCTGAAGGGCAAATGGTTCGAGACTATTTGTCTTTATTTCTTCAAGCCAGACTCCCGACTGATTAAAACTCTTCTTGATGAATTGTGATAAAATTTGCTAATGCCAATTTCAAATTACGAAAGGACTGAAAAATTATTTTCAGAGCGTTCAATTTGCTGTTACCCGCCGTCGAAGACATTTCAAAATGGGCCGTAGTTGCCTGCGATCAATTTACATCACAGCCGGAGTACTGGGAGAATGTCGAAAATTTTGTCGGCTATGCGCCGTCAGCATATAATTTAATTCTTCCTGAGGCAATGTTAAGAGATGATAATTCGCAGAAAATTTTTCAGATTAATTCCGCAATGAATGACTATCTCGAAAAAAATTTTTTCACTGAATATAAAAATTCTTATGTATACGTCGAGAGAACTTTGCTTGACGGCTCAATAAGAAAAGGTCTGGTGGGCGTTATCGATTTAGAAGAATACGATTACAATCCCGGCTCGGCCTCAAAAATCCGGGCGACTGAAGAAACCGTCAGGGAGCGTATACCGCCGAGAAAGTTAATCAGAGAGAACGCAGCGATTGAACTTTCTCATGTGATTTTGCTTTGCGATGATGAACGCAGGGATTTAATAGAGCCTCTGATGCTTTCAAGACACAGCATGAAAAAATTATATGACTTCGATTTAATGCTTGGGGGCGGAAAAATTCAGGGCTGGCTCGTTCGCGGCGAACAGTCGAGAGCTTTGAGCATGAGAATAAACAGCTACATAAAAAGAAAATCTAAGGAGCTTTCAGTTTTATTTGCTGTCGGCGACGGAAATCACTCGCTTGCTGCGGCTAAAGCATGCTACGAGGCCGGAGCGACTTCGCGCTACGCGATGGTCGAGCTTGAAAATATTTATGATGACGCGGTGAAATTTGAGCCTATTCACAGGCTTGTAAAAAATATTTCGGTTGAAGAAGTCATAGCCGACATTCAAAATAATATCTGCGTCAGTGGCTGGGCGAGCGCAAAAAATTCTTGGCCTATTAAATTTTATTCGCACGATAAAAACGGCGTGATTAACATCGATAAATCTAAGGGCGCGTCAGCTTTGATAGTGCTGCAGAAATATCTTGACGAAAATGAAAAATTTGAGATTAATTATATTCACGACATTGAAGCATTAAAAGAACTTTCAAGTCAGGAAAATTCGCTGGGGTTTGAGATGCCGCCGTTTGATGAAAATGCTAAGAAAGATTTTTTCAAAGTAATTTCAGAATCCGGGACGATGCCGCGAAAAACTTTTTCAATGGGACACGCTCAAGAGAAGAGATATTATCTTGAGGCAAGGAGAATTAAATAATGCTAGCTGACTTCGGCCTCTTATACTGCGCATTTTTCTGGGGCATAAGTTTTGTAAGCATGAAAATTTTAGTGGACGTTTATCCTGCGTGCTGGATTTTATTTTTAAGATTTACGGTCGCCGGAATTTTCGTCTATTTATTTTTTCACAAGCGAATAAATAAATCTTTGCTTCATGATTTCAAGAGCGGTACGGTGCTTGGATTTTTGCTTTTCCTCGCGCTGGCAACGCAGACGGTCGGATTAAATTACATCGGCGGAGGGCGTTCGGCTTTTATATCGGCGATTTATGTTCTGCTTGTGCCGTTAATGGTGTGGGCGATGAGAAAAATTTTTCCCGGCTGGGTAACTTTAGGTGCGGCGTGTCTGTGCATTTTAGGAATGTATTTATTGACCGGCGACGAAATGTCCGGGACTTTTAACTTAGGAGATTTTTTGACGGTCTTATGCGCGTTTATCTTTGCGTTTCAAGTTATTTTGATCGATAAATATGATCACGGCTGCGACCCGATAACTTTGAGCTTCGTCGAATTTATAACGCTGGGATTTTTCGCGCTCATTGCGTCGTTATTATTCGAGCCTAAAAAAGAATTAATAAACGCTGCGAGCCTGCCCGAATTAATTTTTACGATAGTTTTCTGCACATTCGGCTGCTACATGATTCAAATATGCGCTCAAAAATTTGTGAAGCCTGCGCGTGCCACGATCATAATGAGCCTTGAGTCGGTCTTTGGACTTTTGGGCAGCGTAATTCTACTCGGTGAGCCCGTGTCATTTAGGAGCGGTCTGGGCTGTGCATTAATTTTTATTGCAGTTCTTGCGGCGGAACTTCATGAGTTAGGAGTTAGGAGATGAAAAAAAATTAATTTTTTCACGAGGACTAACTGGCTTTTAATATTCGCGCTTATATTCGGAAGTGCTGCGCTCTCCGTGCTGGGAGACTCGTTAGGCTCGCTTTACGGCAAAAAAAGAATAACTCTTTTCGGCCTGCGTCCAAAGCGCACGAGTCAATTAATAACGGCAATGACGGGAGCTTTTATCGCTGTCGGAATACTCACGGTGATGTCAATTTTTTCTCAAGATGTCCGCACGGCTTTGTTCGGAATGAAAATGCTGCGCCAAGAAATGTACGACTTGCAATTTCAATTAAACAGGAGCGAAGAAAATACCGCCGAGATGAGAGCGAGCCTTGCAGAAGCGTCAGCTAATCTTGAACTTACGGGCTTTGAACTTGACTCAATGAAGAACGATAAATTAATTCTCGAACAGGAGAAAAAAGAATTAGAAGCCTCGTTAAAAATTATGCGCGAAGAGTCCGAGCAGTTAAAGCACGACTTGAAAGCAATGAAAAGCGACGTTATAGCTTTGAGCGCGAATGTTTTATTAGGGCAGGCCGCCTTTGAGCCGGGCATGATGCGCGTAGAAATTATTTCGGGTCTCAACGCATTGAAGCAGCAGGTAAGATTAAACGTCCTCACAAAAATTTCGGATCAATCTTTCACACGTCTGCGTGATGTTCCGATAAATTTTGACGAAGAAACTGAAGCGGCTTTAATTAATGAGCTTGCAAGCTCAGATATTAGGCAGTATGTTCGGGCGTTGTCGGGAGAAAATTACACGCTTGGAGAAAATTTGAAGATTGATGTAATTCTTCAGAACGGGCCGAGCATTATAACTTACCGCAAGGGCGAGCCGGTATACCGAAAATTTTTCACGAATGATAAAGAAAATTCGCCGGAAGAAATTTTGCATGTATTTTTGCGCGAGCTTAGAAATAAAGTTATCAGCGATGGAATTTTGCCCGACCCCTCGACAAATAACGTAGGGACTCTGGAAGGCGAAGCGTTCTTTTCCGCTGTCGAGGAACTTGGAGAAATCACCGAGCCTGTCATAATCAGCGCGGTTGCAAAAGAAGATATTTACACTGAGGGCCCGGTCATGATTGAAATAATTTTTGAGGAGTGAAAATTTATGACGACATCAACTTTAGATTATGCAGTGCAAGAAAATCCGCAACTCGCAGGAATAGAAGAAGGAGCATGGGAACGCCCTAAAACACTTCAGAAATTTTTTAAGCCTTTGAAATTTAACGTAACTTTTTTTGAGGAAGATGACGGTTCTTTTACGGGTGCGCTTGAAGAACTTGACTTAATCGAGAATGCGCCGTCAAAAGAAGATTGCCTGTTTGCTCTGCGTGAGGCGATGAAAGAGTATGCTCAGGATTTTTATAACGAATTTAATTTATGGTCATCTGCTCCGAACAGGAAGAGCCATATACCTTACGTGTTGAAAATTCTTTTAAGTTCCGACAGTCAGCTTATGGAGGATATGGTATGCCAACATGGAAAGAATTAAAACGCTTTTGCGATAATGACGGCTGGGAGTGTTATAAAATCACAGACCATTATTTTTATCGAAAAATTCTTTCTAACGGCGAAATTTTATTCACAAAAATTTCAATGGGCAGCGGAGAAATTCATAGGCATACTTGGCAGCAAATTAGAAATAGACAGCTTAAAGTTACTCAAGAATATTTTAACAGTAAAATTTAACATGAAACCTCACGTAATAATTTACACTGACGGCGGAGCTTCGCCCAATCCCGGCACAGGAGGCTGGGCAGCGGTTTTGTATTCGCCCGTTCACAAGGCCAAGCGCGAAATTTACGGAGGCGAACGCGACACAACGAACAACCGCATGGAAATTACAGCGGCCATAAAAGCTCTAGAGGCTCTTAAAACTCCGTGCGACGTTGATTTATATACGGACTCGTCGTATCTTCAAAATACCTTCGCTAAAAAATGGATTTATAACTGGAAAAAAAACGGCTGGAAAACTACTTCGGGGGCTGTCTTAAACCGCGACTTATGGGAAAAACTTTTAGAGCTCACAAAAATTCATAACGTTACTTGGCACCACGTCAAAGGCCACGCGGACGATGAATTAAATAACCGTTGCGATGAACTTGTACACAGAGCACGCGAAGAGCTTTGCTAAAATTTTTCTGCATTTTTTATTTCCTGTCAGTTGTCCCGTCTGCGGCAGACCTGCTGAAATAATCTGCCCGGACTGCGCCAAAAAATTTTTCGCCGAAAAAATAATTCATAAAAAAATTGAAAATCTCGAAATTTTTTCGGCCTCGTGGTATCACACAGACATCAATCAAATAATTTCGCTCTTCAAATATTCCGGCGTTCGTGCTTTCTGTAAACCGTTCGGGCGCGAAATGGCAAAATTTTTCCCCAAGCCTGACGCTGATTATTTAGCTCCTGTTCCGTTGCACGTAAAGAGCAAAAGAAATTATAATCAGGCCCTCGAAATTGCAAAGGGCATGAGCGAAATTTGGAACATAAAAATTTTTGAAGGTGCTGAATGGTCGCGGGAAATGCCCAACCGCGCCGGGCTTAGAGCAGAGGAGCGAATGAAATTAAATTCCGATGCGTTTATAATTCCTAAAAAAATAAAAGCTCTGAGAGTTGCAATAATCGATGACGTTTGTACAACAGGAATGACTTTATTAAGATTTTCTCAGGCTTGCGAATATAAAGGAGCGCACGTCGTTGGAGCTTACACTCTGGCGGCAGTGAGCGGTTAAAAAATTTTGAAAGGAATAAAAAAATTGCAGATTGATACAGAAAAAAATAATAATCCATCAATGATCCGTCATGCCGTGATGATGATGATCGGAACTTTTATGAGCCGTATTCTCGGCCTTGCCCGTGAGGTTTTAGTCGCGGCTTATTTCGGAGCTACGGGAAGCATGGACGCTTTCAATGTTGCCTACACGCTTTCTAATTTAGCCCGTCAGTTATTAGCCGAAGGAGCATTGTCGGCAGCCTTCGTCCCGGTGTTCTCAAAAGTTTTGAACGAC
Organism: Synergistaceae bacterium; assembly: GCA_017443985.1. Lineage (GTDB taxonomy): Bacteria > Synergistota > Synergistia > Synergistales > Aminobacteriaceae > JAFUXM01. Next base: position 29,237 of record JAFSXR010000005.1, read on the forward strand.
AGCAGACAAAAAGCTCTCGCCCTTGCCCGTCAGACAATGACTGTATTATTATTCGCAACGTGCATCGTTGTCGGGCTCGGAATATATTTTGCTCCGGCTCTTGTAAAAATTATGGCACCGGGCTTTGACACTGAAAGCAGAGAATTGGCCGTCAGCATGACGCGAGGAATGTTCCCGTTTTTAATTTTTATTTCGCTTGAAGCTCTGACGATGGGCGAGTTAAACAGCTTGGGCTCGTTTTTTATCCCGGCAGTCTCTCCGGCATTCAGCAATTTAGTTTTTATAATCACTGCTCCGTTTTTCGCGGCGCGTTTCGGGGTGTACGGGCTTGCTTATTCAGTATTGTGCGGCGGCCTCGCTCACTTTATGTCGCAATGGCTGTGGAGCTTCAAAATGAAAGCCGTTTTATATCCTGCGCGGCCAAACATGAAAGATAATAATTTGCGTCAGATTATGAAATTATTTTTGCCTTACGCCGCAGGACTCTCGTTAAATCAGGTCAACCCCGTAATCAGCAGAATGTTAGGTTCATTTTTGCAGGAGGGCAGCATTTCAGTTTTGAATTACTCGAACAGAATTTTGCAGCTTCCTTTGGGTTTATTCGTAATTGCGATCTCTCAAGCCGTTCTTCCGCAGTTAGCACGGGCAAAAACTGACGAAGAATTTACGGACATGTTAAGACAAGCCGTAAGATTTGCGCTTTTCGTTGTCCTTCCGGCATCGCTTGGAGTTATGGAAATTTCGAGCGAGTTCGTACATTTAATTTTTGTTCGCGGAAATTTCAATCAATGGGCTTGGGACGCAACGTCCTCATGTTTAGCTTTGAGTATGCTCGGACTTCCGGGCATGGCCTGCTCTACGGTTATAATGCGTGCGCTTTATGCTTTGTCAATGCCGCACGAGGCCTTCAAAGTAACTTTATTCAGCGTAGCTTCGACGGCGGTATTCTCATTAATTCTCGTCTATCCGATGAGTTACAACGGGCTTGCGCTTGCACCGGGAATAGCGTTTACTTTGTCGGGCGTTTTAGGTTTATATTACGTAAGGAAAAAATTAAAGAGGCCGCTAAAAATTATAACGTCAAAATTTTTCTGGAATTATTTAACGGCTCTGGCAATTCTTGACGCATCGATAATGCTCTATAGATTTTTAGTGCCTTATAACCCGGACGCAAGATTATTAATACGCTCATCATGGTGCTTGGGCGTGATAGCTTTGTCCGCATCTGCATATTCAATTTCTACAATGAAAATGAAATTTGAAGAATGGAGTTTGCTGAAGCAGGCCTTCTCAAGAAAAAAATGAGCAGAAAAAATATCGTAAATACACTTGAAAAGATATAACCCCCTCGCCTGTCGGACGGAGGGGTTATAAATTAAGCGTATTCAGATTTTTTCGATAAAGATATATTGTGAGCAGGACTATCGGAAAGGCATATGCCTGACGCAGCAGATAAAGCCTCCAGCTTGAGTCTCCGCCAAGTATGAGAACGGGCAAAAGCGGAGGCACAAGCTGAGATAGTTCAAACAAAACAAAAACTAAAAAGCCCGTTCCCGTCGTTTTGCCGTGAGGAGGCAGCGCACCCCATATCTGCATCACTATCAAAACGACAATTACATTTCCGAGAGTGAAAAATCCCGGTATCCCTATCCAGCGCAGGTCCCATAAAATCCCTCCGGCAAAAGCGCTCCATATGGCCCATAAATTACCGTCAGCGTTGTCGTCAACGGATAAAATTTTATAAGTAATTCCCATGATAAATAAGCCGGGTATCTGCATACTTCCGCCGCAAAGCACCGTTAAAAAATCCTGTATGAGCCAAAAGATAACTAAAAGCATTTTTCTAATAACTCACTGTGTAAAATTTAGACATGTCTGCTCCCGGCTCTATCTTGTATGTAGCGTAACCAGAAGCCGATGAAATTTCGCTCACGATTTTTCCGATAGGGAGTCCGGGCGGAAGCTGCTCGCCTATCATGGCCGTGCTAACATTCATTCCTGCCTTCACTCCGCGCCCGGCAGGTATATACCGAAGCAAAACATTTCCACTGCCGTCGCCGGTAATTACTCCGAGCTCGCGTGTCTCTTCAATGACGGCCGGTATCATGAAAGACGATGAAGTTATCAGCTCGACCCACGACGACATCATGGCGACAGAGCTGACTCGCCCTAATAAATACCCGTTTGAGAACATTACGAGCCCCTGTGTAATTTTATCTATTTCGCCTTTATCTATTCTTATTTCGTTCCACCACGACATGGGGGCACGGAGAGTAACTCTGGCGGTACGTGAATTATTATGAGCGTCATCGGAGTAAATTTTTTCGCCGGTGAGCTTTGCCAAGTCGAGACGCAGCCGCGCATTTTCTTCACGAAGTTTAATAACTTCCTCGTTAAGGGAATTTTTATCCTGCGACCATGAACGCCACCGCAAAAAAGCATCGCGCATTAAAACGGCAGGATATTCCGGAATGATTAATAACGCCCCCCAGATGTCGACGATATTTTTTACAACGCCGAGCCCGGAACTTACGCCAAGCAGAAATAAAGCGAGTATCAAAGCCGTAATGCCGTGTATGCGTTCCCGCGTGATATTTCCTGTGTTATCCATTCAGCTAGTGCGCGCCGCGCTCGACCGACATTAAAACTCTCCGCATCTGTCCGAGATTATCAAGAATTTTTCCGACGCCTAAAGCGACTGAATATAAAGGCTCTTCGGCAACTACAACGGGCGTGTTGATTGCACGGGACAATCTCTCGGCAAATCCGTTCATTAAAGCGACTCCGCCGGTCAAAATTATTCCTCTGTCAACGACATCTTTGGCAAGTTCGGGCGGCATTTTTTCGAGAGCTGTTTTTACCATGTCCTCAATGCCTATAAAGATCGGTTCCATTGCTTCGCGGACCTCTATTGAAGATACAGTGTCGCTTTTCGGAAGGCCGTCGGATAAATCGCGTCCCTTGACGTTCATTTCTAATTCAGGGTTCATGGGAAGGGCAGAGCCTATTGTATTTTTTACTTCTTCCGCTGTTGTTTCGCCGATTAATAGAGCGTAACGCTGTCGTATCATGTTAATGATTGCGTTGTCCATCATTCGTCCTGCTGTACGCAATGAGCTTGACACGACAACACCACCCAAAGATATTACGCTGACCTCGCTTGTTCCGCCCCCGATGTCAATAATCATGCAGCCGTTCGGCTTATCAATCGGAAGGCCCACGCCGAGTGCCGCGCTTATAGGTTCTTCAACAACGTAGGCTTCTCCTGCTCCTGCTCCTAACGTTGAGTCGATAACGGCTTTTCTTTCGACACCTGTTACTTCAGCCGGAATAGAAATAACAACTCGCGGGTGGACCATGAAAGCATTATTAGAGCTTACGCGCTTGAGACAGTAGCGTAATAATTCCTGAGTCATGTCGAAATTCGCAATTACTCCGCCCTCGATAGGCCAGACAGCTTCAATGCCGCTGGGAACTTTTCCCAACATTGCTTTAGCGTCGCGCCCGACTGCAATAATTTCGTAACCCTCGCCGCGTGGAAGTTTTTTTGCCGCGATAGCTGAAGGTTCGCTAAAAACTATGCCCTTATCTTTTACATAAACAACTATATTTGAAGAGCCCAAGTCTATGCCGACATCAAGCCCCAACATTCCTGAAAAATATTTCAACATTTCTTTTATAACTCCTAACTCCTGCCTGCTTCATCTGGGCCAATAAGGATTTAATTCGCGTTCTTCGCCGATGCTTGTATCCGGGCCGTGTCCTGGTAAAACGTGAAGACCGTCGTTAAATTCCGCGAGTTTTCTCAAAGAATTTTCGAGCTTTATTTCATCTCCGCCCTCTAAATCAGTCCGACCTACACTCTGAGCGAACAGAGTATCGCCTGAAATTAAAATGCTATGCCCGTCTTTATCGCTGATTAAAAAACACACGCTGCCTTCAGTGTGTCCGGGAGTTTCAATGACTTTTATCTTGTAGCCCGGAAAATCGATGACGCTGCCTTCTTCGACAGTTTTGAAATCTTCAATGCCGTCGCACTTTACGCCCAATAAAGCCTGAAGTTTTTTTGACGGGTGCTTCAGAGCGAAAGCGTCATTTTTTCCGATGTAAATATTATTTCCGACCAGCGGCACAAGTTCATGAATACCGGCTATGTGATCTATATGCCCGTGTGTTAATAAAACCATTGTTAATTTTAAGTTATTCGCGCTTATAAAATCCGTAACGTCTTTTGTTTTTCCGCCCGGGTCAATAAAAAATGCCTCGTGGGTTTCTTCGTCCCAGAATAAATATCCGTTAGTCCATAATGCGCCCAGTGGAAATCTTTTATAATTCATGATTAAATTGCTCCCTTTGATTTTGCTTCCAGTAAAAGACGCTCGAATAATTTTTCAACGTCCTCGATAGTGAGTGAGCTGCGCTTGGCCTCTGTATGTTCTGTCCACCATTTTTGAATAAACGGCAGGCCAACGACAAGCCCAAGAATGATTGACCACAAATAAATACTGTTATTCAAGTCTCCTATACGTACTTTAACGTCGTCGCGCAAATCTTCCATTCTCGCCGCTACTCCTTCGATACGGCCTGACAGCGATGTATTAACATCTTCGATACGTTTAGATAATGAAGTATTAACATCTTCAATTCTCTTTTCTAAGCTGTTTACACGTTCTTCTAAAACAATTACCCGTTCAGTCAATTTTGTTACAGCTTCCGTTAATGTGTCCAGCTTTTTTTCTATTCTGTCGAGCTTTGAATTTATATTTTTCATTTCGACTTCAAAAAGATCTTTGCGGACGTAAATATCATCGCTCACAGCACCGTAAGAACACGAGCAAAACGTAATTATAATTAAAAATGCTAATAAAAATTTTTTCATTCCTAACTCCTACCTCCTAACTCCTAACTCATTCCGGCGAGTCTACTATGAAAGTTACAGGGCCGTCATTAATAATTTCTACTTCCATGTCCGCGCCGAACTCTCCGCAGGAAATTTTTTTAAGTCCTAGAGTTTTTACTTTCTCAACGAAATAATTATAAATTCTTTCAGCTTCTTCCGGTTTCGCGGCATCGCTGAAGCCCGGCCTGCGTCCCTTTGCGCACGAAGCGTAGAGCGTGAACTGCGACACTAATAAAACTTCGCCGTTAATGTCCTGCAATGATAAATTCATTTTTCCGTCAGCATCGTTAAAAATTCTAAGCCCAAGCATTTTTTCCGCGAGCCAGTCAGCTTTTTTTTCGTCGTCGCCGTGAGTTACTCCGATTAAAACACACATGCCCTGATTAATTTCGCGCTTATCCTTTTCGTTGCCGTCTATGATAACTGAAGCGCGCTTCACCCTCTGAATTAATAATCTCAAAATTTAATCCCTCCTTACGACTTCTATAATGCCTCTGACTTCATTCAATCTTGCCATGATCGCGTATAAATGTTCAAGATTTTTTACGCGCAGATCTATTTTAATCCGCATTAAACTATTTCCGGCCATTACCGCCTTAATTCCTACAAGGCTTGAGCCTTCAAAAGATATTGCCTTATTAACGTCGCTGATAAGTTCCTCGCGTTCTTCGCCTTCAGCGTTTAATTTAGCTACGTAGAGATTTGCTCTTCGGCCTGAATTATTTTCATTATTTGCCCATTCGACTTTTATTTTTCTTTCGTCAGTTTTTCCGGCGATACTTTTACAGTCAACGCGGTGAATAGTTATTCCGCGCCTCATTGACGAATAGCCGACAATCTCATCGCCCGGTACAGGCGCACAGCAGCTCGCGAGCGTTACGCTGACACCGCCTTCTCCCTCGACAAGAATATCAGATTTATTATCTTTCTTTTGTTTTACGGGTTCAGCCTCAAAATTTACGGGCATATTTTGCGGCGCATTATGCTGAAGATACGCAAGAGCTAATTTTTGAGCAGCTTCGCCCGGCCCTATTGATCCTGAGCCGACTGCAATTAATTGTTCGTCAATGTTATTGAAATTTTCGCGCTTCACGTCATTCAATCCGCGCCGTTTGAGTTCGCGTTCAATTAATTTCCAGCCGCGTTCGAGTTTTTCATCGCGTTCTGATTTTTCGGCCTGCCTGAAGTAACTTCTGATTTTGCTTCGTGTTTTTGCGGAGCTGACGATTTTCAGCCAGTCCTTTGACGGCGAACTTTGAGGAGATGTCAAAATTCTTACAATGTCGCCGTTGTGTAATTGAGTATTCAATGGCACGATGCGCCCGTTAATCGTCGCTCCGGCGCAGTGATTTCCGACTTCAGTGTGAACAGCGTAGGCAAAATCCAAAGTTGTCGAGCCGTTCGGCAAAATCATCGGCTTTCCGTCGGGCGTAAAGACGTATAACTCGCTTGTAAGCAAAATATCGCTCTTCAATATGTCCATAAATTCCTGAGAGCTTCCGTTCTGCCCGGCTTCGAGTGCCTGACTTACCCAATTTAATTTTGCGTCCATTTCTTTGTTGAGTTTTTTACTGCCGCCGGATTTATAAACCCAATGAGCCGCGATGCCGTACTCGGCAAAATTATTCATCTCGTAAGTTCTAATTTGAATTTCAACGGGAACGCCGAAAGCCATTACGGTTGTATGCAAAGATTGATACATGTTGCTCTTAGGGTTTGCAATGTAGTCATCAAATTGTCCCGGAATAGGCACCCAAAGAGCATGAACAACTCCTAAAACTGCGTAACAGGTCGAAACATCAGAGACAAGAACGCGCACCGCTAAAATATCGTAAAGTTCATCGAACGAAATTTTTTTTCGCTGCATCTTTTCGTAAATACTGTAATAATGTTTTGAGCGGCCTTTAATTCTGCACGGGATATTTTCTTTTTGTAAACGCTCCTCTAAAATTTTTCGCGTCTTGTCTATGACTTCGCCCATTTTCGGCATACGCTTTTTAACACGCAGTTCTACTTCGTCATAAATATCAGGCTGCAAATATTTGAATGATAAGTCCTCAAGTTCCCGCTTAATTTGATAAATTCCTAATCTGTGTGCTAAAGGCGCGTAAATTTCCATAGTTTCGCGCGCTATTCTGATTTGCTTGTCAGGTCTCATAACGTTCAGCGTGCGCATGTTATGAAGCCTGTCTGCAAGTTTTATTAACACCACGCGAATATCTTGAGCCATTACGATAAACATACGCCGTAAATTTTCGCTCGTTAAATCCTCACGCGACATAAATTCTTTTACATCTTCGCCGGCTAATTTTGTTACGCCCTTAACTAAAGTTTCAACGTCAGCTCCAAATTTTTCGATCAAGTCAGCCGAAGTTACATTCGTGTCCTCGATAGTGTCATGAAGCAACGCCGCCTCAAGCGTCGCCATGTCCAAGTGCATACCTGCCAAGATTAAAGCCGTGCTTAGTGTGTGAATGATGTACGGGTCGCCGGACTTTCTAAGCTGATGTTCATGAGCCTTCGCGGCAAAAACAAAAGCCTCGCCGAGCCTGTTCATCTGTTCGGGATTTAGAGAAAGCATTGACTTTCCCCATAACTCCTGCCACACTGTTCGGACACACTCCTGTTGAGAATTTTTAGGAATTTTTGAGAAAAATTCATCGCGCAGGGCGTACATGTCATGCAAAAAATTTGATGAATTGTCTATTGAGGGAATAGTATTTATAATCGAAGAAAAAGTCTGGCTGCCGGTCTCTAAGGTCTCATGCTCATCAGCCATTTTATTCACTCCTTTCTGTTTTCTATGACGGCGCAGTCGAGAATAAATTGCAGCTGTTCTGTATTGCGCCAGTAGTCTAAACGCGGGTGATATACAAAGCCTTTTATATCACTCATCGCCGCTAAAAATTCTTTCGGTGAAATATTAAAAGCCAAAATTTTAGAATTTTGAATTTGTATGTAGCTGTGTTTGTTATCTTTTCCTAAGGGATTTATTTCTGTTATCTCAGGATTATTTTCAGTAAATAATTTCGGTGCAGGGTTATTATTTCCGAACGGGCCAAGCTCCGAAATCATACGCCATTCAGAAATTTTTATGTCCGACGGCAAAATCCTAATCACGGGCGTTAATTTTTCCGGGATTATTTTTATGTTCGTCAAAATATTTTCTAAATCTTCCTGAACTGACGGCCAATTCTCGCTTAAAACTGAGAAGCCTGCCGCGTATTTATGACCGCCCCAAGCGTCGAGCTTTTCCGAAATTTCTTTCAATACTCCGACAGCGTCGCCGCCTTCAGGAACTCTTAAAGTCCCTCGTATAACTTTTCCTGAATTTGCAGGAGCAGCAAGCGCGATCGGCCTGTTATATTCCGCGCATATCCTGCTGGCAACTCCGCTCAAAACACCGATGGGCCATTCAGGATTAAATAAAACTTTTTGCGTTATAGTTCCGTCTGAAATTCCGCTGTCGATTTTTTTTGCTATCTCTTCAGTTAATGACTGACGCTTGCGGTTAATTCTCGTTAATTCGTTCACGCATGAATATACAGCTTCATTGCTGCCCGTGCCCAGCAAAGCCCTAACGCCTACATCGGCCGTCGCAATTCTTCCCGGAGCGTTTAGACACGGAATAACCCTCATAGAGAGATGCTCTTCAGAAAGCTGTGATTTATTTAAGCCGAGACAGTCAATTAGTGCGCCGAGCCCCCGTCTTGGGTTTGTGCGCATCAAATTTATTCCGTAGCGTACTAATAATCTGTTCAAATTATGAAGGGGCATACAGTCGGCTATCGTGGCAATGGCTGCAAGGTCGATGGAATATTTCAGAAAATCCCGCGACATTATCTTTTCTTTGCACGCCCAGCACCATAAGACGGCAGTCGCGCAGATTTTTTGCTGCTCTCCGGCTTCCATGTTAATTGATGGATTTACTATTGTCGGGATTGTTACGGGTGCGGCTACTGAATGATGATCAAAGACGAAAATATTTATCCCGGCGTTTTGTAATTTTTCAAGCATTGCGCTGTCATTCGTTCCGCAGTCAACTACAACGAGAGTGTTACACCCCCAAGAAATTACTTTATCTAAAATTTCAGAGTTAAGCCCGTAGCCGTGAGTGTCCCTTCGCGGAATAAAATAGCGGACCTGCGCGGCCTTGTGCCTAAAAATTTCCATTGCAAGAACAGTCGAGGATATTCCGTCCGTATCGTAATCGCCGTAAACTAAAACATTTCCGAAAGAACTTTTTGAATCCCATAAATTTTTTGCGGCCTTACCTCCCTCGCCCAAGTCGAGAGCCGCAAGCTGTTTTCTGAAATCCGGCCTTATCCATTCGCGCAGAGCGTCAATATTTTTATCGGGGCAGAGCATTTTCAAAAGTCCGGCGGCAAATTCCGGACATGAAAGCTCATTCGCAAGAAGCCGCGTCTGTTCGTCCATATTAAAAACTTTTATCTCAGAAGCTAAGCATGTCGGTATCATTTTTATCTATTCCTCCTGAGAAAAAAATAATCCTGAAGTATTTTTAGGCATTCATTTTTCATAACGCCGGATTTAATTTCGCAGACGTGATTTAATCTTGTATCACACAAAATATTATAGAGTGTTCCGCCTGCGCCGGACTTGAAATTTTTTGCACCGTAAACGACACGGGAAATTCTTGCATTTACGCAGGCCCCTGCGCACATCGGGCAAGGCTCAAGAGTTACATAAAGAGTGCAGCCCATCAAATTCCAGCAGTTTAATTTTTCAGCGCACGAACGAATAGCGATAATCTCGGCGTGTTCTGTAGGGTCTGCCGCTTTTTTATCGCTGCCGGAACTCAAAATATTATTCTCACGGACAATTAATGCCCCGACAGGGACATCACCGCGCGAAAATGCTTTTTTGGCCTCGTCAAGAGCTGCACTCATAAAATAATTATCGTTTGAACTCATATTTTTACTTTCAGCACAATTTTTTTGACACGTCCCTGCTGATGAAAATAAACTCCGGGCTTGTGAGCGTCCTCCGGCATGAATAAAATAAACTGTCCCTTCGGTGCCTGAAGATAAACGCCCTCGCCGTTATAAAGAGCCGTATCTTTTTCAGCGTTATATTCTTTTGCGTCTTTCATGTCCTTAACAGGCGCGTAGCCGAACCATTCTTCGCCCTCAAGAGTTATGTGAATGTCTATGTGATTTTTATGCGCTTCAAATAATTTTTTATCACTTTCAGCCGTTTCAATTTCAAAGACTTCAAAGCGGACATTTTCGCCGTCAATCTGATATTTTCCCAACGGAATAGAAAAAAGATCATGCTCCGCCATGTACTGAAGGCCAAGCCGAACGCCCTCTCCGAGTCCGCTGTAACGTGAAGGATATTGAATAGTGCCAAGTATCATAAATTTTTCAACTCCGTTTTTTTGCTGTGTATTATACACGTGAAAATTTTGCTCTTGAAATTTTAACAGCCGCAAAAAAATTTTTTGATTCTATTTTTTTAACCTGCTCCGCAAAAAATTATGAGAGCTAAAAAATTTTAATATTTTGGTAGGTGTAAATGTAATTGTAAAAAAATGGCTCCCAAAAATTTTTGAGAACCATTTATAAAAATTATATCACTAAAAATTTTTATTCTTTCCTTGACTTTGAATCAGTTTGCTGTAAAATTTTCTAGATAAAAAAATTACCGGGTGATTAGCTCAGGGGTAGTAGCGCTTCCTTCACACGGAAGAGGTCAGAAGTTCGATCCTTCTATCACCCACCAGAATATAAAATATAATCCGACAGGCTCGGTGCTGAATAGAAACTCGCTCAAAAGGCGAGTTTGTTGTTATTTTAGAAGCGTTAAGTGTAAAATAAAATCCATGAAACTTTTTTGATGAAGGAGTTTTTTTGAATGAAGAGAATGAAGAAAAATTTTTTGCCATCAATATTTTTTATTTTATTCGTGTCTTTTATGTCCGGCACTGCTTCGGCTCAATCACTGTGGGACGATAACACGAGCTGGTATTCTGATGCCAGGCCCGGCAAGGTCGGCGACATCATAACAGTATTAATTAATGAACGGACGGACGCTAAGGACGAAGCCACTACTGAAGTTACGAAAAGTGCAGCTAGCCAAGTCAACGAAGGCACAGGAATTTTAAGATTTATAAAAGCATTGACCTTTTCTGCAAATAACAGCTCAACCGGCGAAGGCACAACCGAACGCAAACATCACGCAACGGGAACTCTTGCCTGCCTAGTAACTGAAGTTTTGCCCAACGGAAATTTAGTTATCGAAGGCACACGCGACATCAGGACGAGCGAAGAGACGCTGCAGTTTCAATTATTCGGGGTCATACGTCCGCAAGATGTCAACGCCGACAATCAAATTAACAGCTCTTTAATCGCTAATGCTGAAATCGCCGTCAAGGGGCGCGGAGTAATCTCACGCACTCAAAAAGTCGGACTAATCACGCAGATTTTACAGACGGTCTTTTAATTCAGGCAGGAGTTAGAAGGTAGGAGGTAGGAAGTGAAAATGAAGAAAATTTTTTTGATTTTAATTTTTATTTTTCTTGCGTGTGAAAGTTCCTTCGCTGCCGTAAATTTGCAGGATATGGATTTTTCGAGAGTTAATCCGCGAGTCAGAATAAAAGACATAACTGACGTAGAAGGAGCAAGAAATAATCAATTAACCGGCATCGGGCTTGTTACGGGTTTGAACGGAACGGGCGACAATTCTCAAATGGCCGTGCAAATGATGCGCAACATGATGAGAAATTTCGGAGTAACTCTTGACGCTCGCTCTGTCAGGACAAGAAATATTGCCGTTGTCGCTTTGACTGCGAATTTACCGCCGTATGTCAGGCCCGGACAAAACATTGATGTCAACGTCAACACTATGGGCAACGCTTCGAGCCTTCAAGGCGGAATGTTAATTCAGTCGCCGTTAAGAGCTGCCGACGGAAAAGTTTACGCGGTTGCACAAGGGCCGGTTATAGTCGGAGGAGGAAGCGCGCAGGGCGCAGGTGCAACACGTACTCAAAATATCCCGACTGCCGGAAGAGTTCCCAACGGAGCAATCGTTGAGCGCGAAGTCCCCAGCGATTACACAGCGGGCGGTCAGGTTGCTTTGCTGTTGAGAGACCCGGACTTCACGACATCTCAGAGAATTGCCGACGCTATTAACAGGGCTTACGGAGTTGTTGCTTACGCCGCCGACGCAGGACGAGTCGAAATTAATCTGCCCGGCCAATACGTTCAAGCCCCTAATGCTTTTCTTGCGAACATGGGAGGAATTGAAATTGAGCCCGACACTACCGCGAAAGTTGCAATTAACGAACGCACCGGCACTGTAGTTATGGGAGGCAATGTCAGGATCAGCGCGGTCGGAGTTGCGCACGGAAATTTAGTTGTCGAAGTTGCCGACGATCCTAACGTGGTACAGCCGGAAAGTTTCAGCGAGGGACGTACGGTCGTAACGCGCCGGACTGATATTACTGTTGACGAAGAGGGCGGAAGCATGATAGCAATGCCGGCGACAACAACTGTAAGAGATTTAGTCCGAGTGATGAACTCATTAGGCGCGAAGCCTAGAGACATTATAGAAATTTTACAGGCAATTAACCGCGCAGGGGCTTTGCACGGCGAATTAGTTACAATGTAATTTCAGTTAGGAATTAGGAAGTAGGAGTTAGGAAGTTTTTATTTTTACAAGGGCAGTGTGCAGGAGGAAAATTTTTTAGAATGATACACGCTATAAACGGGATAAGCTCGTCAAAAATTATTAACATGAACATAGACCCGGAAATTCATAAAACAGACGACGCAATAAAATTAAAAGAAAGCTGCCAGCAATTTGAGAGTATTCTATGGTCAAAGCTCTTGAAGGACATGAAAAAATCCGCGATGGCTATCAGCGGAGCGGACAAAGAACGACTCTATAAACACATGGAAGACTTATCGCTCGAAATGGCGACTGATGATTTAGTTGAAGGGTCGGGCGGAGCAGGCTTATGGAAGATGCTTTACGACAGCATGATCGGAAAAGTTGCTGCGGACAAAGAAGCTCAGGAACGCCGCGAGGCTGACGAAGAAGCTGCAAAATTATTTGACGTGAGGGCGTAATTTATGGGTGCATTTATGTTACTGCCGATCGTTCTTATTCTTTATGAAATTGCGAGCCTGATACTTCCCTTAAAAATGCCGTTATGGGGCAGGCTTTTATTCTGGCTTTTTTTATTAATCGGGATTTCAAAAGGATTTTTATATCACAGAACGCCGGACGGGTTTGAAATTTATGAACTTCCCTACGCCGCGACTCTGTTAATAACGTTCGTATTTAATTTTATTATCATAGCGGCTTTAATCTGCTTGACGAAGGACATAATTTTTTTAGCATGGAAAATTTTTTCGCGCCGTCCGTTTCCGCATTTTTATGCCGCTCTTTTTGCGTTCAGCGTAGCATTTTCTGCGACGTTATTCGGAACATACGAGGGCTTGAGGCTTCCTGACGTTAATATTCAAGAAGTTGCCATAAAAAATCTAGGACGCGAATTTGACGGAATGAGAATTGCAATGCTCGTTGACATTCACGCCGACGAACTGACGAATTATAAAGCCGTCCAAAAAATCGTTGACAGAACTAACGCATTAAAGCCGGATTTAATTTTAATTCCCGGAGATTTTGTTGACGGTACAGTCAAAGCACGTTCAAAAGATTTAGAGCCTATAAAAAATCTTAAAGCTAAATTCGGCGTGCTGGGCGTAACTGGAAATCACGAATATTATTTTGATTTTCACGGCTGGATTAAAGAATTTCCGAAGCTAGGCGTAAAAATGCTAATGAATGAGAATGTTGCATTAACTTCGGGCGACGCGAAATTAATTATTGCCGGTGTTCCTGACATAACGGGAAAGATGATGGGCTTGACAGCTCCTGATATAGATCTGGCGTTAAAAGATGTTCCGAAAGACGCGCCTATAATTTTAATGGATCACAGACCCGACTCGGCGAGAGAGAACGCGAAAAAAAATATAGCTCTCCAAGTTTCAGGACATACTCACGGCGGACAAGTGCCGGTTATATATTCACTTACTAAGAGAGCTAACAAAGGCTTTGTTCGCGGCTGGTACGACGTTGAAGGAATGAAATTATACGTCAGTCCCGGAACGTCTCAATGGAACGGCTTTGCCTGCAGAATTTTCGACCCGTCAGAAATAACTTTATTTATTCTGCGCTCAGCGGAATAACTCTCAAAGTTCCCGGATTAGTGTAAGTTACAAGGGCAACGGTGCCGGGCACTGAGCGGATATATTTTCGTTCCGTGTAGTCAATCGGCACTGAGCCTGCTCCTTTTCCTGACGAATGACCAGCGGCCAAGCCTGCAGCGTATTCTAAAATTTCACGCTTTGAATTTTCAAGCTCTTCGCGTGTTGCGCCCTTTATAATTACGTGCGCTCCGGGCATCTCGTGAGCATGAAGCCAAATATCATCAGGCCGGGCCATTTTGAAAGTTACGTGCCTGTTTCCGCGTGCTGACAGTCCCACTAAAATATTAACGTCGTCTTTCATAATATTTAGGTGCGGTGGAATTTCAGCCTGTTTCTTTTTGTGCTGTTTTAATTTTTTATCGTCCTTAGGCGTAATCCATTCGTTTAAGTCTTTTACGGCCTCGTTAAAATTTTCCGGGTCGTCAATAGCGTCAAGCAATGCGCTCTGCTCTTTTAATTCTTTCACAGCAAAATTAATCGCGTCTAAATTTGCCTGAATTTCTTCGGGATTGCCTTTAGCTTTTCGATAACGCTTGAAATATTTTTCTGCGTTGCGTGAGGGCGTTAAATTCGGGTCAAGATTTATATCAAGCTCTTGGCCTTCCCAGTCGGTTAATTTAATATTCTCGGCGCGTTTAGGAATTTCATAAATGTGAGTCAAAATCGCTTCGCCCTTGCGTCTGAAAATTTCCGCCTCATGACATTCTTTTAACTGTTTTAATAAGCCGTCGCGGTGGCGTTCTTTTGATTTTACGGCGCGTTTTAATTTAGCGTCGATGTTGTGCAGAACTTTCTCGCGGCCTTTCCTCAATAACGGAATTAATACGCCGTGCCTAGACGCTTTTAATATATCATTGCCGAGTGAAATTGTTTCGGGGAAATCAAAATTAAACCGCGTTAAGTAATTATTTTTCTTAATAACTTGGCAGGGGACATCTTCTCCCGATACTCCAAGCAAATCAGAAAGCCATGAAATATTTCTGCGTTCCTCCCAGTGCGATTGAATTAAACGCGCTAAAGGCCGTCCTATGCCTTTTATATTTTGAACGTCCTCGAATTTTAACGAGTTAGTAGTTTTTAATTCAATTCCGTTAAACGCAGGGGGAGCCGTATAAACATGTCCGGGCAGAATAGTTCTGAATGAATTTACATCGGGCGTTGAATGTTTCGCGGCCTCATCGATTTTATGATTTTCATCGAGCAATAAAAAATTTGCTACGGGTTCAGTAATTTCTAAAACTAAAAAATAACTCACGCTGACACCGGCTGAAATTCTCCGCCTTGCTTCAAGTTCTAAAATTCTGTCGCTGTTAATCTGTTTTACTGAAACAATTTCTCCGCCGTGCAAAAGTCTGCTCTTCAATGCTTCTGAAATTGACGCTTTCAACGGTGAAATTTCTTTCAGCGCGTTAATTTCATTTTGGGAAGCCGGGCAGACTCCGGCCGCTCCGGGAGCCCATGACAATAAAATCCACTGCTCCGAAGAAATTTTCAGAGCGGCCCAAGATTCTCCGCCCTCTATACGATTGACCCGCAAGGGCAGAATTTTTTTCAACGCCCCTGCGAGTCCTGAGATAAATTCCGGTCCAAATGCCATAGTTAAAAATTCCTTTTATCTCATTAAACTTAATATACTGTTAGTTTGAATAGCGTTTGACTGTGCGAGCATGGCGGAATTTGACTCCATTAAAATTCTAATTCTCGTAAATTCTATAATTTCTTTAGCGTAATCAGTATCTCTGATAGCACTGTTAGCTGCGATAAGTGCCTCCATCTCGTCAGTCAAGTTGCCGATGTGATGCTCAAGTCTGTTCTGCGACGCGCCGAGCTTGGCCATCTGCATAGAAACTTTATCCGTAGCCAGATCAATAATTGTTACAGAGCGCATAGCTTCTTCAAGGCTCATTACGTTTATGGAGTCAAGCCCAAGCGCGTGCGACCTCATGTCGCCGATGTTAATCATAACGTCCTCGCCTTCGCCCGTGCCGGTCTGAATAACGGTTGTGTTGTCAGAAAGATGAATAGTAGCCTTGTTAGCTCCTTCGCCCGTGCTGTCGGTGAATTTGAAATTTTTATTAAAATCGTCCCACGCCGCTGTAACTCCGAACATGGGATCAAATTCGATGTCAACGTTTTTATGAATAGCTCCGACAAGCTTATCACCGGCAATTTCGACTCGTTCAGCCACTAGCGAATCATCGTGAGCATTTCTGACGGTTACGCTGTGGCGGTTTTCTTCGGACTGTTCAATTTCGTTAAGCCCGAATGCTTTTAATAATTCTTCGCTGCCTGAGAGCGTAATTTCTCCGCGCCTGCCGGTTAAAGCGGAACGAATTACGAAAGTTCCTGCGGCAGCCTCAGCTCCTGTTGTACCGCCCTCAACGAACGAGACAAATTTTGAAGAGTCATTGACATAATTTGCCTGGCCAAGCCCTAAAGCTACAGCATTGTTTAATTTTCTTGCAGCTTCGTCAAAAGTATCATCGCCGTAGAGTATAACTTTAGCCTGCTTTCCGTCGCCTTGAGTAAGCGTAATTTCTTTCGGCTCATCGAGCAAAAAATTTCCCTGATCGTCCCAGAATTTGTCCGCGTCTTTCATTTGTGTTTTTCCTGTCGCGGTCTTGCTTATAAATCCTGTCGTCAGGCTCGCGATCAGCGTCTCATCTTCGACGTTATCGAAATTTTGAAAGTTCGCGCCGGTCCTCAAAAATAAATTCCCTTCAGAAACTACGCCGGTCTTTTCGTTTAATATAAAATTCGTGAATTTTATTTCTTTCCCGGCTAAATTGTCGCCGTCCATGACGTAGTGAAGGGTTTGATTCCCAAAGGGTGCGCCCTCCCATTTATCATAATACTGTCCGTCAACCGTGCCGGACATATTAATTCCGACTGCGTTGTCCGCAGGAGTTTGAGCCGATACGCTGACGGTGAACGCTGCGCCGTCTTGAATATAATCAATTCCGTGCAGGCTTATGCTCACGGAGTCAGGGCCTAAGAGTTCAGATAAATTTACTTCCTGCTCGTCTTCAGTTAACAGAATATTATCGAGCGCAGCTTTTTTAGAAACGCCCTCCTGCGTCAAAATATTGGCAGTAGCACTCAAAGTTACGGTGTTGTCATTTCTGTTGACAGCTTTAACTTCAAATAAAATGCTCGCGTTATCGACAAGCCCGTCAGAAGTATTAATCGTGAAAACATCTTCGACAGCCGCGCTGATTTTGTGAGAACCCGTGAATTTTGCTTCCTGACTGTCAGAACTTGAGAGCGAGAGATTATAAATTCCTGCCGGGAGGCTGCCGGTCGCATAAATATCATCAGCCCCTAAAGAAGAATTAACCGTCTTATTCATCGAGGCGTTATCGTGCTTAATTCTGAAAATATTTGACTTTTGCGTCTGTGCTTTGCCGGCCTTAGTTTCTATGGAGAGCTTAAAATTTCCGTCAACGCTGTATTTCTGCCCGTATTGATCTATCGAACGCAGTCCGCCGTTTATGATTGCTTTTACGTTATTGTCGGAACTGCTCCATAAAATTGCGTTCTCGCCGTTCAGAAGGCTTTTTCTGTTAAATTGCGTCGAATTGCCGATTAAATCTATCTGGTCTCTGATCTCGTTGATTTCAATCTGAATATAACTCCTGTCCTGTTGTGTCAAAGTTTCGTTGGCGGCCTGAACAGAGAGTTCGCGCATTCTATTTAGCATCGACTGGGTCTGCGTCAATCCGCCGACAGCAGTCTGTATCATGCTGATGCCGTCCTGCGAATTATTGAGGGCTTTTTCCATTCCGAAGATTCGGGATCGCATTGTTTCGCCTATAGCCAGCTCGGCGGTGTTATCTAAGTCGGCAATTTTAGTACGCAGCCCCGATGATAATTTTTCGAGCGATCTTTTCATAGCCAGCGAATTTCTCTGCATTATTCTCTGGCCTAACAGCGACGTTATATCGTGGTTCATTATCATCGACATTTTTTTTCTCACCTTCTTTATTAAAAAATGCCCCCTCTGCCGCTTAACCCAGCCAAGCAAGCGAGGGGGGTTAAAATCTATGCTTTAATGTCAAGTTTTTCTTTACGCTGTGATTCTTCTTCGCGTATTTTTTCCAAAAAATTGACAATTTCATCCGAAGGAACTTTGCGAACAATCGTACCGTCTGCGGAACTTACCACGCTAATCTGAACAATACCGGCTTCCTCAATAACTTCATACTTTAGATGGCGCATTTCGGAAGCCTTATCGAGAATTTTTGCTTTGACTTCTTCAGCTCTATCGTTATTTTTGTCTTGAGCTTCCTGTCGCGCAGCTTGTGCAACCTTTTCAGAAATTTTTTGATTTTTTTGGCCCGGAGTATCTCCGACCATGCTGCCAAGCGTTGCAGTTCTGATTATTTTACGTTGTTCAGCCGCCTGTGATTGATAATTAAGTGGGTCGGGCAGATCATTCACGGTTACCCCATTTTCATGCTCAATCACCTGCTCCCGTTCAGCGAGCTATTAAAAAAGGGAAGAGAGACTTACCCCCCTTCCCCCATTTGCAGCGCTTATTAAAAGTTTTAAGGGTCAGTAAAAGACTGCTTAAAACTAGCGGATCAGGCTGAGGACGTTCTGAGGCTGCTGGTTTGCCTGTGCAAGCATTGAGTTACCAGCCTGAAGCATAATGTTCAGCTTCGTGAACTCCATCATTTCCTTCGCCATGTCAGCATCGCGGATTCTGCTCTCTGCGGAGGTCAGGTTCTCGCTTGCTGTCGTCAGGTTGTTCGCTGTGTACTCTAATCTGTTCTGATACGCACCGAGTTTCGCACGCTGTGTCGATACTTTGTCGATTGCGTTGTCGATGATCGTGATTGAACGTGCTGCTCTCTCCTGGCTCATGACGTTTACGCCGTCAAGTCCGAGTGCATGTGAGCGCATGTCGCCGATGTTGAGGCCCATATCCTCGCCCTCGTTTGCACCGATCTGAAGCACTGTCGTGTTATCTGAAAGGTGAAGTACCGACTCCTGAGTCGTTGCGGAATATGTGTATTTCTTGAGGTCATCGTTCCATGCGGCATTGATTCCGCCAAGTGCGCTGAACTCTACGTCAACGTTCGGTGAGATTATGCCGTGCGCCACGTTTCCGGTTACTTTGACGTTCTGTGCGATTGTCTCGCCGGTGTGAGCGTCGGACACGTCAACGTGATAGACAGTCTCTTTTGAATCCTGGATCGTGTTGAGCGAGAAAGCGTTGAGTAAGTTCTCGTCTCCTGAAAGCGTGATTTCGCCTGCCGCTCCGGGAACGACCGTACGAATAAGGAACGTGCCTTCAACCGCCTCAGCGTTCTTTGTCGCGCCGTCTACGAACGTTACGAATTTTGTAGCGTCGTCAACGTATTTG
>JAFSXR010000006.1 GCA_017443985.1 Synergistaceae bacterium
AATGCCTCCTGAGAATCTGACGGCTCAAGCATCGGGAGCTTAGCGGCCCTTGCGTAGTGCCTGCTGTCTTGTTCGTTCTGCGATGAGTGCATACCGGGATCATCAGCCACGCAGATCACCATTCCTGCATTAATTCCTGTATACGAGACAGTAAATAAAGGATCTGCGGCGACGTTCAAGCCTACGTGCTTCATTCCGCAAAAGCTGCGTTTCCCTGCGAGAGCTGCTCCGAACGCCGTCTCCATTGCAACTTTTACATTCGGTGCCCATTCGCAGTAAATCTCATCAAATTTTGCAGCCTCTTCTGTAATTTCTGTGCTGGGTGTTCCGGGATAACTCGACGCTACACAACAGCCGGCCTCATAAAGTCCGCGAGCGGCTGCGGTGTTCCCCTGCATCAGCTGTTTCATTTTCATTTTTCCCCCTTAAAATTCATAATAATTTTAACATTATAAATTATTTATTCAGATATCTCATTATTAATTCATGGGCGCATAAAAGTAATAATAAAATTTTTTTCGCCGCCCGTAAAATTTTTTTCGCGTCAAAAATTTTTTATCCATGTCAAAATTTTATTGAATATATTAAAATTTTAATTACATCAAAAATTTCAGGAGAAAAAAAATGCAAAGCAGGTTTGAATTTCTTGAGGAACAATTCCCCAAACTTGCAGGCTACGGGGAAAAAGCAGAGGAGGCGTTAAACGCTGACAACAATATTTGCCTGCTTAATCTTGGAAGAATAGCCGAGACTGTTATAGAAAATTTATGCCGGGTAAATCACCTGGACGAAAAATTAAAAACTTCAGAAGCCGTTGAGGAATTAGTGCGGCTTGAAGTTCTTGACGAGGACACGGAGCGAAAAATTAACGCTCTCTTAGAAATTAGAGAAGAGGCCGCAGAAGAGGACTATAACTCCGAGATGGCCTGCGCTAGACTTTTAACGACAGCTAAAGAATTATGCGAATGGTTTGTGTTGAAGCACGGCGAGAGTAAATTCAGCTTTCTTGCGGATTTATTTTTGCCCGGACGTTTTGTGCCGCCGCTTGCGAACTTGGCCGAGATCGGTCGCGAGGCGGAGGAAAATTTATACACGAACACACGCTATTGTTTAATATGCTTGGGCGACATGGGCGAGGCTATCGTTGACTACTTAATGAACACGAATAATATAGAGACCCACGAGCGCGACCAGATGTACAGAATTGACAGCCTCTTCACAAATTACGTGATAACTGACGAAATAAAAGACGCTCTTCATGATTTAAGAATGGCGCGTAACAAAGCAGTTCATGAACGTTACGACAACACTTATACTTCAGAAGGCGAAGGAAGAAGACTGCTTGATGAAGTTTTGAAATTATGCGAATGGCTTTTCAAACTTATTTTGAAGCCGGGCTATATAGTTAAAGGCAGAATTTCCGACATTGAAGAAAATTCTCTCTCGGTATTAATCGGAGCAATTCCGACGGCTGTACCTTTTGAAGAAATTCCGTCGAAAGATGACGACACAGTAAAAAATTCATACGTGAAGGGCAAAAAATATATTTTCAAAGTCGTTGAAAAGACGAGCGAAAAAATTACGTTGAGCCTGCGTCAAGCTGACGAAGATTATAATTTGAACGTGGCACAGCAATATTCAAAATATAAAATCGGTCAGGACGTTAGGGTTCTTATTAAGCGTATCAGCAATTCTTCGGGCGCGCTTGTCGAATTGAAAGACGGCCTCCTAGCTCAGATACCGCCGTCGGAAATCGGCCGAAGGCTCTATGATTATGACGACACGAACGAAAAGCAAGTTAAATATGAAGTTACAGCGCGTGTAAAATGGTTCAGCCAAACTCAATATCCGCCGATGCTGCTTTCAGTCAAAGATATTGAGAACGAACACAAAGCCGAAGCAGAACGCTCAAAGCCTACGAAGTGGGAGCAGATAAAAGTTCCGCCGAAAAAAAATTCAATGCGCGATGTTAATTTCAGAACGTTCGTGAAAAGTGCGCCGTTTGAAAAAGTTCTTGAGGCCCTCGACAGCGGAGCAAACCCTAACGCAAGAAATAATAACAAAACTACAGCGTTAATGAACGCCGCGCAATCCAACCAAGACCCGAAAGTTATCGGGGCACTTTTAGACGCAGGGGCGGAACTAGAAGCAAGAAATCACAAAGGCAACACCGCTCTTCACTTTGCAGCAATGGAAAATATTCCGGCGGTAATTAAATTACTCGTTGAAAGGGGCGCGGACATTGAAGTCCTTAACCACGATAAGAAAACGCCGCTCGATTACGCACGGAGGAATAAAAATCTAAACGGCACTGAAATAATAGACCTCCTTACGCCGCAGTCAGAAAAGCCGGAAAAGCCGGAACCTCAAAAAATTTCCGGGCCGGCGAAAAATAAAAAGCATAAGCCTAAAATTCCGGACGATATAAATTTCCGTCTGCTTGATTTATGCAAGTCCGGGACGGAGCAGGAAGTTTCAGCTTTAATAGAAAACGGCGCAGATGTCAACGCAGCCAGCCACAACAAAACAACGCCGTTAATGACAGCCGCGCAGTATAACTCGCTCGAAGTAGTTCAGCTTCTATTGAATCATCAAGCCGACGTGAACGCAAAAAATAAAATGGGCAACACAGCTCTTCACTTTGCCGCGATTTATAACAATCCCGAAGTCGTCAGCGCGCTTATAAACGCCGGTGCTGCTGTTGATGCCGTAAATGACAAAGGAAAAACACCGTTCGATTCCGCGCAGGATAATCAAAGATTAAAGGGGTCTGAAGCTATGGAACTTTTAGAGAAAAAAGAAATTAATATTGATTTTAAGAAAGAATTTTTGAGAATATGCCGCTCCGGCAGCGAAGAAAAAATTTTGCAGGCTATTAACGCCGGCGCAAAAATAAATTCAAAGAACAAGGCCCTCTCTACCGCATTAATGTTCGCTGCGAGGGACAACACCGCCGAAGCCGTAAATATTCTCGTGAAGTCCGGCGCATACGTTGACGCTCAAGATATTTACGGGAACACCGCGCTGATTTATGCGGCGTATCACAATAACGAGGACGTTGTAGAAATTCTCATCGACGCAGGAGCGGACGTGAGCCTCACAAATACTTCGGGCTACACGGCTTATGACTACGCGAAACAAAATTACAGGCTTGCGGACACGGAGGCGTTAAAAAAATTAATAGGTGCTTGACAAAA
Source organism: Synergistaceae bacterium (assembly GCA_017443985.1). Taxonomy (GTDB): domain Bacteria; phylum Synergistota; class Synergistia; order Synergistales; family Aminobacteriaceae; genus JAFUXM01. The sequence goes on from JAFSXR010000006.1 coordinate 3,198, forward strand.
AAAAGAGCTAAGTATAAAATTCTCCTCGTGCTTACGCGGGGCGGATAGTTCAGCGGTAGAACACCTGCTTTACACGCAGGGGGTCGTAGGTTCGAACCCTGCTTCGCCCACCAGGATATAACGACACATGCGGGGTCGTAGCTCAGTCGGTTTAGAGTGTCGGCCTGTCACGCCGAAGGTCGCGAGTTCAAGTCTCGTCGGCCCCGCCATTAAAAATTTAGTCGTTAAGGTCTGGGACGTTGGGCGGGATAGCTCAGTTGGTAGAGCAACGGACTGAAAATCCGTGTGTCCCCGGTTCAATTCTGGGTCCCGCCACCATGAAAAAGTCAAGCGAGTTTGCGAATTGCGGAAGTAGCTCAGGGGTAGAGCACAACCTTGCCAAGGTTGGGGTCGCGGGTTCAAATCCCGTCTTCCGCTCCAAAAAAATTTTTATTGAAGATAACGGCTCTGAAGGAAAACTTTAGAGCTTTTTTGTTATCCTTTGCGTTATAATCTATCCATGATCGATAAAAAAAATTTAACGCTCTCATTCGGCGAAAAAATAATTTTCAAAAATTTAAGCCTCCGCATAGCTGACAATGCCCGTATAGGATTAGTCGGGGCGAACGGCGCAGGCAAAACTACTCTGCTTCGGGTTTTAATGAATGAAGCTGAGTTCGACGGCGGCGCGGTGGAACGCTCAAAAAATTTGACTGTCGGCTATCTTCCGCAGGATTTAATAGAACTCGAGCCGGTGCCTTTGATGCAATACCTAAAGGACAAGGCAGGAATTTCAAAAATCGAGACAAAGCTCAGAAATATCGAAGAAAAATTATCGCAGATCATAAATGAAAAAATTGAAACTCACAAAGAATTATTAGACGAACATTCGAGGCTTGAAAGACGCTTTGAAAATTCCGGCGGCTTTGCTTTTGAGTCAATGGCTATGAAAGTTCTTCACGGCTTGGGTTTCAAGAAGGGCGATGAAAATAAAAACTGCCGTGATTTTTCCGGCGGCTGGAAAATGAGAATAACTATGGCGGCACTCTTGCTGTCGTCGCCTGATGTTTTACTGCTTGATGAACCGACTAACCATCTTGATACTGAAAGCATGGAATGGCTCGAAGGCTGGCTCAGGACTCACAGGGGCGCGGTCTTGGCCGTCTCTCATGACCAGAGATTTTTGGAGAACATCGCCGAAAATATTGCAGAGCTTGAGCGCGGCGCAATAACTTTATATCCGTACAGCTATGACGAATATTTAGAAGTGCGCGAACAAAATAAAGAGCTGCTCGAAAAAGCATTTATTCAACAGCAGAATAAAATTCAAAAAATCGAATCTTTCATAACGCGCTTCAGATATAAGGCAACGAAGGCTGCGCAGGTTCAAAGCCGGATAAAACAGCTCGAAAAAATTGAACGCATAGAGCTTGCTTCAGAAAATAAAACCGTGAAAATAAAAATTCCCGAAGCCCCTCCAAGCGGCTGGGAGGTTTTGAAAGTCAGCGGGCTTGCAAAATTTTATGACGAGTTAAAAGTTTTTGAAGACGTTAATTTTGTGATCAATCGCGGCGAACGGGTTGCCCTCGTCGGAGTAAACGGCGCAGGAAAATCTACGCTGTTAAGACTTTTAAGCATGAATGAAGAGCCCACGTCAGGCAATATAAAACTCGGACATAACGTAAAATTTGCGTACTATTCCCAAGAAAGCGCGATGAACATAAATTATTCTCACACTGTCTGGGAGGAGGCGCGCTCTGTATCTTCAAAATTAAATGACGTTGAACGCAGAAATTTACTCGGCGCGTTTTTATTTTCCGGCGACGATATTTATAAATCCGCTTCAGTTTTATCCGGCGGCGAGAAAGCAAGATTGGCTCTTTATAAATTAATGCTCGAGGAGACAAATTTTTTAATTCTCGACGAGCCGACTAACCATTTAGATCAAAACACACGCGAAATTGTTGAAAGGGCATTATTAAAATATCAGGGGACTCTGTTAATCGTATCGCACGACCGGCATTTTCTTGACGTTCTAGCCGAAAGAGTTTTAGAGATCCGAGACGGCGTTTTATATGACTATCCCGGCAATTATTCGTGGTTTTTAGAGAAGCGCGAGGAAAATTTAACGCAGCAAATTTCTACGGAGGCTCTGTCCCCCCTGCGCAAGGGGGAAATTAAAGGGGGGCCGCCTCAAAAAAATAATAATAAGCTCGAAATCAAAGAGACGAAAAAATTAATTGCTCAATGCGAGAAAAAAATTTCAGACTCTGAAACGAGGCTCGGAGAAATTGACGCGGCTTTGTGCGACCCGAAAACGCTTGCACTCTCAAACAAGATAAAAGAATTAATGATCGAGCGCAATAATCTCGAAAAAGGAATAAAAGAGTTATATTCTCAATGGGAGGAGCTCAACGAAAAACTCGAAGAGCTTTTATAAATTTTTCATCGTGTTAGATTTATAAAACACGTGCATAGCTGATTTTGTGTGCTATAATTCATTCATTCGTTAGGAAGCATGAGGGGCTTTCTAAGAAAAATTAAAACGATCGATTTTAGAACGAGGAGGAAAATAAAAATGGCAAAGGCAGTAGTTAATCAGGACGCATGTGTAGGCTGCGAGAGTTGTGTAGGAGCTTGCCCGGTCTCAGCAATTTCAGTAGACGGCGGCAAAGCAAAGGTTGATCCTGATGCTTGCGTCGAGTGCGGAACATGCGTTTCGACGTGCCCGGTAGGAGCAATCTCACAGGACTAATTAATTTTTTTAATTTAATTTTAGAATTTTCACTGGCAGGGTTTTTGCAGGCCCTGTCAGTTTTTTTTATCGCAGCTGCCTGCTGAAATGATAATAAGCCCAGAGCGTGGCAATGCTGGCTACAAGCCAAGAGGCCGGGTAAACGTCCATTAATATCGCAAAATCCGGATAAAAATAAAAAATTGTGTAGCACCAGATTATTCTGAACACACAGCAGCCGATTAATACGATTACTGTCGGAAGCGTCGCGTGTCCCATTCCGCGCAGAGCACCGCCGGGAATTTCGTAGAGGTTGCACATCCATAAAAAAGCTACGGCGTGTAACATTCGGACTTCGGCATAATGTAAAACTTCCGGCTCGCTCGTGTAGAGGCTCATAATTTCCGTCTTCCATATCGCGCATACGGCACAGGCCGCGCCCGTGAAAAATAATCCTGAAAGCATAGAGAGATTGAAAACTTTTTTACAGCGTTCAAAATTTCCTGCGCTGAAATTTTGCGATGTGAAAGTAACCGCCGCCTGCGTGAACGCTCCGACAAAATAATAAGTAATGAAATCAAAATTTATAGCCGCCGCGCTTCCTGCCGAAGCAAACGAGCCCAGAGAATTTATTGCGGTCTGTATAGTTACGTTTGAGATTGAGAATAACATTCCCTGAAGTCCTGCCGGGACTCCGATCTTTAATATTTGAACGGCATAAATTTTTTTCAGCGATAAATTTCTAAAATTCAGAGTGAACGGAGCTTCTTCTTTCAGTAAAAAATAAACAATCATTAACGCGCTGACTACGTTTGAAATTACGGTTGCAAGTCCAACGCCTACGACGCTCCACTTAAAAATTATCACAAAAATTAAATTTAATATGACGTTGATAACGCCACCGAGTGCCAAGCTCCATAAAGGGCGGTAGCTGTCCCCCTTGCTTCTTAGAATCGCCGAGCCGAAGTTGTAGAGCATTATAAAAGGCATACCGAAAAAATAAATTCTGAAATATGTAACGGCCAAGTCCATGACATCGTCGGGAGTGTTCATTAAAATTAAAATGGGCCGGGCGATACACAAGCCCCAGATTAATAATAAGACTCCGCTGACTAAGGCTATGGCTATCGAAGTGTGAACGGCATCTTGAATTTTAGAAATTTCATTTTTGCCGATATATTTTGCAACGACGACGTTAGCTCCGATTGAAAGCCCGACGAAAAGATTTACCATTAAATTTATTGCTGCTCCGTTGCTTCCCACTGCGGCCATAGCCTGATGACTGTCAAAGCGTCCGACGACAGCAACGTCGGCTGAATTAAATAATTGCTGAAGTATCATGCTTATGGCTAAGGGCAGAGAAAAAATTAAAATTTTATCAAGCAGAGAGCCGTGAAGCATGTCAATCTGATGCGATTTATCGTGCTTATGATGATAGTGAAAAAATTTTTTTAACATAAACTTTATAAACTCCTGAATTAAAATAAAAAATTGCCTAAGAAAATTTTTGATATTATAATTCTTTCATTCACAGATTTTTTCAACTTTAATAACCTGAAATAAAATTAATCGAAGGAGTTTTTCCTAATGAAATTAATATTCCTTGACATTGACGGAACTTTGACAGCTCCAGGCGAAAACACTCCGCCTGACAGTGCTGTAGAAGCTATAGAAAAGGCAAGGGCAAAGGGCAATAAAGTTTTTCTCTGCACAGGAAGAAATCCCGACATGCTCAGGCCGTTATTAAAATATAAATTTGACGGCTTTATTTCATGCGCGGGCGGTTATGTGGCTGTCGGAGAAAAATACGACGAAATTTTATACGACCACCCTATGACGAGCGAGCAGCGCGACTTGGCCCTAGAAGTCTTGCATAAAAACGGCGTTTTCTGCACGATTGAAGCTGAAGGCGGCTCATGGGGCGATGAAAATTTAGGAAGTTTTTTAAGTTCTCAGGGTGAGGGCAACAGCGAGATCGAACGCTGGCGCAAAGCTCTCTCTTCAAACTTAGGCATTAAACCCATGAGCGAATATGACGGCTCGCCTGTTTATAAAGTCGTCATTATGTGTCTGGACATGGCACAGCTTGACGAAGCTAAGAAAGCACTCGGCAATGAATTTAATTTCGTCTTGCAGGAACTCAAAGCTCCGGCCAAGTGCATCAACGGCGAAATAATCAACAAAGAATTTAACAAGGGTTTAGGCGTTGAAATAATCTGCAAAAAATTCAACGTCCCCATTGAAGATACTGTGGGCTTCGGCGACAGTATGAACGATTTAGAAATGATACAGACAGTAGGCTACAGCGTCTGTATGGCGAACGGCTCGGAAAAGCTGAAGGAACTTGCTGACATGGTCTGCCCGTCAGTGAGCGAGGACGGACTTGCGAGAGCGTTTGCAAAATTAAATTTAATTTAATATTTTTTAGGAGGTTTTTTTCAAAATGGCATTAGACTACAGAAAATGTGCGGAAGAAATTGTCTCCCACATCGGCGGACGTGAAAATATCGTCCAGGCTGCGCACTGCGCTACTCGTTTGAGGCTCGTCATCAAAGACAACGGCAAAGTCGACAAGAAAGCTCTTGAGAATGTTGACGGCGTTAAAGGCATGTTCGAGAACAACGGACAGCTTCAATTAATCATCGGCACAGGCACGGTCAACAAAGTTTACTCGGAATTTTTGAGCGTTACAGGAATGACAGAGGCCACGAAGGACGACGTTAAAGCCGCCGCCGCCGCAGGCCAGCCTATTTGGAAGAGAATGTTAAAGGCCGTCGGAGATGTTTTCGTCCCGATACTTCCTGCCATCGTTGCTTCAGGTTTAATGATGGGCTTTGTTGAGGCAATGGGCAAAGTTTACCCGGAATTTGCAAGCACATCATGGTACGACTTCTTAGACATGGTAGCGAACACTGCGTTTGCATATCTGCCCGTCATCGTAGCAATTTCAGCGGCCAGAGTTTTCGGCGGAAATACTTTCTTGGGCGCGGTCATCGGCTTGGCCATGATTCACGCGAATTTAGTAAACGCTTGGGTAGTCGGCGGACTTGAGACAATCCCCACATGGAATTTTAATATTCTTAACTTCGTCATCAACGTTCAGAAGGTCGGCTATCAGGGACACGTTATCCCCGTCATTATTGCGGTCTGGCTGATGTGCACGATTGAGAAATGGCTTCATAAGCACACGCCCGAAATGATTGACTTATTCGTCGTTCCTTTCACGACAGTTCTCGTAACAACTTTCTTGACGTTCACGATCATTGGGCCGATCTTCTCACAGCTTGAGTCATGGGTTCTCGCAGGAGCGCAGATACTCGTTAAAAATCCTTTCGGCTCGGCGATCATGGGAGCGATTTATCCTTGGACGGTCG
>JAFSXR010000061.1 GCA_017443985.1 Synergistaceae bacterium
CCCGTCTGTAACGCGCTGTAAAGTTCAGTGAAGTTTACGACTGTCGGGTTTGCTCCTAAGTCTCTGACCATGCCTGTCATAACGGGGTCTTCAGAAACGCGGATTTTTTTGCCTTTGAGGTCTTTAAGTCCTGCAACTGCGTCCTTGAAGAAGAAATGACGGAAACCCTCTTCACCGTAGCAAATGCCTCTCAACGGAAGTCCGATGTCATGAGGCTCTGCCAAGAACTGCGCGGCAAGCTCGCTATTTGCAAATTTCCAGAAGTGCTCGCGGCTGACGAACGTGTAAGGAATTGAGAGCAGCATGGCTTTCTGACAGCCGTAGCTTGAAAGTGCGAACGCTGAAATTCTCATAATGTCAACGGTATCGCCGCCGCCTAACATTCCGTCAAGAATCTGAGCTTCAGTTCCGAGAACTCCGCCGGCCTGAACGTCAACAAGAACTTCTCCGCCCGAAAGCTCTTCGAGTTTCGCTTTGAATGCTGTGGCAATCTGTCCGACGATAGTATCGAGCGGGTTAACTTCAGCGTAAACGAGAGTTACGGGGGCAGCAAGAGCCGCTGATGCGCTTAACATAACTACAAGAACAAGTGAAAGTGCTAAAAACTTTTTCATAAAAAATTAGCCTCCTAAAAAAATTATTTTGGGAAATAGTGTTTACTATTTTATAACACTTGAAAAAATAACGCTAGAACTTAAACAATTTTTACATTGCTGCTCTTTCTCTTTTGTGAGGAATAACCGGCTGTAATGTTGCCCGCTGAATATGAAACTCTTTCATTACAGGCTCTGTCTCAGCGCGCAAGAAAGCAAGCTCTTCTTCAGTCGTCATGTCTTTCACCTGCTCATAAAGACTCACACGTACTGCGTCAAGCCAATCCTCAAAAGATGGATAACCGTCAAACTCACTCATGATTTAATACCTCCTCTGCTGTAGCAATAGTTGTTCCGCCGTAGCCTTCTTCCTTATTGACGCTTGCCGTTAAAAGTTTTGTTTTATTTCGATTAATATGCTGAAAATTATACGAAATTATGCAGTCAATTTCATATACTGATGCCATAGCTACGTGCATACTGTCAAAACGCTGTGAAGATGGAATTATGCCTTTTTCCATATAAAGTTCTCCCAAACGTATGACTTTAGAATTAAAATCAAGCGACTTAATTTTATAGTCATCAATGAGAGCTAACATTTTACTGCGCTTAGGCTCTGGAGCATTTCTCAATTCACGTATAACATAATCTGACGTATATGTTTCAAATTCTCCGGCTCTTATAGCGTCAAACAACTTTATAACATCTTCATGCCCTTCTCTGTCTTCGTCAAAATAATAATTAAAGACAGTTGTCTCTAAATATAAACTTAACTTAATTATTTTACTCACCCCGTTAAAAAAATTAGGAGCCGGAAATTTTTTCATTCCTAACTCCTAATTCCTAATTCCTAATTACATTACTTAATCACGATGTCCGGCTGTGCGCTGCCCGTAAATCTTATCGAAGCGTCATACATGCCGTAAGCACTAATCTGCGGCACTTTGAACGTTCCGCAAGTTACGGCTCTCATCTTGAACCCGTAGGAGCGTTCGCCGCTCAACCTGTCAAAGAACAATATCAGCCTGTCATCTCTGACATCATTGACAACCCCGTAAGAGCCGGGCACATATTCAGCGCCGTCATCAAGTCTCGGATTTTCAAGCTCAAAGCCCGCAGGCAGTAAATAATTCAACGCAAGATTATTAATCGTCATTGAGGGCTTTAACGTCAAAACAACCTGAACTATTTTGCCGTGCTCAATAGGCTGTGCCAAGTTCAAAGCGTTGCCGCTCTCATCAAAATAAACGCACTCAACGTTCAAATTTCTGCGCTCCGCCTTTGGCTGACTCTTAGGAAACCCGTTAATGCTCCAGGCATAGCAGCCCTGACCGTCGCCGTCAGCTTCAATTAAAAGCCCTGACTTCTTAGGAAGGTCATTAACTTTTATTGAGGCCGGTTTAGCATTGCTTGAGAACGTTAATAACGAACTGTCGCTTGTGTCGGTCGTGAGACGTGCTTTAATATCGTTCTTTGCTCCTGCGGTCTCAACGTTGTAACGCGCAAGTGCTATCAATGACGCTGAATTATCCTGTGTGCTGAACCAGCTCCCTTTGCTCCCTAAGTCAATTAAACGGCTTGCAAGTTCCGTAACTTCAGGGGCCTGCGGTTCAACGTCAAGCCACATTTGAAGCAAAACAGCCGTGTTGCGCGTCTCGCTCTCAAGAGTTCTTCCTGAGTAACCTGAATTTCTGCCAAGCTCAAGATTTCTCAAAGCGTCCGCGTTGCCGTCGATGAGGCTCTGCGCTCCTGCCAAATAAATACGTCCCGAAGGTCTGAGATTATTTTGATTTTCGCGGATATATTCAATCCAGCCGAGCGGTTTTTCACCGTTCAAAGCTAAGACGTAAACGGCGTAGGCTTTTATAGTCAGGTCGTCGCGCTCATCGTCAACGGAATTAAATGCAGGCATTGAGGCCAAGAACTGACGCATCCAGTTTAACGCACCCGTGAACATTTCTTCCGGGTAATTAATTCCTGCGTTCTTTGCGCTTAATAAGAAGTGAACGGCGTAGACGCTCCCCCATTCAAACGTCGTATTACTGCCCGGCCACATCGAGAAAGAGCCGTCATATAACTGCATTGACTGAATACGTGTTATAGCGCCGTCCGTGCGTTCGTGAAGGGCCGTATCGTTCGTCAATAACGGGTCAATCTCCGCTACAGCGTCAGGAAGTATCAGGAACGGCCAAGCCGTTGAAATAGTCTGCTCAAGGCAGGCATACGGATATTTATTCAAGAAGTCTGCGGCCTTCGTTACGTTCACGGCAGGAGTGTCGGCAAGCGTCAATGTTCCCTCGACATTTCCGACGAAATTATTAAGCGGTATTTCAAGTTCTGTCCTGCCGTTGCTGAAAATTCCCGACCCTCCGAGCGTTATATCAGGCCAAGCCGAACGGACAGGCATCTCAATTTCCTGAGTGAAGGATTTTTCAACGCCGTTTTCTTCCCATGAAGTTGTGATTTTTAATACGGCTTTGTTATTTCCGCCGAGTGCGCGTGCCTGCGTATTAAAGTTAGCCTTTGAGCCTGCGGCGATGTCAAATTCTTTGAACGACTCTTTTAACATTAAGCCTTCGGGTGTGAGATTGACTTTGACGTTTTTATTTGCGCCTGAAGTGTTGAAGATTGAGACGGGCACCGCGAAAATATCACCGGGCGCGGCAAATCTCGGAAGCCCCGTCTCCGTTACGATGTCGCGTGCAATTTCGATTTTCTGCTCGGCTTTTCCGAAACTGCGACCTGACGCGGCAACTACGAATAATCTGCCTCGACCGCTAAATTCAGGAATGTCAAGCTCTGTTTTAATTTCGCCGTTCTTGTCCGGGTATAAAACACCTTCAAAGAGCGAAAGAATTTTGAACCTCTGAACGCTTCCGTCATTCGCCAATGCTCCCATAGCCTCGTCGCCTGCCGGGTGTAACTGTTCAGTCGCTCTGTCTTCAACAGGTATTAACTGATCATAAATATCAAAGCCCTCTGAATTTAATTCTTTCAAGCCCCAGAAGTGATTTAACAGGTCGGGCGTTTTATATCTCGTGAGACCTAATACTCCGTCATCAACGAATGCTATAGCAACATCGGAGTTCTGGGTTATCGCGTCCGATGCGCCCTTTAATTTAATCGTTACGGGAAGTTTCGAGGCAGGCTCAATTTTTTGCGGCGCGTCTATCGCAACATCAATGTTAAAGTCTGAAATATCCGTCTTAACTCTCATCAAGCCGATAGCCCTGTGAGAAGCCCAGCCCTTTGCGTCGTTTTCAGTTACCGGACGGACGAGCCAAGCCGACACCCAGAAGTTAGGACGCAATGCCTGCACGACGGGAACTTCAAATTCTACTTCGGACTTGTCGACTATTTGAACGTTGCGTGTAACTAAATTCGCGTTCTCGACGGTGATTAACATTAAGCCTTCAAACGGAGCTTTGATTTTAATCTTGGCCGTTTCGCCGAGCTTATAAAATTCTTTCTCCGTCGTCATTTCGAGCCTGTCTATTAACTGCGCTCCGCCTCCAGCGTATTTAGGGTCAGTCGCGTAAAATCTGTAGATCGCTCTCGTGTTGTCGTCAGGGTCTGAAATTAAAACCATGTAAGAGCCGTACTCTTCGGGAGTGAAATCAACTTCGCCGAGACCGTTTTTAAGGGTTAATGATTTTCTATCGACTTCCGTCAATTCTTCGGAACTCTGCCAGCGTTTACGCCCGTCAATTTCTACCATGTTATAGTTCCATGTGATTTTGAAGAGCTGTGCGTCAAGTTCGCCCGTGTCCGCAGGTTCTTCATCGGGAGTAATTCCGGCAACTTTGAACTTTGCTTTATTTCTCACCGTTATATTTTCATCAACCGGCGCAATTCCAAGCAGGAAAGGCACAGCAAAATAAGGACGGGTAATTGAACTTGATACCCAGCGTCCGCCGTCTTCCATGACTTCAGTTTTAAGAGTTACGTTAATAATCGTCGGGGCGTGCCAGTCCTCTTCAAGTTTGAACTCCGTCTTGGCTGCTCCGAAATTATCAAGCTGTTTTCCCTCGTCAATAACTCCGTCAGTAAATGTGAAGTGTCTCGAAGGGTCGCCGAAGCTGTATGCTTTCCATCTGTCCTGAGCGGGAGTGAAATTTCCTTCGCGTGCAGTCCATGAAGTTTTGTAATTCAGTCCTGCTCCGTCAGCTCCGAAAAGCCAGCGTGCATAAATATCAGCGTTGAAAGTGTCGCCGTGAATTAAATACTGCTTGTAAGAATTTAATTTAACTTCAATGCGCGGAGGAGCGAAGTCCTCAACATGGAAATTATATAAAGCTATCGGCTTGTTCTCATTGCCGGGAATTGCTAATGAGGCCGTCCACAGCCCCGTTAAAGCGTTTGACGGCAGATTGAGTTCTGCTACGGCACTTCCGCGAGCGTTGAGGGTGATAGCCTCCTGCTTTACCTTGCGGCCTAAAGTGTCCTTGACGATAAATAAAACGGGGAAGGCTTCAGGCGTTGTCATGTCAAAATTTCTGACAAGTGCCTTGAAAGTTGCGCTCTCGCCCGTCCTGTAAATATCACGCGGTGAAAATATCACTGCATCGTAACCGCTCCGCAGCCAGTCGCGCCCTGACGTTTCAAAAATTTCGCGGTTTAATAAATTTCTTGTTAATTGAACATATGTTAAGTCAGTATGCTCGCCGCTCTTCTTTGAAATTATCGCTACATCGGGCTTATTTTCTTCTGACCACGTTGAGCCTTCTGGAAGCTCGTAATAAAATACGCCGCCGTTGTTAGTCTTTCCTTCGGCTAATAACTGCTTTTTGTCAGAATAAATTTTTACGCTTGCTTCATTAATTCCGCGTGCGGTCGTGAGGGTGTTGACCCAGATTAAAATCGCGTTGTCCCAAAGGCGCGCAGTTGCTCCCATATCGCTGAGATTAATTATTTGAGTCTCTTCGTCCCACCAGGATTTTTCAGTGTCGCGCACGGTCAGCAGGAATAATCCGCGCTCGCCTTTCGCCATGTCCTCAATAGGAATACTTCTGCGTACGCGCTCATTAAGCGGAAGGCTTAAAGGGATTTCATTCGTGAATACGCGCTTGGCTATATCTTTCTGGAAGTTGTCATAATCTTCGTGAAGCACGTACGGGATATTATTTTCATACATGCGCCATAAATCAATCTGCAATTTCTTGACGTTCAATAACTCAACGGGGATTAAGCCCTTATCAAGCGCGGTGAGATACGAGCCTGAAGCAGGTAGGCTTATCTGCGAGTCAAGGTCGGGCATAATTACGGCCTGTTTGAAATCTTCTTTGAGGACTAAGCCGCCCTTTGACGGAAAGCCTTTTCTGAACGTGATTACGAACCTTGAACGCGGCTTAAATTCCGACGAGCGCATTATGATTGTCTCGTCGCTCCAGCTTGATTCAAATCTTACATCGCTGACGGACGGCTCAATATTAATAAAGCTCTTGGCCGTGTTAGGGTCAATTCCGAAATTGAAAGTCGCTCTGATTTCGTTCTCGTCCTTATAAATATTTTGAACCATTAGGACGGGGTCAAGCACGACGCTTTCAGAGAAATCTTTGTCGAAGCCTAAATCGCCCTCGCCTGACTTAAGACCTGCCGCAATTTTTACGGTAAATCTCTGACGCGATGAAGTTCTGTCCACCGGCACGGCAACTCTTATAACTCGTGAAGGCAGACCGCCGTTAATGTTATAAGGCATTTCGCGGCCTTCTTCGTTAATGATGCGCATGAAGCCCTTTAATCTTGCCGGGTCGATACGCATATTAAAACCTAATGTGAAGTAAGCGTTTCCGTCCCTTCCCATTGAGGCTTTGACATCAGTCGGGGAAAGTCCTTCGGTTTGAAATCTGAAAGTGCCCGGACCAATTTTATTTCCGCGTCTGTCCTTCAAATCGTCGCGCAGTGTAGCCGTGTAGGTCGTGGCACTGCGGAGAGGCGACAATAATTTTGCCGTGAATGTCCGCTCGTTCTGCCAGCGTCCTTCGAGCTGTAAAGGCGGATTAACTTCAAACGGGAATAAAGAATTTTCGGGCGTGATAACTTTGCCGGTCTGATTCTTATTCACAACGGGATTGCGGAAAACAGCCCTGAATGAAACATTATCAGGCACTGTCCCCGTAGGCGCGAAGCTCTGAACCCCTGCCGGCATGTTTGAGCGGGCCGAAGCTCCCCAAGCCGCCGAAGCAATAAGCACAAAGGCCAGAGCTGTTAATAAAACTCTTCGGGATTTTAACAAAGTGTACAGTCCTTTCTGTTTTAATTTTAATTTTAATAAATTATATCGTGTATTTTGTTATAATCTACTTTAAGAGTTAGGAGGTAGGAAGTAGGAAGTAGGAAGTGAAAAAACTCCTAACTCCTAACTGAAAATAATGGAGGCAATTTTCAAAAATGGAAGAAAAAAAGAATGTCGAAGCAGCGAGCCGAAAATGGGAAGTCGTAGTCTTTACGCTTGGAAAAGATACTTTCGCAATAAACGTAAATAAAACGCGGGAGATTTTACGCTGGACGGGCTGTCGGCCTATTCCCACAAAGACTCCGGCCTTTATCGGCATAACTACATTAAGAGATGCTCTCTTGCCGTTGATAGACCTGCGAATATTTTTAGGTATTCATTCAGATGTTCCGATGCACCTGACTAAAGTTATGGTAGTTGAATTTAATGATATAAAGCTCGGATTTTTAGTTGACGGCGTAGAAAGAATAAGACAGGTAAACGCGGAGGATTTAGACTCGTCGAAAATGCGCGGCGTTTCTTTGAAATGGGTCTTATATATTATCAAACGCGATGAGAGAAATATTTTACTGCTTGACTATGAAGCGATAATTCAAGAGACCGCTCCGGCCGTTGCTGAACACATGTTCGACCAGACGAAGCTCAGCAGCTATCAGCAGCAGTTAGGACACGTCGAGGACTTTCATATTCTTGTTGCGGACGATTCGCCGCTGTTACGCCAGCAGACCTGCGACGTTCTAAAACAATCGGGCTTTGCTAGTACGTATCCCGTTAAAGACGGCGTAGAGGCACGGAAATTATTATTAGATCAGGGCGAAAATTTTGACTTGCTCGTCTCTGATATTGAGATGCCGCTGCTCGACGGTCTGAGCCTTGTTGAAACTTTGAGGCAGGACTCGCGTACAGAGAACATGCCCGTTATATTATTTTCTTCTATTATGGTCAAGGATTTATTAGACAGAGCGGAGTCGCTGAAAATCGTTCACGTTCTAAAACCCGATGTTTATAAACTTGTAGAGGCTGTCATGAAAATTTATAGAGACAGCAAGAAAAAAATAACTAAGGGGGCATAAATAAGGAGTTAGGAATAGAAATTTTCCGTCAATCGAAAATCAGCGAGATTTTTCTGATTGACGGGTCGCGGCTGTCGACAAAATCAAATGCCTTTTGCGCTTCCATAAACGGGAATGTGTGAGACACTGCGCCGTTCAAGTTTACTTTTCTTTCATTGACAAGTTTAATAACTTCGCCGAATTTTCTGTTTTGAAGCCTTGAGCCTCGAATATCGAGCTCCTTTGAAGTTATGACGAACTGATTAATTTCATCGGGTGCGACGCTGAAGCCCATTGTTATAACTCTCGTGGCGTTCCCTGCGGCTTTGCAGGCATTAAGCAGACTTCCTTTAACGCAGGCCGCGTCAATCGTTACCGTTGGGCCATAGCCGCCTGTTAATTCTTTTGCCCGCGTAACTAAATCTTCATTGCGTGAATTTATTTTTGCCGTCGCTCCGTTAGCGAGTGCCTCATCAAGTTTCGCGTCGTCAATGTCAGCCACGATTATGCTGTGAGGGTTAAAGAGTTTAACAATCCTCAATAAACTGCTTCCCAAAGCTCCTGCGCCGATTATCATAACGTCGTCCTCGCTTTCAAGCTGAGCGCGTGAACATGCCTGCACTGCTATCGTAGTCGGCTCAATCATAACGGCATCTTTATACTCAAGAAAATCAGGAATGACGTAGCAGTCTTTTTCAGGGACGGCCATAAATTCGCGGTAGCCTCCGTCAATGTGAACGCCTCTGACTTTCAGATTATGACAGACGTTTGGACGGGATTTTTTGCAGGCGTAGCAATGTCCGCAGGCCACAACCTGGTCAATAATTACCCGTTCGCCGACTTTGCGTGTTTTTACGTTCGAGCCTGTTTCAACGATTTCACCGACAATTTCATGACCGATTACTCTCGGATAAGTAGCTGCCGCATTAGTGCCGTGATAAATTCCAACGTCGGAGCCGCAGATACCCGAAGCCTTAATTTTTACGAGCACGTTATTTTCTTCATCGATTACGGGCTTGGGCATGTCGATAATTTTTAATTCATTCGGTTTTACAACCTGTACAGCTTTCATTTTTAATTCCTACCTCCTAATTCCTAATTCCTACCTGAAATTAAATTCCGTATAAAAGTCCAACGAGCCACAATGTAACGGGCGGGAAATAAGTTACAAGCAGCAGCACCGCGAAATTGCAGATTAAGAACGGGATTATTGCTTTCGTCCCCTCAGCGATTGAGATTTTGCCGATTGAAGTTGTTATGAAAAGACAAACGCCGACGGGCGGTGTCGTCAATCCGATGACTAAATTCAAAACGCACATAACGCCGAACTGAATCGGGCTGACTCCGATTGAAGTTACAACGGGAAGCAGGACGGGGAATAAAATTGTCAATGCCGCTATAGTTTCCATGAAGCAGCCGACGAAAAGCAGGAAAATATTTATGATGAGAAGGATTACAAATTTATTTTGAGTTATTGATAAAATCCAATTTGCAATCATTGTCGGGATTTGCTCTTTAGTCAAGACGTAAGCAAAGACATTCGCAAAGCCTACAAGCACCATTATTCCTGCTGCTCCTACCATTGAATCGCGTATTACTGCGAGCGCGCTTGTTATGCTGAGTTCCTTATAAATGAAAAATCCTACGAATAAAGCATATAAGACCGCAATAATTGAAGCCTCCGTAGGCGTAACGATGCCCGTTAAAATTCCTGCGAGAATGATAACCATCATTAACAACGCCCAGAAAGCCTCACGGCCCGAAGAAATTATTTCTTTGAAAGTTGCGCGCTTTTCATTTTTCGGATAGTTGCGCCTGACTGAAATAACCCACGCTACGGCCATCATTCCAAGTCCCATTAAAATTCCCGGAATAACTCCGGCTACAAACATTTTTGAAACGCTGATGCCCGTCAAAGTTCCTGCCATTATCATCGGCACTGAAGGAGGGATTATCGGCCCTATGCACGAGCTTGCGGCTGTAACTGCGACAGAATAATCAGCGTCATAACCGTCTTTGACCATTGCAGGGATTAAAATTCCGCCGAGTGAAGCTGCGTCGGCTGCGGCTGTTCCTGAAACTCCTGCGAAAATCATTGACGCTCCGATATTTGCAAGGCCAAGACCGCCGCGTATATGCCCAATGACTTTATCGCAGAATTTTACAATTTGATATGTAATTCCGCCTGTGTTCATTAAATTTCCTGCAAGCATGAAACCGGGAATACAAAGAAGCGTGAAGCTGTCAAGCCCTGAAAAAAATCTTTGAGCGAACGTTACAAGAGGCATGTTCTCAAGAATGAAATATAAGAGGCTCGAAATTCCCAAGCAGTACGCTACGGGGAAGCCAACAAACAGGAAAATTAAAAAACTTAAAAATAAAACGGCTACGCTCATTCCGTAACTACCTCCTCAATGTCATAATTGCCGATTGTCTCTTCTTCGGGCGACTTCAATAAATCTTTCGTGTCAGTTCCGAACAAAAGCAAAATTATTTTTACAGCATATGAAACGGCCTGAAGTATCACGAACAATAACACGGAGAAATTAATAAACTGCATGGGTATCTGCATTGCCGTTGATACCATTCTGAAGCGCAGGAAAACGAATTTAGGCATCGAGTAATAAGCAAGATAGACATCAAAAATTATCAGAATTAAGCAGACTAAAATCTCGTAAATTTTTTTGAAGCCTGCAGGAAATTTTGAAGTGAGAATGTCAACTCTTGCGTATTCGTCTTTCATTGAGACAACGCCCGCGCCGACAGCAACCGAATAAATAAATAAATAACGCGCAGCCTCTTCAGTCCACGAAGGGACGAAGGGCAAAAATGTTCTGCTGAATACCTGAATTACAACCGCACCAATGTAGCCGATCATGCCGATGACCGCCAAGAACGACAGCAGCCAGTAATAAATTTTTGTCAGAAATTTCATAATATAAAATTCTCCTTAAACAAATAAAAAATTAGGAAGCAGGAAGCAAAAAATATACTTCCTACCTCCTACCTGCTACCTGCATTTATTTCGGTTCTACGGCTTTGATTTTGTCGTAAAGGGGCTTGAGGTATTTATATTCGCCTGCCATTAATTTCTGCATTGCGCCGTCGGCAAGTTTTGCGAAGGCTGCCTGATCTACATCACTAACGATCGTCATTCCTTTTGAAGCCAAGAAGCCTTCAAGTTCGGCCTCGTCCTTTAGGAATAATTCATGCTCATAAGCCTGCATTTCTTTTCCGACTTCGCTGACGATTTTCTGAAGGTCTGCCGGGAGTGCCTGATAGCTCTGTTCGGCCATTGCGAAATAAAGCCACGTTCTTAAATGCTCGGTTTTGCAGAGGAATTTTTGAACTTCATAGAAATTTCCTGACTTAATCATAGCAAGCGGGTTTTCCTGTCCCTGAATAGTTCCGCTCTGAAGGCTCGTGAAAACTTCCGAGAATGCCATAGGCGTGGGCTTTGCTCCGAACGATTCAAACGTTGAGACCGTAATCGTTGAAGCCGGCGTGCGGATAATCATTCCTTTAATGTCATCAGGAGTTCTTATCGCTTTGTTGGCCGTAACATCACGCGGACCTCTGACGAAATAAGCAAGGCATCTGAAACCTGCGCCGTCCATGAGCATTAAGTTTTCAATCTCTTTGCCGATCTCTCCGCCTGCTACTGCTTCGACGTGAGCGTCGCTCGTCATTAGGTACGGAACTCCTAAAATTCCAAGCTCAGGAACGTAAGTCATCATTGACTCGCCCGTGATTACGACATCAACGCCGCCGCCTGTCAAAGCTGACTGAATCGTGTCGATTTCATTTCCGAGCTGGCTGTTCGGATAAATTTTTACTTCAATTTTTCCGTTTGAGCGTTTCTCGACTTCCTGCTTAAAAAATTCGCAGGCTTTGTGCCACGAGTGATTTTCGTCAACAATGTGAGTTACAGTGATCGTATGATCTGCCGCAAAGACTGCCGCGCATGACGCAAGCAACGTAAAAATAACAAGTATTGCAAGTTTTTTCATGAGTATACTTTGCCTCCTGATTATAAAATAAAATTTAATTTCGGTGGCAAAATTATACGCTATAAATATTTTTGTTTGCAAATAAGAAATTTTCGTGAAAAATGATTTATTAATTCCTCATTTAGGAAGGGAAAAAGTTATTGGTTCAGATGTACCTTTTTTCACGTTTAGAATATTATTACTTTTATCTCTGCTTATGCTTAAACCTAAATCTGTACTTTCTAAAACATAATCTAGGTCAGGGTGCTGGTTTGTATATAATTGAGCATAATACATCAGTTCATCTCTATGCTTTGTACGCGCTATAAAATTCGTCTGGTTGCTCATGAAGTCGCAGACTCCTGCCATGATAACGCCGAACGCGGCAAGAGACATTATGCTTTCTGCGAGAGTTTCAGCTTTTCTGCGTTTCATTTCTCATTCCTCCTAAACACTAGACATCGGGGAAAATTTCCCGTATCTAAAAATTCATCTTCAAAAATAAAATTTTCGTCAAGATTTTTTAACGTGTTTACCTGTTCTAAATTGCCCGTCTCAAGAATTATATACCCGTCTGCTTTTAATATGTGCTTGGCCTGCGAGAAAATTAATTTATAAAAATTCATTCCGTCAGCTCCGCCGTCAAGGGCTAATTCAGGCTCAAAATTTTTTACTTCGGGCATCAAATTTTTTATCTCACGTGAAGGAATGTAAGGAGGGTTGCTGATGATTAAATCAAAAATTTTTTCGGGAATTTCTGAAATTATTTCGGCCCTGCCGTTGAGATTAAAACGCTCAAGATTTTTTTTAGCGTAATAAATCGCTTCGGGGCTTTTTTCGAGCATGACGGCAAAAGAATTTTTGAACTCAAGCAAAAGAGTTACAGCAATACAGCCCGACCCCGTGCCCCAGTCGAGAAATGTAAATTTTTTTTCGGGTGAAAAATATTTTTTCGCGGCTTCAATTAAAGTTTCAGTGTCATGACGCGGAATTAAAACGCCCGGCCCGACTTCAAAATCGCGCCCATAAAAGTCAGCCACGCCCATAATATATTGCAAAGGCTCATGATTTTCGCGGCGTTCGATTAGAGAATTTATTTTTTTGATTTCGTCATCAGAAAATTTTTCACGCGCCATTATCTGCGAGGAACTAAGGCCAAGAGCATACGACGCAAGCCATAAAAATTCAGGTAGGAGGTAGGAGGTAGGAGGTAGGA
>JAFSXR010000004.1 GCA_017443985.1 Synergistaceae bacterium
ACGATAACAAAGATGAAGATGATGAAGAATAAAAATTTTTTTTGCAGAAAGGTGATATAAAAAATGAAAAGGCTTATTGAAATAATAATTCTTGTCGGTTTAGTTTTCGGGGCGTATAAAGGTCTTGAGTTCATGCGAAGTCAAGAAACTGAAGTTCCCCAGAAAGAAGTTATCCGTCCTGTTAAAACCGTTACACTGAGAAGCAACGGCAAGGGCGGTCTATGGCAGTATTACGGGACATTGCAGGGCGGAAGGCGCGTTGATTTATCCTTCAGGGTGTCGGGCCCCGTCAGCAGCATAAAAGTTGAAAGGGGCGCATCGGTCAAAAAAGGCCAGCTCCTTGCAACGTTGGACCCCCGCGACTATCAGACACAGCTGAAGCAGGCTCAGAGCAATCAGGCTCAGGCTCAGGCTCAGTACGAGAACGCGGAGGCCAACTTCAAACGCTATGAGAACCTTTACAAACAAAAAGTTGTACCTAAGTCAACTTACGACACATTCAAAACTGAAATGAATGTCGCCAGGTCGGCATTGAATGTCGCTAGGGCTTCAACTACTGCGGTGCGCGATTCAGTGAGGGACACGGAGCTTAGGGCACCGTTTGACGGGGTAATCGTTGACAGACTTGTAGAGAGTTTTCAGGACGTAACCGCCAAGCAGACGATTTTTATTTTGCAGGACATTTCTATGCTGGAAATCGTTTTCAACGTCCCTGAAAATGATGTCATATGGGCATCAAAAGCAGCAGCAGCAGATGCCGCCAACGCCGAGTCAAGTCCCCTGTTAGTCCGTGCAAAATTCGACGCGATACCGGGCAGGTCCTTTCCTTTGACATTCAAAGAATTTGTTTTACAGGCCGACCGCAGTACTAACACGTTCCCTGTAACCGCCGTAATGCCTAAGCAGGAAAATGTTGCTTTACTGCCAGGAATGAACGCTACTGTAGAAGTTGAACTTCCGGACACGGAGAGCGGCGAAAGAGTTTTCACGGTGCCTCAGACTGCTCTTGTTACCAGCGGCAATGAAACTTACGTATGGCGTTATGAGAACAACGCGGTCAAGCGCGTCAGCGTAAAGCAAAATTCGCCTCATAATAACGGCTTCGTTGATATCTCAAGCGAACAGCTTAGGGACGGAAATATAATCGTTGTTGCCGGTGCTCATCTCTTGCATGAAGGGCAAAAAGTCAGAATATGAAATTTAAGTTAAGAAGTTAAGACCCCTCCGTCTCACTTCGTTCGACACCTCCCCTTAACAGGGGAGGCAAGTTCGAGCGATAGTCTTGCGCCCGATTTTCTCTAAAACCTAAAACAGCATCGTGAAAAATATAACGTAAATTAATCCGGGAAGCATATCACCAAGATTTAATTTTGTGATCTTCAGCATGTTCAGGCCTATTCCCATAATCATTAAGCCGCCAAGCCCGGAAATATTTGCGTACATTTCCTGCGTTATAAACGGCTCTGCCCATACCGCCAAAAAAGTTAATGCGCCCTGATAAATAAACATCGGAAAAATTGAAAACAACGCTCCGACCCCGAACGACCCTGCGAATAAAATCGAAGCTATCCCGTCCATTATCCCTTTAGTCATTAAAAGTTCCGGGTTATGTCTCAACCCGTCCTCGAACGAGCCGATTATTGCCATTGAGCCGACGCAAAATAGTAATGACGCACTTACAAAGCCTTGAGTAAATCTCTCATTCTTTGCGTGAATTTTTGCTTTGAGAGCATCGCCGAGATTATTTAATTTATTTTCAAGTCCTAAAATTTCGCCCGTTATCGTCCCAAGCACAAGGCTCAATAAAACAGCGATTGAATGTTTTGTTTCGAGCGTCATATTAATTCCAACATAAAGCGTAAAAAGTCCTAAGCAGTTAAAAATTGTTCCCTGCATTTTTTCCGGGATAAATTTTCCGACCGCAAGGCCAAGCGAACTTCCGATTAACACGGCGACAGAATTAAAGACGGTGCCGCCGGCCGGGATATTTCTAAAAATTTCGTCCATTAATAAAAAATCTCCTTAAAATTTTTTTGCTGAATTATACGTGATAGAATTGACGTGTTCAAAAATTTCAAAGGGAGAAAAAATTTCATGAATATGAAGCCAAATAATATATTAAAACAAGTTCGTCAGATGCAGTCGCAGATGATGCAGGTACAGGAAAAACTCGCAAGCGAAACTGTAGAGGCAAGCGTCGGCGGCGGAATGGTCTCGGCAGTCTTTACAGGGCAGGGCGATATAGTCTCGGTAAGCATTGACCCTGAAGTAATTAACAAGGACGATAAAGAAATGCTTGAAGATTTAATCGTGTCGGCCGTCAATGAGGGACTTAAAAAAAGCCGCGAGTTAATGACCGAACGCATGGGCGGAATTACCGGCTCGCTTGGAGCAATGGGAATGGGATTTTAATTTTTTTCAATGAACCCTATTACCGATTTAACAAACGCCTTCAAAAAATTTCCCGGACTTGGGAACAAAAGCGCAAGCCGGATTGTTTTTTATTTATTAAAACAGAATGAAGCTGAGCTGGATCGTCTCGGCTCTCTCATTGCAAACTTGAAAAAAAATCTCAAAGTATGTTCTGACTGCGGAAATCTTTCATACGAGGATTTATGCCCGATATGTTCAGATCCGTTAAGGGACAGAAAAACTCTTTGCATAGTTGAAGATATTGAAGCATTAAACGCTTTTGAGCAGGCGAAAATTTATAACGGGGTTTATCACGTTTTAGGCGGACAGGTGTCGCCTCTGAATGATCAGGACATCAGCGAGGGAAGCGCAAAATTTTTGTTGAAGCATATAAAAAAGCTCAGGCCCTCCGAAATAATAATAGCTACGAGTCCCACCGTTGAGGGCGACATGACAAAATTTTCTTTGATGGAAGTTTTGAAAAATATAAAGAACGCTAAAATAACCCGGCTCGCGTTCGGACTTCCGCTCGGCGGCAGCATCGAGTTTGCCGACAAATTAACCCTTCACACTTCGCTTGCTGCAAGGAGGCCGGTTGAATAAAACATGAAAGAATTTTCTTTTATCATTGTTGCAGGCGGAAAAGGTTCACGAATGGGAGGCACGCCCAAGCAGTTTTTGCTGCTCGACAATAAACCCGTGTGGCAATGGAGCGCGGACGAGGCTGTAAAGCTGAAAAATTCCGGGATTTCTGAAATAATTTTAGTAATTCCGCAGGACTTTGAAGAAAAAAATATTTCACATAAAAATTTTGATTTAGATTTCAAGATCGTTCACGGCGGTTCACAGCGTGCCGAGTCAGTTCTCAACGGCTTAAATGCGGCCAAGTGCGATTATGTTTTGATTCATGACGCGGCCAGGCCGTTCGCAGATAAAAATTTATTTCTTGCCCTGATGAACGCAACTGACGAAGAGACCGGAGCAATACCCCTTCTGCCGGTTGCGGACGCTCTGAAAAAAATTGACGGCAGCAGCGAAAAAAAAATTTCCGTAATTGAGCGCGACGGGCTTTATATCACGCAGACCCCACAGAGTTTTCACCGAAAAAAATTAATCGAAGCCGTTGCAAAAAATTTGTCCGCTAAGGACGAGGCCGAGTCGTGGCTCAACGCCGGGCATAAATTAACTCAAGTCGAGGGACAGCGGCTGAATTTCAAAATTACTTGGCAGGAGGATATGAGAATGGCGAAGGCAATATCCGAACAAAAAATCGCGCGCACGGGGCTTGGCTACGATGTTCATCAGCTAGTGCCGGAAAGAAAATTAATTTTGGGCGGTGTTGAAATAAAAAATTCTCCGCTTGGCCTTCTTGGTCATTCCGACGCTGATTTATTAACTCACGCAATAATGGACGCGATTTTGGGGGCGTCAGGGCTTGCTGACATAGGAAATATTTTCCCGGCCGATGATGAAAAATTCAAAGATGCCGACAGCATAAAATTACTCGAAGAAGTTTTGAGTCGAGTTAAAGCAGAGGGCTGGCGCGTTGAATTTGTTGATGCCGTTGTTGAGGCTCAAGTCCCGCGCTTGAATAAGTACAGGGAAGAAATAAAAAATAATCTTCAAAAATTTTTTGATGTCAATATAAAATTCAAGTCCGCTGAAAATCTCAACGATGCCGGGCGCGGTCTCTCGATGACGTGCTGGGCAGCGGCGACGCTGGAAAAATAACACGAAATAAATTATAATTGACTCGTCAAACTAGAAAGTCCCCCTGTTTTTTAAGGCAGGGGGATTTTTGCAATTACATTTACACCTACAAAAATCTCAAAATTTTTTAGAGTTCAAAAATTTTTACGGAGCAATTTGAAAAAATAGAATCACAAATTTTTTTTTCATGCGGTTTGATTTTCAAAGCCGTTAATTTTTTTGCCCGTTCCAAACTCGAAGCAGCTCTTGAAATTTCCTTCGACCATCTCGCAAACATCTTCAGCCGTATAAAAAGCCGTGTGAGGTGTCAAAATTACGTTAGGGAACGAGCGCAATAAAGCCAATTTAGGATTGACCATTACTTCGCCCATTAAATTATAATAATAAAGGCCGTTCTCAAATTCCAAGACATCGAGAGCCGCTCCGCCGAGCTTGCCTATTTCAATTCCATGAATCAAAGCCTCAGAGTCAATTAATTTTCCGCGTGCCGTGTTGATGATATACGCGCCATCTTTCATTTTTGAAATTGCGGCCATGTCGATAATGTGATAATTTTCTTCGTTCGCGTTCATGTGAAGCGAAATAATATCGGACTCTCTCAAAATTTCGTCAAGGCTGACGTAACGCGCATATTTTTTTGCCTCGTCGTTCTCGTAAATGTCATAGGCGAGCAGTCTGCACCCGAAGCCCGATAAATGTTTCAAGACAGTCCTTCCGATTTTGCCCGTTCCCATAATTCCGACGGTACAGACAGAAAAATCGCGGCCGAGTTTATTTTTTAATGAGTAGTCCTGAAGTTCGGCGCGTTTCAAGATATGAGCCAAGCGTCTCACGCTCGCAAGCATCAACATAATCGCATAATCAGCTACGCCCGTCGGCGTGTATGTAACGTTATCGACTTTCATTCCAAGTTCGCGGGCAGCTTTTAAGTCGATATGGTCATAACCGATTGAGCGCGTCAGAATATATTTCACTCCGACATCATGAAAACTTTTCAAAACTTTTGCGGACATGTCGCAGGGCGTACAGCTCACGCCGTCGCAGCCGGCTGCAAGCGAAATATTTTTTTCGTTCGGGTATTCAGTCGAGTAGACGAAATCAATTTTATATTTTTCTTTCATTTCGCGGCAAAAATGAAGCTCGTCAAATTCACGAAGGGCATAAAAACAAATTTTCATGAAAAATTTTCCTCCTTGTTATTGATTTTTGAGAACGGACAGCGTTTTCCGATACACTAATTATTTTTTTAATTCACTCCCCTTTATACATAACTCTGAAAAGCTCGGTTCCAAAATAATTTTTCAGCATTAACATATAGGCTTTCCGTGTAATTGTACTTTCTGTCCCTAATAATTCATAATCAACGCCGGCTTCATTTATATTTATGTGAAGCTGTTTATATTTATTCGCTTCGTAAAAATGAAGCCTTCTAATGCGCTGTTCGTAATTATCCGCAGTAACGTCCGCAGTATCTTCGAGTAAGAGCACTATTGCCCGGTCAGCATATTTTTTTTTCAGCAAGTCAAGAATTTTTTTCCCGTAGCCGCAATTCCGTTTATCTTTAACTACAGCGAAATAATAGAGGCACACTAATTTTTGCATTAATATAACATAAACCAACCCAACAAATACGCCGTCATCAAAGACTGCATAAAAAGCTGCCTTGCCTTCTACAGCGCGGTCAAAAAGAAATTTGAGCGATAATTTTTCGCATTGCGGGAACGCTTCATTATATAAACTTGAAATTTGTTTTTCATAATTTTTAGCATTTCTAAATTCCATTTTTACACCTCTTAAAAATATAGTATATTATAAAAATAAAATGATATTATTTTGCGCGAGGTGAAAATTTTTAGGACATGAATAATAAAAATAATAATATAAAAAATTTTTGCATAATCGCTCACATAAATCACGCCTGCCTGATTTTTAGCGGCAGCCCGCCTTCATTCATTGAGCCTGTACGATAACCTTTCAAGTCTAAAGTTACATAAGAAAATCCAAAATTTTTTAACGTCTCGTGAATTTTTATGCGTGTATTTTCTTCAATTATCTTGGCAAAATCTTCAGGCATTACTTCAATTCTTGCGATTTTGCCGTGTATCCTGACGCGGAACTGCCTAAACCCCAAATCCATTAATAACTGCTCGGCATCTTCAACCATTTTTAATTTTTCTTTGGTTATAGGTTCGCCGTAAACAAAACGCGAGGCAAGACACGCAAACGAAGGCTTATTCCATGTAGGGAGGCCGAGAGTTTTCGATAATTCGCGTATCTCTGCTTTAGTAAACCCAGCCTTTCTCAAGGGGCTTTGTATTCCAAGCTCATCGAGAGCCTTCATGCCGGGCCTAAAGTCGCTTAAGTCATCAACGTTTGAGCCTTCAACAACGTAAGCGAGATTATTTTCTTTTGCGCGTATTAAAAGCCGCGTGAATAAATCTTTCTTGCAAAGATAACAGCGGTTCACGGGATTTTCTTTTATTCCGTCTATTTCTAATGAATTAATCGGGCACATTATTAGAGGTATTTTGTTATCAGCGCAGAATTTGCTCGCCTCCATAAAGTCTCTGTGAGGGAAAAGGCTCGAAAATGCCGTTATTGCGACAGCTTTATCGCCCAAAACATCGTGAGCAACTTTTAATAAAAGCGTCGAGTCAACTCCGCCCGAAAAAGCTACCGCGACACTTTCCAGTGAAAATAAATATTCTTTGAGATCATTATATTTTTCTGATATTGTCATAATTTTTTTAACTCCTACTTCCTACCTCCTAACTCCTACCTCTTTATATCATAGTTCATGTTCATTATGCTTTGAATGCTCTCAACGTCGTCAGTGATGTTTCCGTCGCCGTGAATAGTATGCTTGATTACGCTGCTTGCGACTGCAAAATTAATCATGTCCATTGGCTTATAATTGTTCATCATCGCGTAAATAAAGCCGCTCGCAAAGGCATCTCCGCCGCCGACCCTGTCGAGAATGTTGAACGTGAAAGTCTTGCTCTCAAACGTATGGCCCTGATACCACATGTAAGCCATTAAACTATTTTCGCTGCCTGAATGAGCATAGCGCACGTGCCTTGCGATACATTTTAAGTTAGGATATTTGCTCACAAACCTTGTAAAAACATCGTCCTGCTGTTCGTAATTCGGCTGCAAAGGTATTCCGTCCTTCCAGTCGCCTTTTGAGTAATCGTTCTCATCTTTCCATAAATGATACGGCTCTATACCAAACAAGACATCAACGTATGGAAGACACTGCGTACAAAAATCTCTAGCCTCGTTCCAGGTCCATAGCGTGCTTCTGAAATTGCCGTCAAAACTTACGATTAAATTTTTTTCTTTGGCCTTCTGCAAACATAAAAGCATGAACTCCGCGCAGCTCTGCGACAGTGCAGGAGTAATTCCGCTCAAATGTATCCAGTTAAAGCCTTCGAGTAATTTATCAATGTCAACGTTTCTGAAGTCATATTCTGTTATTGCGCTGTGTTTTCTGTCATAAGTTACTTTGCTTGGGCGAATGCCGTAGCCCGTCTCAAGATAATAAGTCCCAAGCCTGTGCGTCGGAGTTTCTTCGGGGGTGCTTAAAATCACCGGGCTGCAGTGTACGTCGTTGCTTCTTAACATTCTTATTGCGCTTTTCCCCAGAGAATTATTAGGAACGACGCTGAAAAATGTGCTGTCAATTCCGAGATTAGCAAGAGACAGCGCGATATTCGCCTCGCTTCCGCCGTAAGTCGCCTCAAAAGATCCGGCCATGCGAATTTTCTCATAGTTCGGCGGCGTTAATCTCAGCATTATTTCTCCAAACGTGATAAATTTTTGCTTCATGTTTTACCCTCTCATTACCTCAAGTGCGCCGTTCCACATGTCGCGCCCGGTCGTAACGACGCTCAAATTTGCCTCATATGCCCGGCTTGCGACTAACATATCCGTCATTTCACGAACTAAATTTACGTTCGGGTAAGCCACATAGCCGTCCTCGTTCGCGTCAGGGTGGTCGGGCTGGTAAGTCATTCGGGGCGCGGCGTTGTCCTCAGAAATTCCGATTACTCTAACGCCCCCGATGTCATGATAGCCGCCTATGGTGTTGTCGAGCATTTCTGAAAAAACAGGCACGCGGCGTTTATAAGGTCCTCCGGCTTTCGTACGGGTCGTGTTGATGTTTGCCAAGTTAGATGAAATTGTGTCCATCCAAAGTCTGTGAGCCGTCAAAGAACTTCCGGCTATTTCCATGCTGTCAAAAATTTTCATGATAAATTACCTCCCCGCTATTACAGACCTGAGCATCGTCAATTTACTTGCGGCCACGCGCATAAATCCCGTGTACATCATTCGCGTTTCAGCAAGCACAGCCATCTCGCGCTCAGGGTCAACGTTATTCAGGTCGAGCCTGTACTGTTCGTCCATGATTTTTGTATCTGCGGCGTGAACGTCATCAACTTTCAACGGGTGCGAAGGTATATGGTCCTTATGAGTAACGGTCATGTGAAGTTTTTTATCCTGCTCCATAACTTCGCGCATTTGATCCTCAAACGAGACATTATGACGCGCATATCCGGGCGTGTTCGCGTTCGCTATATTTTTTGTTACGGCCTTGAAACGCTGCGCCAAACATTCAGCTTCTTTGTCTATTACGTTCCATGTATAATCGCCAAGCATTTTTTCACTCTCTGTAAAATAAAAATTTTTTCTTTATTATATTACATTGAGCTAAGCAAAAAAATTTTTCATGAATTACACTGACAGCTAAAAAAAATCTGCGTGTTATAATCATTGCAAGACAAGTTAAATATTCATTCAAAAATTTCTCAAAAAAAAAATTTTTTCAAGAGGCGAAGGGATTTATTTTTGTGTGCAGTTCTTTCGCTGTCATAAAAATTATATCTTTAAGGGGGTATATTCTAAAAATGATTAAGCTCTATGATGAAGGCGTTTACCTCATCAACGGAACGAAAGTAGTACCTGAAAGCCAAGCCGGGAATCAATATAACAAGGCCGAAGCTAAAAAGGGCACGATAGCGTACGGCATTCTCAAAGCCCACAACACTGCCGGCGACATGGATCACCTGCGCATTAAATTCGACTCGATGGCAAGCCACGATATTACTTTCGTAGGGATCATTCAGACAGCAAGGGCTTCAGGAATGAAAAAATTTCCGCTTCCCTACGTCATGACAAACTGCCACAATTCGCTGTGCGCGGTCGGCGGAACAATCAACGATGACGATCACTATTTCGGACTCAGCGCGGCGAAAAAATACGGCGGAATTTATGTTCCTCCGCATATCGCAGTAATTCATCAGTTTATGCGTGAAATGTTTGCAGGCTGCGGAAAAATGATTTTAGGCTCGGACTCCCACACCCGTTACGGCGCATTAGGAACAATGGCGATCGGCGAGGGCGGCGGAGAACTCGTCAAGCAGCTTTTACAGGATACCTATGACGTAGCATATCCCGGAGTCGTCGCAATTTATTTAACGGGCAAACCTGCGCCTTATGTCGGGCCTCATGATATTGCGCTTGCAATCGTCAAAGCGGTCTTCAAAAAAGGCTACGTCAAAAATAAAGTTATGGAATTTGTCGGGCCCGGCGTTGCCTCAATGACGACTGACTACAGAAACGGCGTTGACGTAATGACGACCGAGACAACGTGCCTTTCATCAGTATGGCGCACGGACGGCGACACAAAAGCATATCTCGAAGAACACGGACGCGGCGGAGATTATAAAGAACTCAACCCGGCCGACGTTGCGTATTATGACGGCTGCGTAGAGATTGATTTATCGACAATTAAGCCGATGATCGCGTTGCCGTTCCACCCGTCAAACGCCTATGAAATTTCCGAACTTTACGCGAATTTGAAGGACATCTTAGCCGAAACTGAAAAGGCTGCCGAAAAAGTTGCGGAGGGACGCGCCCACTTCACGCTGCTTGATAAA
>JAFSXR010000062.1 GCA_017443985.1 Synergistaceae bacterium
TCAGGGATCATCTACCTTCAGGCTGTATATGAAGCGAAGGCGTCTTCCTATCGCAGGCCGGAGATCGCAAACCTGACTTTGGATGCAAACAGCGGCTTTATCACAGAAGACATAAAAATTTTATTAAGAGGTGATTTTTTTATGTCTTTACCAGTTCTCAATAATTTTCCTGTTGAACATCTTAACGATGAGCAATTATCTTCATTAGCAGCAGCAGCAAAACGCGCACGTGTTGCCGCCCTCACAATGGTAACGGCAGCAAAAAGCGGACACCCCGCCGGAGCTTTCTCAAGCATGGAAATGTTCATGAGCGTATTCGGAGTAGCTAACTTAACGCCGAAAAACTGCGACTCTTTGGACAGAGATTTTGTTGTCGTCTCTCACGGCCACACTTCAGCAGGAGTTTACGCGGCTTTATCCGAGTGGGGCTTTGTTGACCGCGAAGAAGCAATGGCGCATTTCAGAAACTGCGGAAGTGCTTTTCAGGGACATGTAACCCGTGAAGTACCGGGAATTGACTGGGGCACGGGAAATTTAGGTCAAGGACTTTCCGCAGGCGTGGGCTTTGCTATTGCACAGAGAGCCAACGGACGCAAAGGAAGAGTTTACGTCTTAATGGGCGACGGCGGTCAGACAAAAGGACAGATAGCCGAAGCAAGACGCATTGCCTTCAAAGAAAAATTAACGAACGTTGTCGCTCTTGTTGACTGGAATAATATTCAGATTTCCGGCGACAGAAGAAAAGTTATGCCCTGCGACCTTCCTGCTTTATGGGCGGCTGACGGCTGGGAAGTCGTAGAGTGCGACGGACATTCATTCCCAAAACTTTATGACGCTCTCAAAAATGCCGGCAAAAACGGAAAGCCGACTGTCCTTTTATGCCACACGATAATCGGCAAAGACGGTCTCGGAATGGAAGATATTCCGGACTATCACGGAAAACCGCCTGCACGCGAAATGTATGACGAGATAGTCAAGCATTTAGGCGATAGCCCCGAAGTACTCGACAAGGCACTCGCAAGACGCAAGACACCGCCGGTTTATAAAGGCCGCAAGGTTGATTTTCCGCCTGCTCCTTCGATTGAGACGGGTAAGCCGTTTGATTATGAGGGCGTAAAAGTTTCAGACAACAGAGGCGCATTCGGAAAGGCTCTCGCTGATGTCGGCAAATTGAATTACGGCAAGGCCGACAGAACTCCGATTATCGTTTTCGACTGCGACTTAATGCCTTCAGTTATGACTAAAGGATTTAAGGAAAACTGCCCGGATAATTTCATTCAGTGCGGCATTCAGGAACACTGCGTAGCTACAATGTCAGGCACAGCGAGCATCGCAGGAGTCGTCCCGGTCTGGGCGGAGTTCGGCGTTTTCGGAATTGATGAGGTTTTCAATCAGCAGAGACTTAACGACATTAACCACGCCGGAAATAAAACAGTATTAACTCACGTCGGACTTGATGTCGGTGAAGACGGCAAGACCCACCAGTGCATTGATTACGTCGGGCTTATGCGCAACATGTTCGGCTGGAAGCTCGTTGTTCCCGTTGATCCTAACCAGACTGACAGAGCAACGCGCTGGATGTTGAAAACTTCGGGCGATATCTGCCTCGCTGTCGGACGCAGCAAAGTTGACGGCCTCAAAGAATTTACAGGCGATTACGAATTTGAATACGGCAAGGCTGTAAAACTTCGTTCGGGCAAAGACGGTTCAATCTTCGCGCTTGGCTACATGGCTCAAATAGCTTTGAAGGCCGCTGAAATTCTTGCAAAAGAAAATAATCTCGAAGTCAGCGTCTACGCTGTGTCAAGTCCTCTTGCGCCGGACATGGAAGCGTTGAAAGAAGCCGCAAAATCCGGGCCGATTATCACGGTTGAAGATCATCATGTTGACACGGGCATGGGCTCAATAATGATTATCGAGGCCGCACGCGCAGGAATTGCACTGCCCAAAATCAAAACTCTCGGCGTGGATCATTACGGAGCTTCAGGAACTTCCGACGCTGTCAGAGTCGAAATGGGTATCTCCGCTGAAGGTATCGCCGCAGGATTTTTGAAAGCGAGATAAAAATTATTATGGAAGCAAAAAATTTAATCGCTCAGGGAAAAACTGCTCTCGGCATTGAATTTGGCTCTACACGTATCAAAGGCGTTCTCGTTGATTTTGACGGGAACGTCTTGGCCTCCGGCTGGCACGAATGGGAAAATTCTTTAATTAACGGCGTATGGACATATTCTCTTGAAGAAGTTGACGCAGGTTTACGCGCCTGCTATTCGGCTCTGCGCTCTGACATAGAGAAAAAATACGGCGTAACTCCAAAAACTTTCGGGGCTATCGGAATCAGCGCAATGATGCACGGCTATATAGCTGTTGACAAAGACGGAAAACAGCTCGCACCCTTTCAGACTTGGCGCAACACGAACACGGGCCCGGCCGCTGACACTTTAACCGAACTTTTTAATTTTAATATTCCCCTGCGCTGGTCAGTCGCTCATCTTTATCAGAGAATACTCGACAAAGAAGAACACGTTAAAAATATTTCGTCGGTCTTTACGCTCGCGGCTTATATGCACTGGAAATTAACGGGCGAGAAAGTTATCGGCATCGGCGACGCGGCAGGAATGTTCCCGATTGATTCAGATAAACTCGATTATGACGGGGGCATGGAAGAAAAATTTAATGCTCTTCTGAAAAAATCAGGGCTTAATTTTACATTGCGCGAAGTTTTTCCGAAGGTTCTCGTGGCTGGAGACAACGCCGGATTTTTGACGAAAGAGGGCGCAAAACTTCTCGACGAGTCTGGAAATCTTGAAGCCGGCGTTCCGATGTGTCCTCCCGAAGGCGACGCAGGAACGGGAATGACCGCAACAAATTCAGTAGCTCCGCGCACAGGCAATTTATCAGCAGGCACAAGCACGTTCGCTATGATTGTTCTTGAAAAACAGCTCAAGAAACTTCACAGAGAAATTGACATGGTAACAACGCCCACTGGGTTCCCCTGCGCAATGGCTCACGCTAATAACGGAACTTCGGACTTGAACGCATGGGTCGGAATTTTCAAAGAGTTCTGCGACTTAATGAATATTAAAGCCGACATGGGCGAACTGTTCGGAAAACTTTACACCCACGCAATGACGGGCGACCCGGACTGCGGAGGCTTGCTGGCTTACGGCTATTACTCAGGCGAAAATATTACTTTCATTAACGAAGGCAGGCCGTTATTTGTCAGAAAACCCGACAGCGCGTTCAACCTTGCGAATTTCATAAGAGTTAATCTTTATACTTCGCTTGGAGCAGTGAAGCTCGGCATGGATATTTTGTTAAAGGACGAGGGCGTTAAACTTGACCGCATTATGGGACACGGAGGACTTTTCAAAACTCCGTTAGTCATGCAGAAATTTTTAGCGGCAGCCGTAAATACTCCGGTGTCTGTAATGTCTACAGCGTCAGAGGGCGGAGCGTGGGGAATTGCTTTGCTCGCGGCGTATCTTGCTGACGGTAAAAAAGACGGCAAACTCGAAGACTATCTCAATAACAGAATATTCAAGTCCCTTGCCGGTGAAGCCGTTGAGCCTGACCCCGAAGAGGTAAAAGGCTTTGAGAAATTCACGGAACTTTACGTTAAAGGGCTTGAAATTGAGAAAGCCGCAATTAAAGCACTTAGGAGTTAGGAATTAGGAGGTAGGAGGTTATATTTTTTCACTCCTAGCCTCTTAAATAAAAAAATTAAAAATAAAAAAGGAGAGAAAAATTTTTAATGAGAACATCAATTCATGAAGCGTTTGACTTGGGACAGAGCATTTGGCTCGATTACATAAGCCGCGATTTAATTGCTTCGGGCGGCCTTCAGGCATGGATCGACAAGGGCGTAGTCGGAGTAACGACAAACCCGTCAATTTTTGAAAACGCCATCGCTAAAACTTCTGACTATGACGCGGAAATTAGCGCAATGGCAAAGGCAGGAAAGAGCAGCGCGGAAATTTATGAGGCTCTTACTCTCGGCGAGGTCGGAGCAGCGGCTGACATTCTTCGCCCGGTTTATGACAAGACTAACGGCAAAGACGGTTATGTAAGTCTTGAGGTCAACCCCCTCATCGCGTCCGACAGAGACACAACTATTTCGGAGGCCAAGAGATTATTTGCTCTCCTCAACCGTCCGAACGTAATGATTAAAATTCCGGCAACCCCCGAAGGCGTTTCAGCTCTCGAAGAGTGCATAGCCTCAAGCGTAAACGTAAACTCAACGCTTATTTTCTCGCATGAACAGTACGAGAACGTAGCGAAGGCATATTTAGCCGGCGTTAAGCGCGGAGGCAAGGCCGCTTCTGTTGCTTCTGTCTTTGTCAGCAGAGTTGACGGCGCAGTCGATAAACTTTTGACAGAGAAAGGCGAGACTTCTCTTTGCGGAAAAATTGCAATCGACGGAATAAAAATTATTTACGGCACCTTCAAAAAACTTTTCGCAGGCTGTGATGCCAAGCAGCGTCCTTTATGGGCAAGCACGGGGACAAAAAATCCGGCCTACTCCGACGTAGTGTATGTCGAAAAAATTATCGGGCCTGACACGGTGAACACGGTGCCGCCTGCAACCCTTGAGGCGTTCGTCAATCACGGAAAAGCTGCGCTCACTCTTGAAAAAGATGTCGCGCAAGCCGAAGCCGAGCTGAAAAAATTAAAAGAGATCGGCATTGATATTAACGCCGTGAACGCAAAACTCCTTGAGGCCGGACTGACGCAGTTTAATAAATCGTTCGAGTCGTTGATGTCGGCAATCGAAAGCAAAGCAAAGAAATAAAAAAAATTAGGAGCTAAGAAGTTTTTTTACTTCCTACCTCCTAACTCCTAACTCCTAACTAATTTCACCCCGTAATGATTTTGCTTCCCTTAATCAAATAATCCATTCCCGACCATACTGTTAAGATCATTGCCACCCACATTACGGCCATTCCGCCAGGAATTTTTAATATCAGCATTGTAAGAGCAATTATCTGAGTTACTGTCTTGAGCTTTCCGCCCTTTGAGGCAGCTATGACAATTCCCTCAGCTGCCGCGACGAGCCTCAGCCCTGTAACTATAAACTCCCTCGTTATTATTACCATGACGATCCATGCAGGCAGACGCTGGAACTCTATCAACGCAAGCATAGCCGCAATGACAAGAACTTTATCGGCAAGGGGGTCTATAAATTTTCCTAATTTCGTAACTAATTTATATTTTCGCGCTATCAGGCCGTCGAACATGTCAGTTAATGCGGCAATTATAAAAACAAAAGCGGCCAGTGCGTCCCCCCAGCTTACATCAGGGAGAGCCGGAATTAATTTATTGTCAATCCTCAATGACAAAAATAATAAAACAAGCGGCGCAAGAAAAACACGGATTAAACTTAGCGTGTTGGGAACGTTAAAAATATTCGAGCGCAAAATAATTTCACCTCCGAAGTTGGATTAAAAAATTATATACTTTTATGAAAAAATTTTTAACCCAGCTTCGCAAGCTCCTGCCATAAATCTTGTTGTTTCTGCGTTAAATGTCTCGGTATCTCAATTTTCACTCTTACGTATAAGTCGCCGTTCGTTCCGTCGCGTTTGGGAAGTCCCTTACCCCTTATTCTCAGCTTCTGCCCGTCCTGTATTCCAGGAGGCATTTTGATCGTTACTTCGCCGTCAAGCGTCCCGACCGTAATATCTTTGCCCAGCACAGCATCATAGACCGGAATTTTTATTTCGCGTGTCAAATCATTTTCGTTGACCTCAAAAATTTTATGCGGCGCAATGTGAATTGTTACGTAAATATCTCCGCCGCCTTCAGCTTTGCCCGGAAGCCTTATCCTTGAGCCTTCGGTTATGCCTTTCGGAAGATTGACTTTCAAATTTCTTTTACCGTTAGAGCCGCTGAAAACAAAATTATGAACGCCGCCGCGCACTGCCTCTTCAAGAGAAAGAGTTACGCTGACTTCGCTGTCGCTGTGCATGGGCTGACGATAGCCGGAGCCGGAAAAAATATCCTGAAAATTTCCGAAGCCTCCGCGTTTTCCGCTGCCGAATATAGTTTGGAAGAAATCGCTGAAGCCTCCCATGTCGCCGCCAAATTCAACATGCTGCCAGCCCGGAGGAGGCGTGAAGTCCTGACCGCTCTGCCAGTTCATTCCGAGCGTGTCATATTTCTGACGCTTCTCAGGATCTTTCAAAACTTCGTAGGCCTCATTAATTTCTTTATATTTTTCTTCTGCGTTTTTTTCTTTCGATACGTCAGGGTGATATTGTTTCGCAAGTTTTCTATAAGCCTTGCGAATCTCATCGGGCTTTGCGTCCCTCGATACGCCTAAAATTTCATAATAATCTTTATATTGAACTCCCATTAAAAATTTCTCCCCTCGTTAAAAATAAAAATTTCATTGACTAATTTTAACCTTAAATTAAAATAATAGCAAAAAAAATTTTCCAAGAGGCGAAAATTTTCAGTTAATACCCGAATAAATTTTTAGCCTTGTCCATGTTCCTGCGAATTTCCACTCCGAACGGGCAGCGTTTTTCGCAGGCTCCGCACTTAATACACTCTCCGGCGTGATGTTCAAGGACTTTATAATGTTCGCGGACAGTCTCTGGAATTTTTGAGTCTCCTCCTGCCTGAGCAAGATTAAGAAATTTTGTTACCGAAGCTATGTCGATTTTTTTCGGGCAGGGCTCACAGTGGCTGCAATACATGCAATGGCCCTTCCAGCTTATTTTTGGGAATGACGCGAGGGCAGGCGCGTAGTCTCTTTCACTTTCAGAAGCGTTTTCAAAATTTATGCTTTCCTTCAACTGTTCGACCGAATGAGCTCCGGCAAGCACGCATGACACAGCAGGACGGCTCAAGGCGTAGGCTATGCACTGATTGACGGTCAAGGCTGCTCCGGCCGGAGAGAGTTCAGCGTTCAATAAATCTCCGCCTCCAAAACATTTCATTACTGTTATCCCGACACCGGCGCGCTGGCAAGTCTCATATAATTTCTGTCGTTCGGTGTCCATGTTCGTTAAATGATGAGCATAATTTTCATCGGCCCATAAGTCCTCTACGTCCTCGCTTGCGGGCTGAAGGTCATAGCACGGGTTGACGCTGAACATTAAAACTTCGATTGAATTACTTTCTACGGCTTTTAACGCGACCTGCGGATTGTGTGAAGAGAGCCCGATGTGTTTTATGCGGCCCTTTGATTTTAATTCGCGTGCGTAATCTAAAATTCCGTTGCTGATAATTGCGTCCCAATCGTCGAGAGCGTCGCAGTAATGTATCATTCCGACCTCAATATAATCAACGTCGAGCAATTTCATCATTTCTTCAAAGCCTGCTTTGACTTCGTTGATATTTCTTGAGCGCGTATACTGTCCGTCTTTCCAGACCGAGCATAAATGCGACTGGATTATAAATTTTTCTCTGCGTCCCTTTAACGCTTTGCCGACCGAAGCGCGCAGGTCCGGGTCTGAAGAGTAAAGGTCAAAATAATTCACGCCGTTTTCTTCTGCGCAGTCAAATAATTTTTTTCAGTCATTCCCTCGCAGCCCATGCCGATCTCGCTGACTTTGAGGCCGGTGCTGCCAAGTTCACGATAAATCATAAAAAAATCCCCCTTCAAAATTTTCGCGTCATTATAACTCATTGAAGCAGGGATTAAGCAAACGAGTCAAAAAAAATTTGTGATTCTATTTTTTTCTTCAGCGTCCTGAAAAATTATGAGAGCTATAAAAAATAAAAGTTTCTGTAGGTGTAAATGTAGTTGCAAAAAAAACAGCTCCTCGAAATTTTTTGGAGCTGCTAAAAAATTATATCACTAAAAAAATTTTCCGGGCCGGTCTAATTTATCAGCTCATTCAAAAAAGGCGGAAGCACGAAAGAATTTTTATGAATTTCATTCGTGTACCACTTCGTATTTTTTACGTCTCTGACCGGGACGGACGGATCATCTTTCATTGAAGAAAGCCCGTAAGTCCACATTCCCGACGGATAAGTCGGAACAACGCCCCAATACATTTTCACAATCGGGAAAATTTTGCGCATCTCGTTGATTGCCTGGCACATTAATTTTTTATCAATGAACGGCGATTCAGTTAATTCAGATAACATTGCGTCATCATTCATAATTTTTTTAACGTCAGCGTAAAACGGCGACTGAAACAAACCTGCCGCGAAGTCTACCGGGTCGGTGCTGTCAACAATAACAACGTCAAAGCGTTCGTCAGTCTCCTTGATAAATTTCATTGCGTCCATGCACTTAAAATCGGCGCGTGGATTATTAAAAGAGTCGCCTGCGAAGGGCAAAAATTTTTGCGAACATTCTTTAACTCTTTTATCAATGTCAATGAGCGTGCATTTTTTTACGCAGTCATGTTTGAGAACTTCACGCATTATCGCGCCGTCCCCTCCGCCGATGATTAAAACTTTTTCAGGGTTTTTATGAGCGCATAAAGGCACGTGGGCCATCATCTCCGAGTAAGTGAACTCGTCGCGCTCAGTTAATTGATACGCTCCGTCAAGCATTAAGACGCGCCCGTAGTCATATGTATCTGCGATTAATAATTCCTGATATTCTGTTTTTTCGGAGTGAAGAAAATTTTTCACGCGCATTGAAAGTTTCAGATTATCGGAGCTAAATTCGCTGAGCCATAACTCATTAACGCGCTTTGGAGCCGTAACGTATTCGCTCATGAAAGGACCGCCTCGCCGAGATTTTTGCCGAGCTCACAGCATTTTTTCAAATCCTCGTCAGTCGGCGAAGTATAAACTTCAACTTCCGGCCCGATTTTTTCGAGCTTAATTTTTTCCGCGAAGTCCTGCAGCGCCGTAAGAGCCCCCTTGCTCCAGCTGTAACTTCCGGCCAGGCCAAGAACTTTATTTTTAGGCATTCTGTTTAATAATTTTGAGCAGAGAGCTTCCATCGGCGGATATAGAAGGGTGTTATAAGTGCAGCTCAACAGCGCGAGCCCTTTGAAACGCCATATATCGCGCAGCATGTTCGACATGTCCGCTCTTGAGGCATCATAAATTCTCACGTCCTTAACTTTTGCTTCGGCAAGTCCCGTGCAGACGGCTTCGGCCATTCGTTTCGTGTTGCCGTACATTGAACCGTAGACAACGACCGCCCCCTGTTCGGCTTCCTGTTTGCTCCATTTATCATAGAGAGAAATTACCTGCTTAATATCTTTTCTAAATAAAGTTCCGTGCGACGGGAAAATATTTTTTATTTCAAGCGCGCCGAGC
Source organism: Synergistaceae bacterium (assembly GCA_017443985.1). Taxonomy (GTDB): domain Bacteria; phylum Synergistota; class Synergistia; order Synergistales; family Aminobacteriaceae; genus JAFUXM01. The sequence goes on from JAFSXR010000062.1 coordinate 9,235, forward strand.
TTTTTTAATGCCGCTTGGACGACGTTTGAATATTTTGCTACTATGCAGGAGTAATACCTCAGCATTTCGCCGGCCCAGCGGGCTGTTAATTTTTCGTCGTCGAATAAACCGCCCTCGTGCGCTCCGAAACCTCCGAAACTATCATTAGAAAATAAAACGCCCGTCGTAGTGTCAAACGTTACCATGCTTTCAGGCCAGTGAAGCATAGGGACCGTTGCGAATTTCAGAACGTGGCCGCCAAGATCTAAAGTGTCTCCGTCTTTTACTGTTATAACGTCCTCTTCAATTCCGTGATAGCCTTTGAGCAGCGGAATCGTTTTTGCGTTGCCGATAAATTTCAGCGCGGGCCACTGCTTTTTTAATTGAGCGATCAAGCCTGCGTGGTCAGGTTCCATGTGATTAATGACGAGATAATTTAACGCTCTTCCGCCGAGAGCCTGCAATAACTTATTGTAATACTCATCAAGATATGGGCCTTTCACCGTATCAATAGCCGCCGTTGCCGTCGTTCCCGTTATTACGTAAGCATTGTAAGCAACACCCTGCGGCAGAGGCCAGAGGGATTCAAATAAATCTGTGTCGTGGTCATTAACGCCCGTCCACCATGTATCCTTATTAACTTGTATAGCGTTATACATGAAAAAAATTTCCTCCTTCAATAATTATTTATTCACGGGGCTATTTTAATATAATTTGCGGTTAAAGCGATATTTTTTTCTCCGTGAAAATTTTTTCGTGCTAAACTTGTATGCAAAATTTTTTCTGAGGGGAATTTTTTTCATTGACTAACATAAACAACACTGGCAAAAAATTAAACGGCTCTGAAATTTTAATACAGTGCCTCATAGAACAGGGCGTTGATACGATCTTCGGCTATCCGGGCGGAGCAATCCTCAACGTTTACGACAAATTATATGACCATAAAGAAATCAGACATATTTTAACCGCACATGAGCAGGGAGCGTCCCACGCAGCCGACGGTTACGCACGCTCGACGGGAAAAGTCGGGGTATGCTTTGCCACTTCCGGGCCGGGCTCAACAAATTTAACGACCGGAGTAGCTACAGCCTATATGGACTCTTCGCCGGTGGTCTTTATCACATGTAACGTCAACAGTGATTTAATAGGCCGCGACTCGTTTCAGGAAGTTGACATAACGGGCGTAACTCTGCCGATCACAAAATGCAGCTACATCGTCAGCAATGTTGAAAATTTAGCTGACACAGTAAGAGAGGCTTTTGCCATTGCGCGTTCAGGAAGACCCGGCCCCGTCTTGATTGACATTCAAAAAAACGTAACCGCGAGCGAGTGCGAATATTATCCCGTAACGCCTGACGAATATTTCATGACCGCAGGAACAAGAATACAGCGTCTTAAATCGACTCATCACCCCAGCGTCGGCTACCCTGATATTAATCTCGAAGCTATCGATGAGCTTGCGGAATTAATCGACAACTCCGAGAAGCCTTTATTAATTTGCGGAGGCGGTGTCGTCCGCGCTAAAGCCTCTCAAGAATTTAGAACTCTCGCGGCAAGAATTGACTCGCCCGTAGCGATTACAGTCATGGGCGGCGGAGCTTTTCCCGGCGACAGTCCGTTGAAAACCGGCATGATAGGAATGCACGGCTCACAGGCTTCTAATATGGCGTGCGATGCCTGCGACTTATTAATTGCAGTAGGGTGCAGATTTTCCGACAGGGTTACATTAAATCCGGCGGGCTTTGCAAAAAATGCGAAGATCGTACATATTGACATTGACGCTTCAGAAATTAATAAGAACGTCATGACGGACTTGAGCATAATCGGCGACGCTAAAAAAATTCTCAACCTGCTACTTGCGAAATTAAAGCGCGACAAAAAAAATGACGCTTGGAAAAATTATGTCTTCTCCTTCAAGCGTGAGACTGAATACGATGACCCCGAAGAGGGGAATTTGACACCTAAGCAAATTTTATCGGCGGCGGCTGAAATTTTACCGCAGGACACTATAGTTACTACGGACGTGGGCCAGCATCAGATGTGGGCAATCCAGCACTTCAAATTCGATTATCCCGGCCAGTTAATAACTTCGGGGGGCTTCGGGACAATGGGCTTCGGGCTCGGCGCGGCAATCGGGGCGCAGGTCGGCAACCCTGATAAAACAGTTTTACATGTTACGGGCGACGGAAGTTTCAGAATGAACTGCCACGAACTTTGCACGGAAGAATATTACAAGCTCCCGATTATCACGCTTCTATTTAATAATTCGACGCTGGGAATGGTTCGGCAATGGCAGCATTTAATTTATCACGAGAGATATTCGCAGACGACTTTAGATCGCGGCCCGGACTTTGAAAAACTTGCAGAGGCTTACGGAGTTCACGGTCGGCACGTTACGGACGTTGAGGCACTGCGCGCAGTTCTCAAAGAGGCTGTAGCTTCGAGGGCTGACGGAAAAGGCTGGGTCATTGACTGCCGCATAGACATGGACGAAATGGTCAGGCCGATGGTCGGAGGAAACAGTTTCATCGCAAACTTCATGCTTGATTAAAGCAGGTAGGAATTAGGAGGTAGGAGTTAGGAGGTAAAAAAATTTTTCACTCCTGACTCAATAAAAGGAGAAATTTTATTTATGCAGGCAAAAGAAAATAATCAGAACTTAAAACGCTATACAATCGTTACGGCAATGGACAACGAGGCCGGAGTTCTTTCACAGCTAGCGCACTTATTTTCGCGCAAGGGCTATAACATTGAGACAATCGCTGCGGGCTGGACGGTTGACCAGAACGTTACGCGCTTCACGATAGAAATTTATTCGGACGACGACAGAATAAAACTTTTATGCGCGCAGTTAAGAAAACTTGTGCCGATTCATTACGTAGAAATTTTAGACCCGTCGAAATCAATCAGGCGCGAATTAATGCTCGTTCGTGTTCACGCTGCCGACAGGTCCGCAAGAAATGAGATTATTCAGATCGCGAATATTTTTAGGGGCTCTGTTATCGACATCACGCCCGACAGCATTACGCTTTCAGTTACGGGCGACGATCAAAAAACTTCGGCCTTTGAAAGTTTATTAAAAGAGTTCGGAATTATCGAGCTTGCGCGGACGGGAATTGTCGCTATTGAGCGCGGAGAAATGTAATTCAGTTAGGAGTTAGGAATTAGGAGTTAGGAGTTAAAAAAATTTCTGCTCCTTTATAATAATTTTTGATTTTAAGGGGAAAGTTATAATGCCGCAGATGATATTAAACATGACACCAGAGCTTCAAAATAAAATTAATGATTACGCAACGGCAGGCAACGAAACGCCGGAAGAACTTGCGATACGGCTTCTTCAAGAGTACGCGGACGACTGCGACGATGCTGACAGAATATGTGCGGAAATTGATTCAGGAAAAATGGAAGTTATTTCTTGGCCGAAAGTGAGAGCTGAGCTTGATCTGGTCAATTAAACTTTCAAAAGAAGCTGAAAATGATCTGAAAAATCTCGATAAAATAACACAGAAGAAAATATATAACTTTTTGAATAGATTGCCGTTATATCCTTCTCCGCGTTCTGTGGGCAGTTCTTTGAAAGGTAATCATTCCGGCAAATGGCGTTACCGGGTGGGCGATTACAGGATTATTTGCCGTCTTCATGATGATGTTCTGATCATTGAAGCTATTAAAATAGGACATAGGAGCAAGATTTATGAATGATCTTTATTAAAAGAGTTCGGAATTATCGAGCTTGCGCGGACGGGCATTGTTGCTATTGAGCGCGGAGAAATGTAAGTCAGTTAGGAGTTAGGAATTAGGAGTTAGGAATTAGGAGTTAGGAATTAAAAAAAATTCCTGCTCCCTTAATTTTTTTTTTGCTTATTTCTTTTTCAGCATTAACGCAAATCCGAGCAGCGCAGCCGACATAAACCCAAAACCGACATCACAGCCGCCGCCCGAAGAGCTTCCTAAGCTGCTGCCTTTCTGAGTTCCGGGAGCATCAGACGTTACAACAGGTATATAATCGCCTGATTCGATATATGCCGCGACATCGAATGCCTGATAATCTTCGGCAGTCTGAGTGATTTCGTTTACGTCCGAATCAAGGAATATTGCCTGAGTGTTCTCTGCAATATCAGAAACAAAAACTTCATCGGCATTTCCTGAAGCCGAAACGGAAGCATCTTTGGCAATATATGACGACTTAAGAAGCAGCCAGTAAAGAACAGAGCCTTTTTTCAGTTTATGCGTAGTAACATTGAAAACAAAAATTTTCGGCTGGCTGACTTGAATCCTGTTGAATACTACCGCCGCTTTCTGACCTGACGGAACATCGCCACTGACAGAATCTGCTGTCGGAAGTTGACCGATTTTTACGCTGTCATCGCTCATAATGGAGACTACCTCAATATCTGAGCTTATGTTCATGATCCCGGCAAATTTATTTTTGATTAAGTCGCGGATTTTTGTTTTCGTTGCTTCATTCGTGAGGTCTATTTTTGGCGATGCCATTTCAGTAGCAACAGTATCAAACTCGGACTGAACGTTATTATTATCAACAAGATTGTTAGTGTTTCCGCCTGTGCTGCCGTCTGTCTGAGTGTTTGTATCTGCCGTTGCATATTGATCCGCATAATTAAACGTCTTGCCCGTCAATTCCGTCATTAAGGCTTCAAGGTCGCTTGTCAGGGTCGGAACTTCATATTTGCCTGTCGAGGAATTTTTCGCGGCAACCCAAATTTCACGAGCGTACGTTGAGCCGACATAATTTATATCGCCCGATGTAATTTTGTAAACTGCTGTCAGAGTTGTCATTCCTGCGGCGTTTCCTTTGAGCGTAACTTTCATTGAAGAATTGCTTACGCTTGACGTGCTTGACAACGAGGCGACCGAAGAATTACCAACTAAGGCTGTCATATCATCGGCCGAAGCAACATTAATCGAGAACGTTTTTTCATCGCCAACGTATAAAACAAGCGGGAAGCCGTCAGTAGTTATATCCCAACTGATTTTTCTGTAGTCAATCCCACTATATAAAGGACCATCAATGGGACTGAATGAGCAGTTATATTTTATACCGTCATCAACAAAATTAAAATCAATGTAGCTGACTACAGCTTCGGGAAGATTGACCGTTATTGCGTCCTTGTCGCTGCTCAGGACCCTCGTAGTCGAATAGATCACACCCGGCTCATATGCGCCTGTGTGGACATAAACTTCGGCACTTGTAACAGTCGAAGGCGTTTCGATTTTTTCGTTCGCACTGTTAATGAAATACCAATTGACGGTCTTGAGATTTAATCCGTCCCTGTTGAGCCTGACATAAGGTTTGTAGCTCGAAAAATCTTTTGTCTTGATTGACGTTAAATCGAACTGTCCTGCTTTGTTCACGTCTTTAGCAAATTCCCACGTTATTTTTGTTGTTGATGCCGGAACGCTTAAAGAATAATATACCTGAATATAACTTGGCTGGCGGTATCCAGTTTCAGTTTCTATGTAACTCACTGCGTTATAGCTAGGATATATCTCCCTTGAGCTGACTTCTTTATCTCCGCTGAAAACGTGCAGGGTACCCCTAAGGGCAGTATAGTTATCAGCAGCATAATATTGATCGTATGAAACAATTTTATCGCGTGAAAGAGTTATGTTAAAATAATTCGTGCTTTCATCGTAATACGGCCTGCCTTCGATTACAGGGGTGCTTACGCTGACGTTTTCAAATTTCGCTGACAAATCGCCGCTCTCAAGAGTAACAACTAAATTATTTTTTCTTTCAACAGGATCATAAACGCTGATTGAATTGGTTATTACTCGATATTTGTCATACGGGCTTGTTGCGTCCGTTGTAAACACGAAGCTCACATCTGTTGTACCGACTTTTTTCCCTGTTATGGTGAATAAAACACTGTCGGCAATATCAGTGAATTTGGTCGGGCTTACACTGACAATATTTTCGTCCCTTACGACAGCCTCAACAGAGTTAATCGTATCTTCGTATGAGGAATATGAGGAAGAATAATATGAATACCGATATAAACTACCGTTCGCTGAAGTGCCTACAGGGATACTAGATGAAGAAGATACACCATAATTATATGGACTGGTCATTCCCTCAAATTCCCATATGTAAGTAATGCCGCCGTAGTCGTAGCTAAAATAAACACGATATACACTCGAAATGTTATCAGTATCCGCAAATGAAATGGTCCCGCTCGTTGCACTTGAATCGTTAACAAAGCTGTTCCAATTAACGTTGATATTTACTGATGAAACACCGCTGACTGTTGCTTTTGCGTTTGTTGCAGGGTTCATGAAATACCAGTCCATAGAGACGGGCTTATTGCTGCTGTCATATTTAACTTCAAAATACGGCGCGAATGAATTGAGCTGCTCTGCTGTCGTCTTCATTGTTACGGTCGATGCCATTTTTGACTTCAACGAAGCAGATACAAGGTTCATGTCCGAACTGTCAGGAAATTCCCACCATATATAAACATCTGAAAGATCTTCGATGTAAATCGGCGAAGCTATATTATCTTCGCAGTCTTTGCTGATTGTGCTGTACCTTACACCGTTTCCCAGTCCCAAGTTATATAATCTGTGAATTTCAGAAATATTGCCCTTTTGAATCCCGAAATATCCATCGTACAGCGCATCGACGTACTCATCACCCGGTGTTGAGTCTTTATATACAACAAGGTCAAGCCCTCTAAACTCAGATGAAAGATAGTAGGGTTTTCCGTGAAGCATTCGGGATTTAGTCCTGTGCGATGTAACTTCGACATACATATCACTTGGATTATTGCCGCTTGTCGGAACTGTGCCGACCTGAACTTCACGATAATATGACATCATGCCGCCCCCAGAATTGGGAAGATCAATCCTCAATGTTGTTTTGCCGGGATTATGAGAAGAAAGCGTAAATGACATTTCTGATTTATTTTCATTGTATGTCAGTCCGCTCCATGTTCCGTCGGAGCCCTGCGTGAATTTTACGGTTTCTGAGTCAAGCGTAAGAACATTACTGTTACCTGTCGAAACATAGATGTCAGTATCTTCTTCGGTCGGTAATTGATAAGATGACGGGAATTTTATTGTGATTTTTTTCTGTGAGTTCGCAGAAATTTTCAAAGGCCCTTTTGAAAGTTCAAGGTCTCCCCAGTCAATTTCATTTGAATATTTTGAAGCATATTGAAAACTCCAGTTATATCTCTCATAGCTTTTCGTGTAATTGAGATCAATATGAACATTCTGAAGCTCTGAGGCATTGATGTAATTTTGTACCTCTTCTATACGGTTACCCTCTTCATCAGAATCAGAATAAGAAACTCTGCGTTCAAAACTTACATAATTTTTCTCACTGACAGTTCCAAAGGTAGTGCCATTAAAATAGCTACCGTATACAGTCAATCCTGAGACATCAGCTTTAACCGGCGTAGTCCAGTCGCCTGACTTAACGAAATAAACGTTGAAGCCATTGACATAATTTTTGTCATCGCTGTAGACAAAATCAACATACGGGACGATTTCATCTGCCGCCATGAGCTTTGCCCTGTCAGTACTCAATGGCACATAAAAACTTCCGACAATTAAATCAGGCGATGTAAAAATGTTCCACATTACCCGATCGCCATCAAGATTTGAAGGAAATCCTACATACCTTACATATTCATCAGCACTGATAGTACCGTATGATGTAGTTTCCGGCCTGATTGAATACTGCTGTCCCGAATAGGGATTTTTTTCGCCGGTAACCGTTAAAGTTCCGTAGGGTAACTTATCGTGTGAGATTTTCTCCGTAGCTTTGGCAAGGAAAAAATAATTGCTCACGTCATAACTCGTAACGGCACCGTAATAAGGCGAGGCACCGTCCCTGAAATAAACGCTGTCGTTTGTGCGGTAATTTGCGTGAACAGTGAAGTCAGAGAGGGGGGTAGTAGTTCCGCCAAGAGCCGCAGAAGGCACGAGCATCAACGCCAGAAGCGTAAACCATAAAACGATTTTGCGCATTATACAAACCTCCTAAAAAAATTTTTTTGATTAATCTGTTTTACTGAAAATAAAATAAGCAGTTTGTATAATACCCCCTCCTCCGAACTTCTGTCAAATAAATGTATCTTTCAAATTTTTCCCGCCATTTTCATAATCTCGCTGACAAACATCGGCATCGACACTCCGACAGCAGCGGCGGCCTTAGGTACAAGGCTTGTGGCCGTCATTCCCGGAGCCGTGTTGACTTCAAGAATATAAGCCGTGCCGTCAGGAGCTAATCTGAAATCAGCGCGGCTGTAGCCCGAACAGCCAAGAACTTCATGAGCCTTGACCGCCGTTTCTGAAATTATTTTCGCGGTCTCGTCGTCAAGTTTCGCAGGAACTAAATATTCCGTCGCGCCCTTCGTATATTTATTCGTGTAGTCATAAAATCCGTAATGAGGGACAATTTCAATTAACGGCAGTGCTTTTATTGCGCCCTCATGCTCCCACACCGCCGCAGTAATTTCGCGCCCTGCTATGTATTTTTCAATCAAGACTTCGCCCGCGTAATTCTCTTCAGCAATTTTAACAGCCTCTAAAATTTTTTCGGGCGTTGCGTCTTTAATGATAGTAACTCCGACGGTGCTGCCCCCCTCGCTGGGTTTGACAACGATGTCGCGCCCAAGTTTTGAAAAAATTTCTTCGCAGTCCCCGCGCCACACAAGCCCGTCAGGAATTTTTATATCTGCACGCTTAAATAATTCGCACGCTTTGATTTTATTCATGCCTAACGCGCTTGCGGTTGAGCCTGAGCCTGTGAAGGGCATCTTCATTTTTTCGAGGGCCTCCTGCAAAATTCCGCCCTCGCCCCATTCACCGTGCATTGCGATAAAAACGCCGTCAAAATTTTTCACGCAGTCAATTTCTTTCATTGAATGTAAATCAATTAATTCGGCGTTAAATATTTTTCCCTCGTTCAAAGCATCACAGACGGCCTTGCCGCTCCTCAAAGAAACTTCGCGCTCTTTTCCGTCGCCTCCGCACAAGACGGCAACTTTTTTCCCGTTGAACATAAAAAAATTTCCTTTCTTAAAAAAATATAAAAAATTAGGAGCAAGGTTATTATCCCTCACTCCTAACTCATAATTTCTAACTCCTGATTATTTTTTATTCTGCCATTCGCAAAGCAGACCCGTAGCTACGAACATCGAGCTCCAAGTACCTGCGATAATTCCGACTAACATTGCATAGCTGAACGCCGCAAGCACAGGCCCTCCCCATACGCAGAGCGCAAGAACGGGGAATAAAGTTGTCAATGTCGTGTTGATTGTTCGGCCTAAGGTTTGATTTAATGCCTCGTTCACAAGATTTACGATGCCTTTTCTTGAAAGCGTGCCCCAGTTCTCGCGTATTCTGTCAAGAATTATTATCGTGTTGTTGAGCGAGTAGCCGACTATCGTCAAAATTGCCGCGATAAATGACGAGCTTATTTCCATTTGAGTTACGCTGAAAAATCCAAGCGCGATTAAAACGTCATGAACTAACGGAACGACGCTGACAACGGCAAACCTAAATTGAAATCTCAGCGTGATATAAATCAAAATCGCAACGAGCGCGATACTCACGCCGATGATGGCCTGACGACGCAGCTCACCGCCGACGACAGGGCCGACTTTTTCAAAGCCTGTAACTTTTACGTCAGAATAATTTTTCTGCAACGCTTTAATTACGGCCTCACGGCTCTCTTCGGTGTCCTCGTTCGTGCGGATAATTATTCCCTTCTCGCCGAAATTTTGAATCATTGCGCCCTTTGCGACAATGCTCGAAATTACTTTGCGGACGTTGGCAACATCGGGACGGTTATCAAATTCAACCTGAATAACATTTCCGCCGGTGAAATCAATTCCTAAGTTAAGGCCGCGTGTGAGCAGCAACACTATACTTGCAATTACAAGCACAAGGCTGATAGTAAGAGCGAGTTTCCTGCGGCTCATGAAGTCAAAATTAAAATTCAACATGCTCATCTTCTTACAATCTCCTTTCCGCGCCTGATGAATAACTGCAAAATTGCGCGTGTTACTACGACGTTAGCGAATACGCTTGCGACAAGTCCGACCGAAAGAGTAACGCCGAAGCCCCTCACTGATCCAGACCCGAAATAGAACAAAACTAACGCGGCTATTAAAGTCGTGATGTTACTGTCTAAAATCGTTACAAGTGCTTTTCTGAAGCCTGCGTCAAGAGCGGCCATAGGAGTTTTTCCTGCGTTCTGTTCTTCGCGTATTCTTTCATAAATTAAAACGTTTCCGTCAACGGCCATTCCAAGCGTCAAAATAATTCCTGCGATGCCCGGAAGCGTCAACGTTGCGTTGAAAGCAATCAAGCCCGCAAAAATTAAAATTATCGTTACAGCTAAGGCCAAGTCCGCCGCGAACCCTCTAAAATGATAGAACAGCAGCATGAAAACTAAAACCATAGCCGCGCCGAATAAACCTGCTTCAACTCCCTGCTTGATTGAGTCAGCTCCTAAGCTCGGCCCTACGGATCTGTTCTCGGCAATCTCAACTGCAACGGGCAACGCTCCGGCCTTTAACATAATAGCAAGCCGCCCTGCCTCTTCTGCCGTGAAACGCCCGGTAATTTGAGCGCGTCCGCCCGAAATTCTATCCTGAACGACAGGAGCAGAGATTACTACGTTGTCGAGAACGATTGCTAACTGTTTTCCAATCATGCGGCCCGTAGCTTCTTCAAACAATCTTGCGCCTTCGGAATTAAATTCAAGAGATACTCCCATGCGGCCAAGACTGTCGGGAGCCATTTCAGCGTTTACTAAATCTTTTCCGGAAAGTACGACTGGCCCTAAAAGATAAAATGTTCCCTGCTCTTCGCCCGGCACAACGATTGAGCCTTCAGTAGTTTTTGAACGTTCAATTAAATCCGCGCTGGCGTTGCCGGCCTTTGCGACTTCTTCCTTCCAGCGTTCCTGAGCGTTCACGAACTGAATATCGCTGTCATAATTTCTTCTCTGGGGCTCAACGGGAAGGCTGCGCCCTGTCGTGTTGAGAACTTCCCTGAAATCCATTTGAGCGGTGCGCCCGATTAACTCAAGTGCCGCCGCAGGGTCCTGAATACCCGGAAGATCTACGATAATTCTGTCCGAGCCGCTCTTCTGGATAATAGGCTCCGCCACGCCGTACTGGTCAATACGGTTCCTCAAGACTGCTAATAATCTGTCTATGCTGTCATCGCGCAAAGGATTTTCTGGAGTGTCCTTCGCCTGTAAAACTATATGCGCTCCGCCCTTGAGGTCGAGACCTAAATTAAGCCCGTCCCTTTCGAGCCACGCAAAACATAACGCCCCTATTACTACGATTAAAACAATAAAGAGGCGTAATTTGTCGGTACGATTCATATTAAGAAGCTGCCCCCTGATTTTCGTTTGAAGATGCAGCGCGTTTTGTCTGTACTGCTGATTTTAATATTCTTACTCTGACACCTTCGGCTATTTCAATTTGGAAAGTGTCATCGCGGACTTCACGGACTGTTCCTAAAAATCCGCCTATCGTTACAATCTGATCGCCGCGATTTATTCCGGCTATCATGTTATTGTGCTGCTTATCGCGTTTTTTCTGAGGACGGATAATGAAGAAATAAAAAATAGCAATAAAAATTATTAACGGGAAAAACATTCCCATTAATCCGCCCTGAGCCGCTCCTTCAGCACCTGTGCCTGTGCCTGCTCCGCCGCCTGAACTTGAAGGCGCGGAACTTCCGCACGGTGATACTGCTGTTGTTGATTCAGCCATATTAAAAAATTTCCCTTCGTTATTTTTATTTTTACTTTGCAATACGGAATTAGGAAATAGAAGTTATTTTAACTCCTACCTCCTAACTCCTAATTCCTACCTGAAAAATTACTTCCACATAGGCGAATATTTTTTCAGTCCTGCGTACTTTGCAGTGTCGCCGAGCTCTTCTTCAATTCTGAGAAGCTGGTTATATTTCGCTATTCTGTCGGTGCGTGCAATGCTTCCCGTTTTAATCTGGCCTGCGCGTGTAGCTACTGCCAAGTCCGCGATGAACGTGTCGGCAGTCTCGCCGGAACGGTGTGAAACTACAGCCGCGTAACCTGAATCGGCCGCCATCTGAATAACCTGCAATGTCTCGCTGACTGTTCCGATCTGGTTGAGCTTTACGAGAACTGCGTTAGCTATGCCTTGAGAAATTCCGCGCTCAAGGATTTTCGGGTTGGTAACGAAAAGGTCATCGCCGACGAGCTGAATTTTTTTGCCGAGCGATGCAGTAAGAGCTGCCCAGCCCTCCCAGTCGTCTTCGGCGCAGCCGTCCTCGATTGAAATTACCGGGTAATTCGCAACTAAATCCTCATAGAGTTTTACAAGCTCTGCCGAAGTGTACTCAGAACCGCCGCTCTTCGTGAAGATATATTTATTCTGTTTCGTGTCGAAAAATTCCGATGAGGCAACATCGAGCGCAAAGCTTACATCATTTCCCGGAGTGTAGCCGGCTTTGTTGACGGCTTCCATGAGCAAGTCAAGAGCTTCTCTGTTGTCCTTGAGGTTCGGTGCAAATCCGCCTTCGTCGCCGACACCCGTTGAATATCCGCGTCCTTTAACGCAGCTCTTCAAAGCGTGATAAACTTCCGCGCCCATTCTGAGAGCCTCTGCGAATGATTTTGAATTATGCGGAACGATCATAAATTCCTGGAAGTCTACCGTGCTGTCAGCATGAGCTCCGCCGTTTATAACGTTCATCATCGGAGTAGGAAGAAGTCCTCCGCCGATTCCGCCGAGCCATGTATAAAGCGGTAAGCCGTGAGACTCTGCGGCTGCCCTTGCGTTTGCCATTGATACGCCGAGTAAAGCATTCGCACCGAGATTTGATTTTCCTTCTGTTCCGTCAAGAGCGATCATTGCTCTGTCAAGCGCACCCTGATCGTCTGCGTCCATTCCCAAAATTTCGGGGGCGATCTTTTCGTTTACGTTTTCGACAGCGTGCTGAACGCCTTTGCCGTTGTAACGCGCTTCTTTGTCGCGCAACTCTAACGCTTCATGAACGCCTGTTGACGCTCCTGAAGGCACAGCGGCTCTTCCCATTGAACCGTCTTCGAGATATACGTCAGCTTCTAATGTCGGATTTCCTCTTGAGTCAAGAATTTCACGGGCGTGAATGCCAATTATTGATGCCATTAAAAAAACCTCCTGAATAAAATTTTTTATTAAATAATCACAGTTAATTATAAACTATATCAAAACAATTAGGGATTAGGGATTTTTATTTTTATATTTTTCTTTTAATTCCTAACTCCTACCTCCTAATTCCTACCTGATTAAAACGGTTTTTCGTCGGGCTTAACCGGTTTTTCTTCTAACTGCTCCCAAGAAATTGTTTTAGGCCGTCTTAAAATCGCTTCATCGGCGCAGAGAACTTTCACTTTTAACACGCGGTTGATGTACGCAACTTCAATAATATTTCCTTCTCTGACTTCGCTTGACGGTTTGCACTCTCGGCCTTCGAGTCTCACTGCTCCGAGTTCAATCATCTCTTGAGCAACCGTGCGGCGCTTGACAAGTCTTGCTAGTTTCAAAAATTTATCGAGCCTCATAAAATATTTTTCCTTTCTGAAAGTAATATAATAAATAATTATTATATGTGAGGTGATTTTTAATGAAGCATTTATTAATTTACGAGCCTTCAGATGAAAGAGAGCATGACGAAGTACCGAACGCCGAGACGTTAGCGGCAATGAAAGAGGCAGAAGAAATTGCGGCGGCATGGCTTAAAAGGAAGCAAGGATAAAAATTGATTGATAAAAAACGAACTGCTGACAGTAAGCGGACAAGACCTCCCAGAGACTCTGAAAAATCTAAAAGTTTTATCAAAGACTGGGAGCGTATTTCACATTCAGGCAGACACGATATGAACAACATTAAAAAAGCAATGCTCTTGTTAATAGCTAATGATGCTCAGTTGCCTGCTGAATGGAATGATCATAGACTAAAAGGAAATTTTGAAACGTTCAGAGAATGTCATGTTAAAGGCGATTTGTTATTAGTCTATAAAATTTATGAAGATACTGACAGCGATTTGATTACATTTATTCGTGTAGGAACTCACTCAGAAATTTTTTCATAAAAAATATTTCCCCCCTTGCGTAAAATTCTTAAACGACTAAAATTTTATCTATCGTATCACAATTTTTTGAAGGGAGATTTTTTTATGTATTCGTTTTTAGGCGGCCTTGTAATTTTGATTCTTGGCTATGCTATTTACGGCGCGATAGTTGATAAAATTTTCGCCCCTACCGATAACCCCACACCTTGCGTATCACACCCGGACGGCGTTGACTACGTACCCATAACACCGGGCAGAGCGTTTTTAATTCAGCTTCTTAACATTGCAGGACTTGGCCCGATATTCGGAGCTTTATCCGGCGCAATCTGGGGACCGCAGGTTTATTTATGGATCGTCTTCGGAACAATTTTAGCCGGAGCTGTTCATGATTATCTTGTCGGAATGTTATCAATCAGGAACGACGGCGCGAGCGTTTCAGAGATTACGGGAAAATATCTGGGCGGCTTTATGCTTCAGGTTATGCGTTTATTCTCTGTCGTGCTTCTCGTCATGGTCGGCGTTGTCTTCATGGTCGGCCCGGCCGGACTGCTCGCAAGATTATTCGTTCAGGGAACGGGTGCTGTCTCCGGCGGTGCTGCAGTTGCTAAAGAACTTTGGGGCTACAGTGTTGCAGACTGGACAAAAATTTTAACAATCGTAATTCTTGTTTATTATTTCCTTGCTACTCTTCTTCCGATTGACAAAGTTATAGGAAAAATTTATCCGTTATTCGGACTCTGCTTGATCTTCATGGCACTCGGAATCGGCGGAATGACCGTCTACAATCATATTCAGTATCTCAACGGCGTTGAAGGTGCAAAGCCCATGATCGAATTATGGGAAGGGCTTTATAACATGCACCCGGACGCAGCTAACCAGCCTATATGGCCGTTAATGTTTATAACTGTTGCCTGCGGAGCTATTTCCGGCTTCCATGCTACGCAGTCCCCGTTGATGGCGCGCTGCTTAACGTCAGAGCGTCAGGGCCGTTTCGTTTTCTACGGTGCAATGGTAGCTGAAGGAATTATCGCTCTTATCTGGGCTTCAGCCGGTATAGCGTTCTATAACACCGGAGTCGGCGGAGACTTGATGAAGTTCACGACGGAGGCTCTCGCAAAAATCAAAGGCGGCAACCCGAACTCAGTCTATGAAATTTCAATAGGACTTCTTGGCCCCGTAGGGAGTATTCTTGCAATTCTCGGCGTTGTGGCCTGCCCGATTACGTCAGGCGACACGGCCTTCAGAAGCGCAAGGCTTACCATTGCGGACTGGTTCAAGATTGATCAGAAAGGCTTTGCCCCTCGTCTTATTCTTGCGTTCCCGTTATTGGCGGTGGGCTATTTCATTTCGCTTGCTGATTACAGCATCGTATGGCGTTATTTCTCATGGTCTAACCAGACGCTTGCAATGATAGCGTTATGGGCCGGTGCTGTTTATCTTTGCAGACACGTCGGCGCTGGCAAGGGCTTTATCGCGGCAATCCCTGCAACATTCATGAGTGCGGTAAGCGTTACATATTTCTGCATCGCTCCTGAGTGTTATTTAATGCTTCCGAGAATGACGGCTTACGGGATCGGAATTGCGGCGGCAGTTTTGTTCTTCGCAATTTATTACGTGAGAGTTTATGCTCCTGAAAGCAAGAAGGCATAAAAATCATGAAGAAAATAATTTACGTTGAGGGCATGGGCTGTCAGAACTGTGTCAAGCATGTCAAAGAAGCTCTTGAAAATCTTGACGGCGTTACAAGCGCAGATGTCAGTCTTGAAAAAAATACAGCGGTCATTAATTTCACAAAAGAAATTTCCGACGAAGCGATTAAATCTGCGATTGACGAAGCAGGCTACGACGTAACGAAAATCGAAGCAGCGTGATATAATCAAGCACGTACTACTTTGAAAATGTTGTTATAATTCATTTGTTGGTATAATTCTCCAATGATTTTTCCCTTGCGATAAAAATCGTGAGGGAAAAATTTTTTTGGGGCCTACAATGGGGACTACAAAAGTCTTAAAATTTTTCAGAGTTCATAAAATTTTACGAGGCAGTAAAAAAATAAGAAGCAAAAATTTTTTCGCGCTCTCAAAAAAAATCATGCTATAAAAATTAAACTTCTCTGTTATAATTCTTTCGCAAATAATTCGCGCATGAACAAGGCAGTTTTATAATCACCCGGATAAAAAATCCAGTGAGCCTTTTTCAGCGTAAGGAGGAAAAATTTTATGTACGCAGTAATCGAAACAGGCGGCAAACAATACCGCGCAAGCGTCGGCGACAAGTTCAGGGTCGAGAAAATTCCCGGCGAGACAAGCACCGAAATCATTTTTGATAAAATTCTCGCTGTCGGCGGCGAAGGCACTGAAACAAAATTCGGCGATCCCTACGTAACGGGCGCAAGAGTTACGGCTGAGATAATCAAGCAGGCTCGCGCTGATAAGGTTCTCGTGTTCAAATACAAGAGCAAAAAGAACATCAGGAAAATGCGCGGCCACAGACAGTATTACACTGAAGTCGTAGTTAGAAATATCGAAGCATAAAGTCTCTTGATCGAAATAACTCTTTTCTATCAGGAAAAAAATTTAATCGGGATTGAAAGCAAAGGCCATTCGGGCTATGCTGAGAGCGGCAGAGATGTTGTTTGCGCTGCTGTGAGTGTTTTAATGCAGTCTTTAATTTTAGGGCTGTCGGCTATTGCTCAGGTCAACGGATTTAATTGCGACGTTGATAAAAAAATTCCTTTAATACGTTTGACTTGGCCGAAAGAACAGAGCGAAAAAATTTCACTCTTGACCCTGACTGCGGCGGAATCATTAAAGGTTATTGCCGACGAAAATCCCGATTATGTGAAAGTTCATACGGAGGAAATTTAACAATGAAATTTACTTTTGATTTACAGTTTTTTGCGCACAAAAAAGGGCAGGGAAGCTCGACCAACGGACGCGACAGCCAGCCGAAGTATCGCGGAATTAAAGTCTTTGCCGGTCAGACCGTCAACGCCGGAAGTATTTTAGTAAGGCAGTGCGGAACAAAAGTACACCCGGGCAAGCATGTCGGACTCGGACGCGATTTTACTTTATTTGCGCTTGTTCCCGGCAAGGTCAGCTATCACACAAGCCGCTCAAGAAAATTCGTCTCAATCGTACCTGAAGAGAATTAATAATTTAGGAATGAGTGATGAGCCTGCCTTTGGCAGGTATTTTTTTTAATTTAACATGAAATTTGTAGACATTGCAGAAATTTTTGTAAAGGCCGGGCGCGGAGGCAACGGTGCATTAAGTTTCCGCCGTGAAAAATTTGTCCCTAAGGGAGGCCCGGACGGTGCTGACGGAGGCAAGGGCGGCGATGTTATTATCGAAGCGGTCGGCGGTGTAGTAACTCTTGCGGACTTTGAATACGACAGACGCTTTCAGGCCGGACACGCCGGGCACGGCTCTGGCGCAATGAGGACGGGCGCGAACGGTGAGGACTTAAAAATTTTTGTGCCATGCGGAACTTTAATTAAAGACGCTGGCAATGACGAAATATTAGCCGACTTAGTAGAGCCCGGACAAAATTTTATAGCAGCTCACGGCGGACGCGGAGGCAAGGGCAACGCTCATTTTGCTAACTCAGCCAGACGCGCTCCGAAATTTGCAGAAAAAGGCGATCCGGGCGAAGAAAGAAATTTAATTCTAGAACTCAAATTAATTGCCGATGTCGGGCTTGCAGGTTTCCCTAACGCCGGAAAATCAAGCATACTCGCAGCAATAAGCGGAGCAAAGCCGAAAATTGCAGGCTATCCTTTCACGACTCTGTCTCCTAATTTAGGAGTGCTTGCTGTCGATGACGCGAAAGTCGTTATAGCTGACCTGCCCGGACTTATCGAAGGAGCTCACGAGGGAAAGGGGCTCGGCCTTCAATTTTTGAGGCACGTTGAGCGCACAAGAATTTTATTGCACGTCATAGACCTGTCTCAGGAAAATCCCGTCGAGACTTTTCACGCGCTTATTAACGAGTTCAAAGAGTACGGAGCAAATTTAGCCTCAAGGCCGTGTATCGTCATCGGCAATAAAATCGACATTGAAGGCACCGAAAAAAATTCTGAATTATTACGCGCCGAAGCCGAAAAAAATTCCATGCCTTATATGGCCGTGAGCGCGTTGACGGGCGAAAATATCCCGGAATTAATAAAAAATGCTGCGGACCTCGTGAGAAAAACTCCGCCCGTTAAACTTGATTATGATGTCAATGAATTAATAGAGCTCACGCCGAAAAAAGTTTCGCGCAGAGCTTCACGCGAGCCCGTGAGAATTATTAAACAGTCCGACGGAAGTTTCAGAGTCGAGCACGAAAATTTTGAAAAAGCAGTGTCGCGAATTAATTTTGAACACGAGGACGCTCTTCAAAAATTTTCGCGCTTGTTAAAATCCTTGAGTGTTGAGGAAGCACTAGAGGCCGCAGGAGCGCAGGAGGGCGACAAAGTTTATATAGGCGATATTGAATTTGATTTTGAGCCGGAAATCGTAACATGAAAACGGGAATAATGGGAGGAACTTTTGACCCGATACACTACGGACATTTATTAGCAGCTGAAGAGGCGCGGAGAAATTTATCGCTCGACAGAATTATTTTTGTCCCGACGGGCGATCCGCCGTATAAACGCGACCATAATATAACGCCGGCTGAAGACAGATACGCGATGACCCTTTTAGCTACGGGCGGTGTGCTTGAGTATTCAGTCTCAAGACTTGAAATCGATCGAAAAGAAGAGACTCACACGGTAGACACTTTGAGAGAATTTATAAGCGCAGGGACGCGCCCGGAGAATTTATTTTTTATAACGGGCCTTGACGCGATGCTCTCGATAACTTCATGGTTTGAATATAAAAAAATTCCTGAGCTCTGCACCCTCGTTACGGCTCGGAGGCCGGGCTACCCCGTCAGCGGAATTGAAACACTGCCAAAATTTATACGAGATAAGTTAAAATATATCGAGATACCGCAGTTCGCAATATCAAGCACAGAAATCCGCGAACGCGCAAGAGACGGACGGGGCATAAGATTTTTAGTGCCGCACCTCGTCGAGATATACATAGAGTCAAATAATCTTTATAAAAAATAAAAGCAGTGAGGAGATAAAAAAATTCAATGAGAACATTAAAAATTATCGGAATAATTTTTATGGTGATTGCGTCAACCATAGGGGGAGCGGCTTTCCGTTTACTGGAAGTCTTAAATGATCCTAATCCGCTTCCTATTCCAAAACTTCAGCCGAAAAATAATAACGTTCAGGCCAAACCCGGAGCAGGGAAAATTATATCCGGCGACAATGATTTAGCCGTAGCTGAAGCACCGGAGACAGCAACGCAGTCAGGAACACCCCGAAGCAGCGTTAATGTTTTAGTCGTGGGGCTTGATAACGTTGACGGCGGCTCACGGACCGACGCTATCGCGCTTGCTATCTTTGACGCTGAAAATTCCGGCCTGCGAATTGCCTCAATACCGAGAGACTCTCGCGTATATATTCCCGGACACGGCTGGGATAAAATTAATCACGCTTACGTTTTCGGAGGCATTAATTTATTGCGCGAGACCCTTGTGAATTTGACGGGTATTCCGATTGATTATTTTGTTAAGGTGAGTTACAACAGCTTCCCAAGAATTATTGACGCTATCGGCGGTGTTGACATTTACGTAGACAAAAAACTGCAGTATAACGATTATTCGGGCAAATTATTTATTAATATTCCCAAAGGCCAGCAGCATATGGACGGCAAGACGGCACTGGGCTACGTACGTTTCAGGCATGACCCTTTGGGCGACATCGGGCGCGTGAAAAGACAGCAGAAATTTATTGATATAGTCATGCAAAAAATAAAATCGCCGTCAATAATTACGAAGATCCCGACGCTTGTCGCAGAAATAATCAATGCTTTGGATACCGACCTTGCACCGCTCGACGCTCTGAAGCTCGTGCAGTTTGCAAATTCTCTGCCGCCCGACAGAATTACAATGTTCATGGCTCCGGGCAAGACGGGCTTCAGCAAAAATATAAGCTACTGGATTTTAGATAACAATGCTTTTTCTTTACAGCTTGCCGCAAAACTTCCGCCGAGCGAAAATTCAGAGACTATAGAGCCGGTTAATCTTGATTTAACGCCTGCCGCTGACAGGACATCAGTTTATTTTGACAGCGATAAACTTGACGAGCTAAGAAGCAAAATCATGAGCATCAGAATTTTGAACGGCGACGGCGAAAAAGGAATAGGCAAAAGAGCCTCGCAGATCTTTCAGAAAATCGGCATTGAAGTCCCCTACACAGGCAACGCCCGGCACTATGACTACAGAGCATGCAATATAATTTATCCGCCCGACGGCGATGACGCTGTGAAAGAAGGCGCGGCTGCTCTCGCGGAACTCTGCGGAATTACTAACGAGCGTTTAGTCCACCCGGACAGAACGGCAACATCATTAACTTTAATTCTCGGCCACGATAAGGAAGAACTTTTCAGAAGACTTGAAAATATAAACAGTTAGGAATGAGGAATGAGGAATGAGGAGTTAGGGGTTAGGAGTGATAAATTTTTCCTGCTCCTAATTTTTTATAAAATTTTAATACAGGGGGGTTTATAGAATTGAAAAGTAAAAAGAAGTTTTTAGCGTTTTTAATTTTGATTTTTACTTTAATCGGCGGCTGGTTTACACAAAAAATTGTTGATAAGGTACTCGACAAAACAATCGGAGACTCTGTAGATGTTTTTCTTGAAATGTCTTTTGATTCTATGCAGAAATCCTATGAAGCTATGAAAGAGTATCTAGTAAAGAATACGCCTCAACAGGTTGAGATGAAAGCAGAAAAAGGAGACCCGGAAGCTCAACTCAATTTAGGAAACATGTTTTATTTTGGAGAGGGCGTAAAGCAGGACTATGAAGAAGCCGTAAAGTGGTATCGCAAAGCCGCTGAGCAGGGACTTGTGCAGGCTCAATATAATCTCGGACTTGCGTATGCTAACGGCTATGGAGTAAAGCAGGACTATGCAGAAGCCGTAAGGTGGTGGCGCAAAGCCGCTGAGCAGGGAAACGCTGACGCTCAATATAATCTCGGAACTGCATATGCTAACGGCGATGGAGTAAGGCAGGACTATGAAGAAGCCGTAAAGTGGTGGCACAAGGCCGCTGAGCAGGGAAACGCTTGGGCTCAAAATAATCTCGGTGTTGCTTATCATAACGGCGATGGAGTAAGACAGGACTATGCAGAAGCCGTAAGGTGGTATCGCAAGGCCGCTGAGCAGGGACTTGTTGAGGCTATAGAAGCACTTAAAAAACTTGGCAAAAGATAATTTTCTTAGGGGGTTAGGTCTGAAAATTTTTCCTAATCCCTAAAAAATTTCATTTCATATTTCGCACGCGATATAGCCTCACGCAGATTTTCACTCGCTGAAATTTCCAGCCCGTTATCCTTATGACGGATAAAAATTACTCCGAACCCGTCAGGAATATTTTTCAACATTGCTATTGATTTCTCGTAGCCCGAAGCCATGAAGGCCGTAGCAAGTCCGTCCGCTAAACTTCCGTCCGGCGTAACAACCGTAACTGAAAGTAAATCATTCGTTACAGATTCGCCCGTCTTCGGGTCAAAGAAGTGAGTGTATTTTTTCCCGTTGACCAGCTTAAATCTTTCATAGCCTCCCGAAGTTATTACTGACGTGTCGTGAACGCTCAACACGAGCGCAGGCTCTCCGTAGGGGCTCGCAGGGTCTCTCACTCCTATGTTCCAGTTTGAGTCGTCAGGTTTCTTTCCGATCACGTAAATATTTCCGCCCAAGTCGATTAATGCCGAGCTGATTTTATTTTCCTTGAGCAGTGCCGCTATTCTGTCGCTCGCGTAACCTTTTGCTATTCCTCCTAAATCTAAAACACAGCCGGATTTTTTCAAAAAAATCTTTTCATCGTTAATCTCAAGATTTTTAATGCTGCTCAATTTTACAGCCGCGTCGAGGCTCGCCGGGCTTGGAACGGAATTGCCGCCCTGATTAATTTTCCATAGGCGCGTAACCGGGCCGATGAGCGGATTAAAAACTCCGCCGGTGAGTTCATAAACACGCAAAGAATTTTTCACAACGTCAACGACTTCTGAAGGGACTTTGACCGCTTCAGCTCCGGCCATAGAATTTATTTTAGAAATGTCAGAAGATAAATCGTACATCGAAAGCTCTTTATCGAGCCTCTGCAATAAGCTGAAGGCATCGTCTAAAATTTTTTCGTCCTTCGCGTAAACGCTCATGCGTATCACAGTGTTCATTGAGAAACCCTCACGGGTATAACGTTCGCCTGCGTGGCCTCTCAATGAAAGCGACACAAGTCCGCAAAAAATAAAAATTAACGCGAAAAAAATTTTTCGTCTCATAAAATCACTCCGTCTGAAATTTTTGTTTATTATATAATTTTCGTTAAGACTAAAAATTTTTTAATGAGGGGAGAAATTTTATACATGGCCTATTACATCGGCGTTGACATCGGCGGAACAAACTTGAAGGCCGGAGTCGTTGACGGTTCCGGGAAAATCATCAGCGAGGCAAGCGTACCGACAGGAGCGGACAGACCGCAGGACGTAGTTTTACAGGACATCTTAGGGGCTGTGAAAACTTCAATCGACGGCGCGAACGTTGACGCAAAAGAAATCAAAGCTGTAGGAATGGGATCGCCCGGCATGATCGACACGGCAAACGGGATTGTTATTTACAACAATAATTTAGGCTGGCGCGATTTTCACATCGGCGAAAAAATGAGCGCGGCTTTAGGAATACCGGCAAGGCTCGAAAATGACGCGGACGCGGCGGCACTCGGCGAGGTTGTAGCAGGAAGTGCAAAGGGAGCTAAGAGCGCATTAATCATCACGCTTGGGACGGGGGTCGGCTCCGGCTTCGTTATCAACGAAAAAATTTTTCCGGGCTGTGAGTTCGGGCACATGGTAATAGCTTACGGAGGGCGCGAATGTACCTGCGGAAGGCACGGCTGCTTTGAGGCTTACGCTTCGGCTACGGGATTAATTAACTCGACGAAAGAGGCAATCGCACGCAACCCGGGCGGAATTATGGCGGACATCGCGAAAAAAGAAAACACCGTCAGCGGACACACTGTCTTTGACGCAGCGGACAAAGGCGACGAAGAGGCCAAGAGAGTCATTGACGAGTACACGGACTATTTAGCCTGCGGACTTGCGAATTTAATTAACGGACTTCAGCCCGAAGTCGTGAGCATCGGCGGAGGCATCGGCAAACAGGGCGAAAGATTATTAGCTCCCCTGCGCGTGAAGGTTGAGCGCGAAATTTATAAGGGCATGAAACTTCCGAAGATCGTTAGCTGTACTCTTGGCTACAAGGCCGGATTAATCGGAGCGGCTATGTCAGTCAGGTAGGAGTTAGGAGGTAAAAAATTATGCAAAAAATTTTTTTGACGGGATTATTTATTTTTTTAATGTCCGCTTCGTCGGCGTTCGCTTCGATTGAAGTTATTTCGCTTCTTGAAACTCAAGGCAAGGGCGACCCGGCGTTATTAATCGGCGCGACAGATAAGATGAAAGAAAAATATCTGCCGGACGGAAAATTAAACAGTCAGATTTTAGCGTTCTATGTAAAAATTCCGGGACGCGAAATTTTATTTGATACCGGCCTTCCAAACGGAAATATCTCAAAGCGTCTTTCAGAGAACGGAATAAAGCCGGAGGACGTGAAAATAATTTTGCTCACTCATTTACACCCGGATCACTTCGGCGGACTCGTCGCTGACGGCAAAGCAGCTTACCCGAACGCTGAAGTTTATGTCTCAAAAATTGAGCGAGATTACTGGGTCAATGAATTAAAAAACGAGAACGTAATAAAAGCTCTTGGCCTTTATGAAAAAAAATTGCATCTCTTTGAATTTAATGACGAAGTTTTTGACGGAGTTAAAGCTATCGACGCTTCAGGCCATACGCCCGGACACACGGTCTTTGATATAAAGGCTGACGGCGAAGAATTATTAATCGTCGGAGATATTATGCACTTCGTTGATATTCAGCTTTCCGTCCCGGACGTTTCCGTGAAGTATGACGTTGACCCCGACAAGGCAAGAGAGACGCGCAAAAAAATTCTTAATTACGCCGCTGAAAATAATGTTAAAATAGCTGGAATGCACATAACCCCTCCGGGAGTAATAAAAGTAAAGAAGAATGAAACCGGCTACGAGAAGTTTTAGTGCATTGAAGGAGTTTTTTTAATGTCAGAAAAATTATTTGGCCTCAATCAGCTTGAGACCTTCCGCTCCTCTCTTGATGAACGTTCACGCGAGAGTTTAACGTCAGCCGTAAATAAAATCATCGAAACTAAAAAGCGCGGCGGAAAAGTTATGGTCGTTACAGGAAGCGGCCCGAACATTCACGAAGGAGTTACGACTTTAATCGCGGAATTAATCCGCGTGGGAATTGTTGACGCTGTCTCTACAAGCTCGGCGGTCATTGCTCACGAAATGGCAGGCTCGCTCGACAGGGTATTCCGCGTTGACGCTCAGGCACTAGGAATGGATATGTCAAAGATGCCTCGCGGAGATGTCTTTGAATTTACCTGCATGAACGAGAAAGAGATTGACGCTCTTAAAAAAGAAATGCCGCTTGACGAAGAAATATTAAAGCGCGGCTCTGAACTTCCCAAGCAGAATGAAATCATAAAAGCCGCAGGGAATATGGCCTACCCTATGGGGCTTAGGACAGAAAAATTAGCTCATGACGTTCTCGGACTTGCGAGAATGTACGGGCTTCCCTTTGAGACTGTCGCGGGCTGGGGCTGTGATGAGCATACAATGCTCGGAGCGGCGGCGAAAAAAAATATTCCAGTCCTCGTTACAATTCCACAGTTAGTCGGCGGCGGAGCTGTCGGAATGTCTATAGGCGACTCAATTCCCGTTTCACAGCGTTCAATGAGAATTTCAAGAATGTTAGCGTCGTGCGATGTCATAATCGAAAGCGCGGTAGCTCTTACTCAAGAAATTCACGACGGGCCTTTTGAATGTTATACGGGTCATGGGATTTGGGCGTGGTGGTCAGGACAGGCGACTTATAACTTACGCGAGAAAAATTTAATCCGCATTGACTTAGATGAAAATCTGCGCCGTGCCGTTGAATTAAACGCGACTGTTCAGGAAGCGATCGACAAGGGGCTGCCCAAGACAAAGGCCGCGAAAATTCCTTTTAGAATGGAAATGTCCGCGTTTGCGCGTCATGAAGGAAGTATTCCGATTGTCGGCGATATAGGCAAGGTGTGGCCGTTAATCGCTCATGAAGTTTCAAAGGGGCTTGGAATTAATTTAGAATTTCTTTCAGCTTCGCAGGACACCCCCGAAGGAGCTTCAATGCGTGAATGGATTGTTGAGAACGTAAAAGCACTCGACTGCGAAAAAATGCTGGCCTGTGCAAAAAATTTCACTTTACATTAACTTTTAACTCCTAACTCCTAACTAAAAATTCATACTTTTCTTTCAAAATAATTGCCAGCAAAAAATTTTTTGCTAGAATAATTCTATTCCCAAAAATTTTATCCCGGCTTTATTTTCCAAAATTTAATTCAGGAGGTTTTATTCATGAAAAAACTTCAAGCATTATTAATTTTTTTATTCGTCTTCTTGTTTGCCTCTTCATGTTGGGCAGCCGAAATTGATTTAGCTAAGGCGCTTGAAAACGGCGAAGCAACAAAAACTGCTATAACGCCACTCATCGATGGAAAAGAATTAAAAGTTGACTGGTACGCCGCTCCTTACGTCTCAAAACCTAACCGTCCGAAAGACCAGTTAATTAATATTTACGTTCCGGAAAATGTTTTAGAGAAAGCCCCCGTGCTTTTCGTTGTGAATAACGGCGGCTGGTTTATGGACGATTATAAGGACACTGTAACTGACAGAGCGGGTATCGCTATAAAAGACGGCGTGAATTATCTGACCGATATTGATACAGAAGCAGACACTGCAAAAGGCCGCGAACAGTTCAGCGCAATGGCATTGAAGCGCGGTTTTATAGTCGTCTCTTACGGTGCCAGAGGCCGCAATAACGGTGCGACGGACGGAAAATATCTGGGCCATTCGCCTGCAACTGCGACGGACACTAAGGCAGCAATAAGGTATTTACGCGCCAATAAAAATTTCCTGAAAAATATTGATACGGATAAAATCGTCGTCAACGGAACTTCAGGCGGCGGAGCTATGACGGCTTTAATCGCCTCAAGCGGCAACAGTCCGGACTTTTTTGAATATCTTTACGAGATCGGCGCGGCAGGAATTTCAAAAAATAAAGACGGAAAATTTATCAATGACCCCGAAATCGGCGATAACATTTTCGCAACAATGTCATATTGCCCGATAACCGACTTAGGACACGCGGACGCGGCTTATGAATTTACTTACAACTCGACGCGCACAAAATTATTTGCGAATAATAATTTAGCTTATGACGTTGAAAGCAAAGAAGAAATTATGAGGAAGTCCGAAGCTCTCAAAGCTGATTATATTAATTACGTAAACGGCCTTGAATTAAAGAGAAAGGACGGAACTTTATTGACGGCTGAAAATCTTGAGGGCGAAATTATTAATCTCATGAAGGCCGAAATCGAAGAGAGCATTAAAGAAATCGGCATTGAAAAAATGAAAGCTGACATTGAAAATTCAAAGTGGCACGGAAATAATTGGCTCGTTCTCAACGATGACGGCTCATATTCGTATGATTTTGAGGAGCATAAATATTTTGTTGCCATGAACACGAAATTAAAAATTGCTCCGGCCTTCAGTAATTCGGGACTTTATGAACCTCAACAGCAAAATGAAGATAATTTATTCGGAACACTCGAAGAACCTTACAGCCCGTTTGAATTTATTTCATGGAACGAGGATAAAGTTAAAAATACTGTCGGCAAAGATGACACTGGTCTTGACTGGGAAGAATTTATGAAAACTGACGCAGGAAAAAAACTCGCTCAGCAGATAAAAATGACATGCCCGTTTGATTATCTTACGAAAGATACGAACGTAACGACCGCTCCTAACTGGTACGTCCGCTGGGGAATGAAGGATAGGGACTCTTCGTTTGCGCTTGAGACAGTTTTTTATCATGAACTTCTCAACAACGCGAATATTGAAAATCTTAATTTTGAATTTGCGTGGCTCTTCCCCCACTCAGGAAATTATGACGCGAAAGAGGCTTTTGAATGGCTCGACTCTGTAATTAAAAATTAAATTAAGGAGTTAGAAAATTTAAGAGTGAGGAGTTAGAAATTAAAAGCTCCTCACTTTTTTATCAGCCTAAAATATTTTCGAGCTTCTGTTCAGAAATATTATGCTTCTCAGCGTAGCCGGTTAATATTAAAGTCAATGCTCCGTCGCCGGTAACGTTGCAGGCCGTTCCGAATGAATCCTGAAGCGCGAAAATCGTCAGCATTAACGCCGTTCCTGTAGCGTCAAAGCCAAGCACGCCCGTTATTAATCCCAATGAGGCCATGACAGTTCCGCCGGGCACGCCGGGTGCGCCGATTGCGAAGACTCCGAGCAGTAAGCAGAATAAAATCATGTTGCCGACTGTCGGATAAACGCCGTATAAAATTTTCGACACTGCCATTACAAAAAATGTTTCAGTCATGACCGAGCCGCAGAGGTGGATATTTGCGAATAACGGAATACCGAAGTTTACCATGTCATCGCGGAGAGTCGGCTCTGATTTTCTTGCGCACTCAAGAGCAACTGAAAGCGTCGCCGCGCTCGACATCGTTCCGACTGCCGTCATGTATGCAGGGCCGTAATGCTTAATAATATTGAAGGGGTTGCGGCCCGAATATGCTCCGGCAATAAAATATAAAAGCGCGAGCCAAATATAATGCCCAATCATGACGATTAAAATTATCATCACGAAAACAGGGAACTGCTTTGTTATTGAGCCCTCGTAGGCAAGTCCGCAGAACGTTGTGCCGATTAATAACGGAAGAACAGGAATTAAAAATTTCGTTACGATGCTCAAAACGATTTTCTGAAATTCCTCGAGCAGGTTAATGACGTATTTGCTCTTGTTCCATGCCGCCGCAAGTCCGACAGTTACGGACAGGAACAACGCTGACATAACCGGCATAATCTGAGGAATTGAAAGTTTGAAGAGAACATCAGGAAGAGCCTTCAAGCCCTCAACCTCCGAAACAATGTTCATGAACGGAAGGATCGAATAGCCTGCCGCCGTTGCCGCGAAAGCCGCGCCGATCGATGACACGTAAGCGAGCGTCAAGGCAAGCAGTAACATTTTTGAAGCATTGCTTCCGAGCCTTGTTATTGAAGGAGCTACAAAGCCGATGATGATTAAAGGCACGCAGAAGTTAATGAACTGCCCGGAGATAAAGCGTACTGTTACAATGATGTTAAGCAATGCCGTGCAGAGTGCAGAGCCTTCCATCGCACTAAGGCCAAGTCCGACCACTATGCCAAGTACTAACGCTACGATTAACTTAAACGGCAGACTTGACGTGAAACCTTTACTCATAAAAATCACCTCGTTAAAATTTTAGTTGGGAGTTAGAATTTTTTTAATTGCTAAGACACGAATCGACATCAATTTTATCAATCATGACGTTCAAAATTTCTTTGTCCGTCTCTTTCATGCCGATCTTGCCGATGTAGCCCATATTTTTTATAGTTCTTTCAACGTCGTCATTGACGAAGCCTTCACCGCCTAAAAATTCCTTGTCGCCCATGCTCATGTAATGAGCCATTAAAGCCGCGTGGACTGACGAAGCAATTTTAGCGGCACAGCTAGGTTTTGCTCCGTCGCAGACAATTCCTCCGACGTTCGCAAGAGTGTTCGTTATAGTTCCGCCGATGCTCTGATAATCTCCGCCGGCCATGTAAGTTATCGCTGCTCCTGCACCGCTGGCGGCACTGACAGCTCCGCAGAATGCCGAGAGAGAGCCGATATAGTGCTTGATGTAAATTGATACGAGATTGCTGACGGCTAAGGCACGGTATAATTTTTCGCGTGATAAGTGCCAATTTTCAGCGTATTCAATGACGGGCAATGAGACAGTAATTCCCTGATTGCCGCTCCCGGAATTTATTATAACGGGCAAAGGACAGCCGCTCATTCTGGCGTCAGAACCTGCCGCCGCTCTTGCACAAGCCCTTGAGCGAACATCGCTTCCCCAATTTTCGAGAACGGTTTTACCGACACGCGCTCCCCATTTGTTATCGAGGCCCTCTTGAGAAATTTTTGAATTAAATTCAATCTGACGCTCTAAAATTTCTTTCACGTCCTCGATTTTTAATTCGTTGGCGTAATCTATAATGCTGCTCAACGTCATTAAATTTCTCTGCGCCGTTGAAGATGAAGTTTTAGGCTCGTCCTTTTTAGGAGCGTTTTCAAAAATTATTTTTCCGTCAAGAGTTATGAGGGTTATATCAGTGTGATGATTTTCAATTCTCACGGCGGATTTATGGCCGTCCGCTTCGGCTTCGACCTCGATAAATAAATTCGGGACGTTTTCAGCCAATGAGACGGAGCAGATTTTTTCGGCGGCTAATTTTTTTGTCATTGCTCTTGCTTTGTCAGTAGCTCCGGCGATAACTTCAAGCTCTTTTGACTCATCGCCTCCGACAGCTCCTAAAATAGCGGCAACTTCAATCCCCTTTTGATTGCCTGAATTAGGCACGATAACGCCTTTAACGTTCTTGATAATATTTCCTGAACAAGAAACGTGAATTTTTTCGGGCATTTTTCCAAGCACTGCACGAGCCCTCGCGGACGCATAAGCAATAGCTATCGGTTCAGTGCAGCCCATCGCCGGCATAAGCTCTTCGCGCAAAATCGCGGTGTAATTCTCGTAAAGTTTTTTGTCCATCGCTTTTTTTTCACTCCTAACTCTTATTTAATTTTTAATTTGAGCAGGAACTAGGAAAGCAGAAAGTTAAACACAAAAACCTCCTACTTCCTACCTCCTAACTCCTAATTACAGAAGCACAGCGTTTACAAAGTCCGTTTTCGTCCGGGTGTTCGTCATATTTCCAGCAGCGCGGACACTTGCTGCCCGGCGCAAAACCTCCGGCGATTTCAAAGCCTGTTTCAGAGTCGCTAAAAATTTTCGGAAGTGTCAGCTCGTCAACAAATTCAAATTTCGAGACGATGACAATATCTGCAAGTTCTTCGAGAGTGAATGACTTTGCAAGATTTTCAAACTCTTTTGATTTTTTCACCTGCACATGAGCTTCAAGAGATGTCCCGATTGTTTTCTCGGCTCTCATTGTCTCAAGCATACGGCTGACCGCGCCTTTTAACTTTTCAGCTTCGCTCCAGAGATTATTTAATTCGTCATTGAGGCGCGATTTATCCTGCTTCGGGAAATCTGAAAGGAATACGCTCTCAGGGAGTTCCGGGTCTGTCGTTCTCATCTCCTGCCAAATTTCTTCGGCCGTGAAGCTTAACAGCGGTGCCAGCATTCTCGTTAAGCATGAAAGAATTTCCCACATAGCCGTCTGTGCGCTGCGTCTTGTGAGAGAATTTTTATCTTCAACGTATAATCTGTCCTTGCTGATGTCGAGATAGAACGCGCTCAGCTCGTTGACGCAGAACGAATGAATTAAAGACACGGGCACGTGAAATTCATACTCTTCAAAGGCGTTATAAACGCGGTCAATAATTCTGTGAAGCCTGTCCAAGATCCATTTGTCCATTGAGAGCAGATTTTCATATTTTACGGCGTTATTTTTTGGGTCGAAGTCGTGTAAATTTCCGAGCAAAAATCTTGCCGTGTTGCGTATGCGCCTGTAAGTTTCTGAGAGAGTTTTCAAAATCTGCTTTGAAATTCTCACGTCATTTCTATAATCCGTTGACGCTGCCCAGAGCCTTAGAATATCCGCGCCGAACTCGTCAATAACTTCCTGCGGTGCTGTAGTGTTGCCGAGAGACTTCGACATTTTCCGGCCCTCTCCGTCAAGAGTGAAGCCGTGAGTCAAAACCTGCTTATAAGGTGCTTGGCCTTTGATAGCGATTGCGGTTAATAATGACGACTGTAACCAGCCGCGATGCTGATCGCTTCCTTCGAGATACATATCGCACGGCCATTGAAGCCCGAAACGCTCATTCAAAACTGAGATGTGAGACACTCCGCTGTCAAACCACACGTCAAGAATATTGCTGTCCTTCTCGACGTTGTGCGAACCGCAATGATCACAGCAGGCTTTTTCGCCGAATAAATTTTCAAGGCTCTCGCGCCACCATAACGAAGTCCCGTCGGGCGAGTCTTTAACTTTTTCAGCGAACATTCTGATCCTGTCGGGAGTGAGAGTAAATTTTCCGCAATCCTTGCAGCGAATTGCAGGAACGGGAACGCCCCAAATTCTTTGACGGCTTATGCACCAGTCCGAACGCGAGCTGACCATGTTAAAAATTCTGTCGTGTCCCCATTCGGGTATCCATTTAATTTTATTGTCGATGGCGTTTAATGCCTCGTCCTTAAATTTTGCGACGTTGATAAACCACTGGTCAGTGGCTCTGAAAATTACGGGCTTCTTGCATCTCCAGCAGTGAGGGTAGCTGTGATTGATTTCGCCCAAGCCAAGCAAGCGGCCTTTAGATTTTATTAACTCAATGGCTTTTTTGCCGCCCTCATCGAGCGACATTCCGCCCACGATTTTCATATCTTTCTCAAAATATCCGGCATGGTCAACGGAGCTGTAAACCTTCAGGCCGTATCTAACGCCCGTCTCGTAGTCCTCAACGCCGTGCCCCGGTGAAGTGTGTACACAGCCCGTACCTGTCTCAAGCTCTACATAATCGGCCAAGACGACTAATAATTCATGCTCATAAAACGGGTGAAGCGGCTTCAAATTTTCAAGCTCCGCACCCTTTACGATTTTGAAAGCGTCGCCGAAATTAATTCCCGTATTTTTTGCAACGGAATTTTTTAATGCTTCGGCAAAAATATAAACTTTTCCGTCAGCTTCATAAAATCCGTAATCATATCTTGGGTGAACGGCTACGGCGGCACTTGAAGGCAATGTCCACGGGGTTGTTGTCCAAATTACTATGTAAGTGTCTTTTCCTTCAAGCTCAGGAAATTTTTTTGAGGCTTCAGGCATCGGGTAAGCAACATAAACTGAGGGCGACTTCTCGTCCCAGTATTCAATCTCTCCGGCGGCGAGTGCTGTCTGACAATCCGTACACCAGTAAACGGGCTTTAATCCGCGATAAATTAAATCTTTCTCTACCATGTCGGCGAAGGCATGAAGCTCTAAATGTTCAAACGCGGGCTCAAGAGTTACATAAGGCTTGTCCCATTCGCCGAGAACTCCAAGACGCTTAAATTCATTTCTCTGAACGTCTAAATAATGATATGCTGTTTCTTTACATTTTTTGCGAAGCTCAACGGGGTCAACGCCTGTCCCATGCTTTGATAATCCGCCGTCTTTAAGAGCGCGAAGCTCAATCGGCAGGCCGTGAGTGTCCCAGCCCGGCACGTATGGAGTGTAACGGCCCGTCATTGTCTTTGACTTAACGATAAAATCTTTGAGAATTTTATTAAACGCCGTTCCGATGTGAATATTTCCATTCGCGTAAGGCGGCCCGTCATGAAGTTCAAAATGTTCGTGAGAATTTTCGCGTGCTTTGAGTGCTTTGTGATAGATGTCGTGCGAGTGCCAGAACTCTAAAAAACTTGGCTCGCGCTTAGCTAAATTTGCCCTCATCGGGAAATTTGTTACGGGCAAGTTCAAAGTATCTTTATAATCTTTTGCTTCCATTAAAAATTTTGCTCCTCCTTAGAAATTTTTTTCGCAATATTATAGCTCATGTGCGTGGCCTGAGGGCGGAGCGGACGAAAAAATTTATGCTAAAATATTTTTATTCAAGACTACGAAAAAAAACGGAAGAGAAAATTTTTACCACTACATTTACGCCTACAAAAATTTCAAAAATTTTTTGTCCTCATAAAATTTTACGGAGCAAATAAAAAAATTAGGAGCAAGATTTTTTTTCTCACTCCTAATTTTTAATTCGTGGCTTAAAAAAAATTACGCGATAATTTTCTGTGCTTCTTCCTGAATTTTTTTCAAGTGCTCCGGGCTTACAAAACTTTCAGCGTATAACTTGCAAATATTTTCCGTGCCTGAAGGACGCGCCGCGAACCAGCCGTTTGCTGTCGTAACTTTCAAGCCGCCGATCGAGGCATTGTTGCCCGGTGCCTTCGTAAATTTCGCGGTGATCTTGTCGCCTGCGAGGGTGTCGGCCTTAATATCATCGGGCGATAATTTTCCGAGTGCCGCTTTCTGTTCGGGCGTTGCAGGCGTGTCGATACGGGCATAAAAACTCGTGCCGTATTTCGCTTTGATCTCGTCGTAATGCTGCGCAGGATTCTTGCCCGTTGTCGCGGTTATTTCGCAAGCTAACAGGTCCATAATAATTCCGTCCTTGTCGGTCGTCCAGACTGAACCGTCCTTGCAAAGGAACGATGCGCCCGCGCTCTCTTCTCCGCCGAAGCCCATTGAGCCGTCAAGCAGTCCTTCA
>JAFSXR010000063.1 GCA_017443985.1 Synergistaceae bacterium
GCGAAGAATTTCTGGATCAGTTTTATAGTTACGCTTATTCATATTTTAAAAATCCCCTCTTCAAAATTTATTATGGGGAAAAGTATATCATAAGAAGTGCTATATTAAAATAGCAAAATTAATGTCGCTTAGTATATAATATAGTTTCCGACATTTGCACCTTCTCTCCATTGAATTGTAATGGAATTGTTATTGCCTAAATACTTCATAATTTCACTAGCATTATTTACTTTTATAACTTTATCTGTAAACCAGTCCGTCGTGCCGTCATTATCTTTAACTTTATAGTCGTTTCCATTACGTACTATTCTATCAAGATTATCCGTGTACCACGACACAACCGCCGTTTTAAGATTGCGAAGATTGCTGATAATATCTGCGGCCTTTGCGGACGACACAGCCTCAGTACTCGACAACATCATCATAGCCGAAAGAACGCCAATGACGACAATAACAATTAACAACTCAACCAACGTGAAGCCCTTGCGATTTGAAAAGTTTTTCATGAATGACTTTCTCCCTTCGTAGTAATTTTTATTTTCTAATTATAACGCTGTTCGCGTGCCCCGTCAGTCCTTCAGACCCTGCGAACTTTGCAATATCATCAGAAACTTTTTTCAGCGCGTCCTGAGTGTAAAAAATATACTGCGACTTTTTCACAAAGTCATCAACCGAAAGAGGGCTTGAAAATCTCGCCGTCCCCATTGTCGGCAGCGTATGGTTAGGCCCGGCGTAATAATCCCCTAACGCTTCGGGCGAATGTCTGCCCAAAAAGACCGAGCCGGCATTTTTAATCTTCCCTTCCGTCAGCCATTCAAATGGATTTTCTATACAAAGCTCTAAATGTTCGGGCGCGATCTCGTTTGAAATTTTTATGGCTTCTTCAAGATTATTAATCAAAATTATTTTTCCGTTTGTGTCAATCGATGCTCTTGCGATGTCATGACGAATTAAATTTTTTATCTGGGCTTCAATTTCATTCGAGACGCTCTCGGCAAAATTTTTAGAGTTCGTAATTAAAATCGCGCTCGCTAATTTATCGTGCTCGGCCTGCGCTAACATGTCGGCAGCAATATAAGCAGGATTATTATTTTCATCGGCGATTATTAAAATCTCGCTCGGCCCGGCTATCATGTCGATAGAGACCTGACCAAAGACCTGACGCTTTGCCTCCGCGACAAAAATATTTCCCGGCCCGGAAATTTTATCGACTCTCGGCACGCTTTCAGTCCCGTATGCAAACGCCGCGACAGCCTGTGCACCGCCCATCTTGAAAATTTTATTTGCCCCTGCGACTTCAGCAGCCGCTATAATTTCATTTTTTATTTTCGGAGGAGTTGCGATAAAAATTTCTTTGCAGCCCGCGATTTTTGCCGGTATCGCGTTCATTAAGACGCTCGAAGGATACGAAGCCGTGCCGCCGGGAATATAAAGCCCGACACGCTCAAGCGGAATTATCCTTTGACCTAAAATAACGCCGTCTTTATTTGAAAAAGCAAAACCGCTGCGGACTTGCCTAGAATGAAAATCATGAATATTTTTCGCGGCGCGTTCAAGAATTTTTATGAAGTCATTGCCGACCGCTTTTAATGCCTCGTCCTTTTCGGCTTGAGAAACTTCGAGGGAATCTAATTCAACGCCGTCAAATTTTTTCTCGTATTTTTTGACTGCCTTGTCGCCGTTATTTTTAACGTCCTCAATAATTTCACGGACTGCCGCGCTTACGTCGGGGGCATTTTCTTTTATGTGAGTGTATGAAAAATTTTTTGCTTCAATTATTTTTATCATGGTATTTTTTTATAAATCTTTTCTTAAAATAATAATTCGTTCTGTTTTCGTCTGCCGGGCGTGAAAACTTTTATATTTACGAATGATGTCCGGCCTGCCTCGTCAACCGCGCTTATAACGTGTTCACCGTCAGGGACTCCGTGAAAAAAAGTTTTATCAGGAAACGATGAGCCGATATATTTCCCGTCAAGATACCACCAGACGCGGCTCGCTGCTCCTTCGGACTTCATTGGGATTTTTCTTTCAGTGTCGAACGGCGCGGCAAAGTATGACGCTCCATTTATCGGAGAGGCTATTGATAAAAACGGGCTGACTTTTTTTACGGCTAAATTTTCGCGCTTTAACTTTTCATTAAAGCCTGCCGGAAGATTTACGATAGTCTGGCCGGATTTTACTGTGTGCATGTCGCACGGAAAAGTTTTTGTTACGCCGTCAATAGCCCATTCAAATTTTACTGAAGGACATAAGGCCGTCGGAGGCTTCCCCGAAAGAGAGCAGACCTTGCGCAAAATTAAATTATCCGGCTTTTCATACCATTTTGATTTTGGAGAGATAACGCGCAAAATTTTTACCGCGACAGGCGCGGAGGCTCTCGCTCCGACAAGTCCGTCCCATGATGTGCCGTCGGGGTTGCCTGCCCACACTACGACAGTGTAATCAGGTGTCCACGCGCTTGCCCAAGCGTCCCGGAGGCCGTACGATGTCCCAGTCTTCAACGCCATACGCCACTGACGGCCCAGCGTTCCGCGTGCAAATAATGAAAGTCCGCCGTTATATCTCAGCATGTCGCTGACCAGCCAGCAGGCCTCCGGGCTCGCTATTCTCTCTGAAGTCTGCGCGGAGTCCTGTAAAAATCTTATCTGCCTGTGAACTCCTAACGACGCTATCGAAGTAAAGGCTTCTAACTCTTCGAGCACCGTAACATCACAGCCGCCCAAAATTAAACTGTCGCCGTAATAATTTGCTGACTGCGTTAAATGCCTCAATCCTGCATCGCGCATTAATGAAAGAATTTTATCTTGGCCTGTCGATCTTAACACACGGACGGCAGGGGCGTTCAGGCTTTCCGATAACGCTACACGGGCACTCACTGCACCGCGATACTTTAAGTCAAAATTTCTTGGAGCGCGTCCCGAAAAAGCCATTGACGTATCAGCAAGCAAAGTCGAAGGCGTTAAATCTCCGTCATCTATCGCGCTGATATAAGCAAACGGTTTCAGAGTCGAGCCGGGCGATCGTGGAGAGCGTCCGCAGTCCACCCAGTTAGACGCAAAATTATTTTTATAGCTGAATCTTGCATTGCCGACCCACGCTATTAAATCCGCCGTCTTGTTATCAATAACTCCTGCGGCTAAAGTTATGTCGTTTGGAAAATCATTTAATGACTGCCGCAAAATGCCTTCTAATTTCGTCTGCGCTTCAAGATTTAGAGTCGTATTAAATTTTTGTGAGGGCATTAAGCCGGGATTTTGACTCAAAATTAATTCGGCGTAATGATAAGCACGCGAGGGCAGCTCAAATTTTTTTCGCGGCAGCTCTTCGAGATATGCCCTCTGGGCTTCGTCATGAGTGAAAACTTTTTTGCGTTCCATTAAAGCGATTATGTCATCGCGCCTTTTTTTCGCCGCGCTTGGCCTCAAGTCCGGCCTGTAGTGCGTGGGACTTTTCAGCATTCCGATTAATAAGCAGGCTTCTCCGCGAGAAATCTGCGATGCCGATTTCCCAAAATAAATCAGCGACGCTGCCTGAACACCGCGAATATTTCCGCCGAACGGAGCTAAATTTAAGTAAGTCTCTAAAATTTCCGGCTTAGTCATCTGAAATTCTATCTTTACCGCCATTATAAATTCACGGATTTTTGTCAGCGGCGTTCGCTTACGGCCTTCACGTTCAGAGACTGACATTCTTATAACTTGGCTTGTTATTGTCGAAGCTCCAGAGACAACTTTAGCCCGCGTTATGTCTTGAAAAACTGCACGGGCCATCGCTAAAAAATCTATCCCGAAGTGCCGATAAAATCTCCCGTCCTCAGCGTTGACCGCAACAATCGGAAGCCACTTGCCCATCTCGTTTAATTTAACGGGTATCTGCCACTCCGACGACGGCGACAAACGGACATGAAATAAATTTCCGTTTGCGTCATAAAAGGCAGTCGAGCCGAAAATTGTTTTAACTCTGCCGGGGTTAATTTCGATTGAGAAAAAGACAATCGAACAAGAAATTATTATTAGCGCAGAGATAATAACTAAAAATTTTTTTTTCAAAAGCATTAGCGTTTTAGTTAGGGGTTAATGGTGAGGAGTGAGGGGTGAAAAAAACTTCCTACCTCCTACCTCCTAACTCCTACCTGTTCTAGCTCTTCCCTGACAGCCTCAAAATATCAAGCGTGTAGCCTGCAATATTATTGCTATGGTCGCTGATGCGTTCGAGGTTGCTCAATAGTGTGATGAAGTTCACGCCCTTTTCAGGGTCGCACTCGCCGCGATTGAGCCTGTCAATGTGAGCCTTGCGGTATGTTCTTTCTTGGTCGTCAACTTTCTTTTCAATGTCGCGGATCACCAGCCAGGCCTGCACCGGATTTTCATTTTCCATTGACTCCAATGAAGTATCAAGCGCAAGTTTAGTAGTCTCGAACATGTCGCGGAACTCTTCAATAGCGTCGGCGGAGAGATAATTATCCATGACATCACAGCGTTCGATTAAATTTTCTGCGCGGTCGCCTATGCGCTCTAAATCAAGCGAAGCGTTTACGTAACAGCCGAGCACGGTCGAAATTTCATCGGATACTCCGCGCTGCCATATCTCGGAAGAATATTCAGAAATTGCCTGTGTGATCTTGTTGACGCTCTCTTCCATGCCGTCAAATTTTTTGCGGCGTTCTTCAAGTTTTGAGGCGTCGTATTCAAAGAAAGTCGTGCGCAGTAAATCAAACATGCCTTGAGTTATGCGTCCCATGTGCATTAATTCATCTTTGACGGCCTCGACTGCGGACGCGCTTGAAATTGAAATTAAATTCGGGTCCAGATACATGACATCTTCGGGCTTGTCTTCGGGTCTCAAAGGGATCAACGTTGAAATTAATTTTGCGAGCAGTGAAACGAACGGGAAGAATATAACTGTGTTCAAAATATTAAAAATCGTGTGGGCGTTAGCTATCTGTCGGCCTATTTCGGGACTGCTCCAGACTACTATCTCGCGGTAAAGCGGGAAAGCTAACAAGAATATGCCGGTCCCTATTAAATTAAATAACACGTGAGCCGCTGCCGCCTGCTTGGCCGGACGGGTTGCGCCCATCGCGACAACTATAGCCGTTAATGTCGTACCGATGTTGTCTCCTAAAATTATTGGGATCGCCGCATCAAGCCCGATCAGTCCGTTTGAATTTGCCGCTATTGCCATTACAAGACCTATAGTCGCCGCGCTTGACTGAATTAAAATCGTCAGAATCATTCCGGTTAAAACTCCCGTCAGCGGATTTCTGCTCAACGTCATTATTAAGTCGGAGTGCCTTGAGATTATATTGACGACTTCCTTTGAGGACATTGTCTGCATACCCAAGAACAGAAGGCCAAGACCGATTATGCCGCTTGCGATGTAGGAGAGCTGTTTTTTATTTTTAGCAAGGATTGACAAAATCATTCCCAGCGCGACAAGGGGCAGGGCGAAAGCTTCAATCTTGAAGGCAATGATCTGTGCGGTTACGGTCGTTCCGATGTTCGCACCCATTATTATTCCGATTGCCTGATTGAGATTCAGCAGGCCGGTATTGACAAAGCTGACAGTCATAACCGTTGTGCCTGTGCTTGACTGAATTAAAACTGTTACTAAAATTCCTACGAATATTCCGCGAAGGGGGGTTTTTGTCAGAGTGCCGATGAGTTTGCGCATTTTGTCGCCGGCTATAGACTGCAGAGCCGAGCTCATTAATTTTATGCCGTAGAGGAAGAGTGCAACACCGCCGGCAATATTCAAAAACGTACTGATTTCCAAGTGGAGTACCTCCATATTTTTTTCTTGTAAGTATATCACGCGGATGCTGCGCAGATTTTTTCCCGGAGAACAAAAATTTTTTTTATGGCTCAAAACTTTTTTGCAAGAAAAATTTTTAGATGCGCCGAAAAAATTTCAGACTCTATTTTTTTAATTGCCTCTTGAAAATTTATGAAAGCTAAAAAATTTTGAAGTTATTGTAGTCCCCATTGTAGTCCCCAAAAAAATAATTCCCCTTC
Organism: Synergistaceae bacterium; assembly: GCA_017443985.1. Lineage (GTDB taxonomy): Bacteria > Synergistota > Synergistia > Synergistales > Aminobacteriaceae > JAFUXM01. The sequence goes on from JAFSXR010000063.1 coordinate 6,018, forward strand.
GTGAAGGAGAATTTACTCTAGTATTATATCACAAACATTATTTCTCAATTAAAAATTTTTCGGCAAGACTGACTGCAATTTTGAAAGAGTTTTCACGGATATTCGGACTGATTTTATTTTTAGAAAAAATATCGGCGACTCCGGCCGTGCTTAACATTGACATCTGGGCAAGCAAAACAATCTCATCATGATTAAAATTTTGTGCCCCGTAAAAATTCACGAGGTCAGGCGCAAGCCCCCAGCTATCAAGCCACCGCCATAAAAATTTCCAGCTCGCTGCATCGGGCGGAACTTTGGGCTGCGTCAGCAACTTCATGCTCCAATATAAATTAATCAGCAAGTCATTGTCGGGCTGACCGGGCTCAAGAAATTTCATAACAAGCCTAACCCATTTAAGGCTGTTAAGCAGACTGTCTTTTTTTTCCCTTAGTGCGAACATGTCGTCAAAAATTTCAGCTTCGTCTATAAAATAATTCGTGCTTTTCTGTTTTTTCTTCAAGCTGAAATTTCCCCACGTAAGGGGCTCAATGTTGCTGTCTCTTTTTTTAGCGGACACGTTGACGATCCCTGCGTCTTTGAGAAATAATTTCAGCCATAAATTTTTCTCGCCCGAATTTCCGCGACAAAGCACAATGCCCAAATTATTAAAAAAGTTTCCGCCAAGCATGAATTTTTATTTTTATGTCTCCTGCGATAAATAATTAATTGTTAGGATATAATACACTCAATCAACAAATTTTTTATTTTTTCAAAATTTTGAGGGGAGTGTTTATACTATCATGAACCTGCCGACGTTTTTAGGTGGAGTGCATCCGCCCGAAGGCAAAGCCCTGACGGAAAGCAAGGCTATTGAAAAATTAAGGCCCGAAAATTCCGGAGAGCTGTTCGTTTATCCATTATCCCAGCATATCGGTGCGCCGTGTTCTCCGCTTGTGAAGAAGGGAGACGCTGTGCTTGTCGGTCAGAAAATTGCAGACACGGAAGCGTTTGTTTCGGCTCCGATTTTTTCGGGAGTGTCAGGAACAGTGAAGGAGATCGCTCCGAAGATGACCGTAGCCGGAAGCATTGAGAACTGTATCGTAATTGAGAGCGACGGAAAATATGAGAAAGCCCCTTCGCTTATTGACGAGTTAGGGCACAAGCCCGCGCCCGGCGATTACGTGAAATTAATCCGCTCTGCCGGTATCGTCGGAATGGGCGGAGCATGTTTCCCGACCCACGTAAAACTTTCACCGCCCAAAGATAAAATTATTAACTGGATAATCGTCAACGCCGCAGAGTGTGAGCCTTATTTAAGCTGTGATAATAGGCTTATGATTGAAAGCCCGGACGAAATTATCAAGGGTCTTCAATATGTTCTCGAAATTTTCCCGGACGCTCAAGGCGTTATAGCTATCGAAAATAACAAGCCCGAAGCCATAGCGACAATGACGGAGCATAATAAAAACCCAAGAATTAAAATCATGCCTCACAAAGTCAAATATCCGCAGGGCGCAGAAAAAATGTTAATCAAGACCGTAACGGGCCAAGAAGTTCCGTTAGTCCCGGCGCTGCCTGCTGATGTCGGCTGTATAGTCCTGAACACCCGGACGACTTGGCAGATCTGCAAGACGATTGAAGAGGGCTTGCCCGTTGTTGAGCGCGTTATTTCAGTAACCGGCGACGCTGTGAACGAGCCGAAAAATTTACAGGTCCCGTTAGGAATTTCAGTCCGCAGATTAATAGAAGCGTGCAACGGATTTAAGAGCGAGCCCGTGAAAATTATTGCCGGCGGTCCGATGATGGGACTTGCTATGCGTTCGGTTGATGTTCCTGTCGTTAAAGGAACGTCAGGAATTTTAGCTTTAACTTCAAAATCAGCGTACATTGCCGAAGAGAGTGCGTGCCTGCGCTGCGGAAAATGTCTTGAGGTCTGCCCGATGCACCTTGAGCCGACGTTATTAGACCACGCTGTAAGAAAGAGAGATTATGAAACTTTTGAAGCTCACGGCGGAATGAACTGTATCGAGTGCGGGTCGTGCGCTTATTCGTGCCCGGCATCAAGACATTTAGTACAGAGCTATAAGAACGGCAAAGCGGCAGTAAATGAGGCTCGCAGAAAAGCCGCTGCCCTTGCAAAACAGAAAGCGGAGGCGAATAAATAATTATGTCAACACAGCTCACAGTATCAACTTCACCGCACGTTCATTCAGAATTTTCGACGCGCGGAATCATGTTCACGGTAATTCTTGCGCTGCTTCCTGCCGGGATAACGAGCGTCTATTTTCTCGGCCTTCGTTCGCTTGCCGTCATAGCCGCGTGTATTCTTGCGTGTGTCTTGAGCGAATTTTTCTGGCAGAAGTGCGTAATGAAAACAAAAGTAACAGTCTGCGATTTGTCCGCAGTCGTAACGGGCTTACTGCTTGCTTATAATCTTCCTCCCACTATGCCCATCTGGATGGCGGTCTGCGGAAGCATTTTTGCGATCATCGTAGTAAAACAATTTTACGGCGGTCTTGGCTGTAACATCGTCAACCCTGCTTTAGCTGCCCGCGCAATGATGTTAATCTCATGGCCCACAGCGATGACTACATGGACAGTGCAGGGAATTTCAGGAGCTACTCCGTTAGCCGCAATGAAAGCCGGAAACGCCGTAAATGTTTCCTGCTGGGACATGATCGTCGGCAACATGGGCGGCTGTATCGGCGAGACCTGCTCGATATTATTAATTTTAGGCGGCATATATTTAATCTGGGAGAATGTAATTTCGTGGCGTATCCCCGTAGTTTATATAGCGACTGCGGCAATTTTGGGAGCGTTGTTCGGACACGGAAGCGTAACGGCTGAAATTTTCACCGGCGGTTTATTAATCGGCGCGTTCTTCATGGCTACGGACTACACCACAAGCCCGATGAGCGCAAAGGGTCAATATATTTACGCATTCGGCTGCGGATTATTGACAGCATTAATAAGAACATGGGGCGGTTATCCCGAAGGCGTTTCGTTCTCGATTTTAATAATGAACGTTGCCGTGCCTTTAATCGACATGTACACAGCACCGAGAATTTTGGGCGCGCCTAAAAGTAATTTCTTTAAGAGAGTAGGGGGCAAGTAATCATGAACGAGAATACAAGAAAAGCTCTGCGCTTGGGCGGAACTCTTTTCGCTGTAACGGCAGTAACGGGATTAATTTTAGGCTTCGTTGAGCATTTCACATCACAGGCTATCGCAAGAGTCGAACAGGAAGCACGCAACGCCGCTTTCAGAATCGTTATGCCGGCGGCTCAGGACTTCAACACTTACGAAGTTAAAGCAGATGAATTTGTCGCTGACGTTCAGAAAGGCACGGACGCTAACGGCCTCGTAGGCTGGTGCATGACCGTACATTCAAAGGGCTACGGCGGAGAAATTAATTTCATCGTCGGCGTTACCAAAGACGGAACAGTCAAGGCCATCAATATATTAAATCATTCAGAAACTCCCGGACTCGGCGCAAAATCCACAGAGCCCGAATTTTACACGCAGTTTAATGACAGAAGCTCATTGCCTTTGAAAGTCGTTAAGGGCTCGGCAAACGGAGCTGATGAGATTTCAGCAATTTCGGGAGCTACGATAACTTCAAACGGAGTAACAACGGGAGTTAATGCCGCAGTCGAATATTGGAACAAAAATTTGAAAGGGGCTGAATAAAAATTGAGCCAGAGCAAATTTAGAATTATCACTAACGGAATTTTAACCGACAATCCCACGTTCGTTCAGTGTATCGGGCTTTGTCCGACGCTTGCGGTTACGACCAGCGTAGCTAACGGCTTGGGAATGGGTATAGCCGCGACGTTCGTATTAATTGCCTCGAACATGGTTATCTCGCTTTTAAGAAAAATGGTGCCAGATGAGGTCAGAATACCGATTTTTATTGTCGTCATAGCCGGCTTTGTTACGGTCATTGAATTTTTAATGAAGGGCTTTGCTCCTGAATTAAATAAATCGCTTGGAATTTTTATTCCTTTAATCGTCGTCAACTGCATTATTCTTGCAAGGGCTGAGGCTTTTGCGTCAAAGAACGGAGTTTTTGAATCGGCTCTTGACGGTATCGGAATGGGCTTGGGCTTCACTATTGCTTTAACATTTCTCGGCTCAATCCGTGAAATTTTCGGCGGCGGCACTTGGCTTGGAATGCCCGTAGTAAGTTTTGAGCCTGCGATGTTAATCGTATTGGCACCGGGCGGATTTATAATTCTCGGCTGCTGCATGGGAGCATTCAGAGCTATTCAGGCAAGATTTAGAGGCATCGGAGCGACACCGGCTGAAGCTAAGACCGGCTGCGGCTGCTGTGCTATGGCTAAATTCTGCAACAGAGACAAAGACGAGTGCGAGGAGGCGAAAGCATAATGACGTTTACAGAATTAGTTTTGCTTTTCATAAGCTCAATATTTGTTCATAATATTTTGCTTTCAAGATTCTTGGGCTGTTGTCCTTTCATGGGTGTCAGCTCAAAATTAAAGACCGCTCAGGGAATGGGCGCGGCTGTCGTTTTCGTTATCGTTCTTGCGTCGTTAATGACGTGGCTGACTTATAATTATTTGCTCGTTCCGCTTCATCTTGAATATTTATATACGCTGTCATTTATTTTGGTCATTGCGGCTCTCGTTCAGTTCGTTGAGCTTGCGTTGAAAAAATTAAATCCCGTGCTTTATAAATCGCTTGGAATTTTTCTGCCGTTGATCACAACTAACTGCGCTGTTCTTGGAGTTGCAGTTCTCAATATGAATGAGGGCTACGGACTTGCGGCGGCATTGGTCAACGCGCTTGGCTCATCATTAGGATTTTTGCTTGCTATTTCGTTAATGGCCGGTATTCGTGAAAGGATAGAAGGCAACGATGGCATACCTAACAGCTTAAGGGGACTTCCAATGGCTTTAATAACTGCGGGCTTGATGTCGATAGCGTTTATGGGCTTCACGGGAATAATAAAGTAAGGGGGCTTTGAATAATGGATTTCATGCACGTATTTGTAACGCCTTTATTATTAATGGGAATAATGGGCGGAGTTTTCGGAGTTCTTCTTGCGATTGCCTCAGTAATTTTCAAAGTTCATCAGGACGAGAGAATAGGTTTAATACGCGCTGTACTGCCCGGTGCTAACTGCGGAGGCTGCGGTTATCCAGGCTGCGACGGCTACGCTTCAGGCGTTGTCAATGACGGTGCGCCCGTCAATAAATGTTCGGTCGGCGGTGCTTCGGTCGCTGAAAAAATCGCGGCGATCATGGGCGTTGATGCCGGCGAGAGCGTACCGATGAGAGCGTTTGTAAAATGCAAAGGAACATGCACAGCTTCACCGCGCCAGTTAATTTATGACGGAATAAAAGACTGCCGCAGTGCCGCGACTATTCCCGGCGGTTCTCCTAACGCTTGCCCGTTCGGCTGTATCGGTCTTGGAACATGCGTTAGCGTCTGCAATTTCGGCGCACTTTCAATGGGCGATGACGGCCTCCCGAAGGTAGACGGCGATAAATGCGTTGCCTGCGGTGCCTGCGTGGCGGCATGTCCTAAAGGAATTTTCACGCTTATTCCGAAAGCGGCTGATGTTGTCGTTGCCTGCAACTCGCACTGGAAGGGCCCGATGGTCAAGAGCGTTTGCAGTGCCGGCTGTATCGGCTGTACCCTCTGCACAAAATTATGCCCCGTTCAGGCTATTACAATGGTGAATGATTTAGCCGTAATAGACCAGACGAAGTGCATTAAGTGCGGAAAATGCGCCGAGAAGTGCCCGGCAAAATGTATCAAGATCGGCGAAAAAGTCGAAGTCTTAGCAAAGAGCGCGTAAAAAATTTTAATGAGGCGCTAAAAATTAGGAGTGAGGAATTTTTTTCTCATTCCTAAATTTTTTTCAAACATGTTAGAATGTTCACGAATTTTACCGTATAGTGTAAAAAAAAATTTTTTTAGAAAGGCAGTTTTTTTAAGTTGCATAAGAAAAATTTTTCTTTCAACGTATTCATTTTAGTGTTAATTGCTTTGTTCTTCGCAATAGCTACAGGCGGCTGCGGGGGAGGTGGCAACGGCCCAATCTCTAGCGGCAGCAGCGACGACGGTTATACTCCTGAAGTAAAAGTACAGGATACAGATCCAAATTCCGCTGTACGTGAGGTAACAGAGCTGGATATTAATGAGGCAGCGATTTATGACCTGACTGATGCGAATGACGGAAAACCTTACTTCTTGGACTTCTTCGGAATTCCTCAAGTTCACGTCAATAACTCGGCTTCAACTTCTTCCTTCATGGCTTCGTCTGCTGTATCGGTCGCGGCTGTTGCGGAAAAGGCTCTTACAGTTCCTTCAATGACTTGGTTTAATAGGCTCCGCACTGAGGCCGAAGGCGGCAACATCTATTCAGTTCCCCTCGTGGCAGGAACAGAATACACGTTTGAATTTTCCAGAAACTTAACCGAAGATTTAAGCGGCCTTCTTCCGCACATTTCATTCTACGATCCTGAAAATTCTCTTCTTGATCTTAATACCGCTGAAGAAGTAGAAGTTACCAGTGCTGCTTATCCTAAAGAAAATCCCTCAATCATCTGCTACACATTCACGCCTGAAGTTACAGGAAATTATTTTGTCAAAATCGTTGACGGCGAACCTTATTCGGGACTATATTTAGATGACTCCGGCAATATTCAAACTTTTACGCCGGAAGCCGACAAAGGAGCCGTGCTTTTCATTTACAAGGAAAGACGCAGCAAAGACGGTGATGACGGCGAGACAGGATATTACACCAGATTCACTATTAAAGATGCCGACGGAGATGTAAGTGAGACTATCAGCGTTGAAGATGTACTTCAGCTGAGAAAATTATTCTATGCCTCAAACCCGACTTATTTCAAAAAAGTTTACGGTCAGGGTCTGCCCAACGATGACTACGGCGAGGGTGCTGCTTCATTTGAAATTAAGTTGAACAGCGATGATAAAGAATATTACAAGAGTTACATGGAGCAGGTACTGGGCAAGGCAGGCGTTATATATGATTACCCCGATATTTATGATCTTCTTACCGCCGAGCAGATAAAGCAGATAGAGGCTTTTGAGGCTCTGGGAACCGAGTCAGGCGACGCTTCAGCAGATGCGCTTATTGAAAAATTTGCCGAAGAACTTAAAGACAAACTTAGTACAAAAGTCTTAAACGTCGTTACTTCAAGCAATGCAGTGTCAACAAGTGCTTTGGCGAACGAGCCCGCAGATATCGAGGCTGAGATTACGGGAATACCGTACGACGATCGTTATCATATGGGCAGGGGAGTTATGGCTTATACGCTTCTCAGCCCTCCCGGCGGAGTTACTATTAACCTTACGAAAGCATACGAAAAAAGTCAGGGCAAGAAACGTCTGTATGACTACATGAATGCAACATCGGTTGATATTAATACTGATAAGCCGAAGGCAACCGACACGCAGGATACGCACCCCATTACGACTGAGTTCTATACAAAATTTATCAATACGGCTTCTCAGTCGGAGTCCCTCTCAAAGACATCAGCAAATGTTTCTTTGGCCATGTCCGCGTTGGGTTTATCATTCGGTACGGGTTCGACAAGTAATTTCAAATTCGGACTGACTTCTTCAACTCTTGTTATTCATTACGAAGAAAGAGAAATCGGCTACCGCCTCCTTGATGACGATGACCTTGAGGCCGCTTGGGAGAGGGCAGACTTTTTTGACATGATTAAAGAAGACTATAACTCAGGCCCGAATTTCGTGAAGGATTTTAGAAACGATTTCGGCGATTATTACGTGAGCGGTTATCAGTACGGGGCATGTTTTGATGCGTATATCGGAATCACCACTCAAACCTCCGAACAGCTCAAAGAAGTAGAGAGCAAACTCGGTGCAAGTTTGAATATTAGCAGCTTCAGCTCAAGTGCCGACATCTCAAATACAACTAAAGATACCCTGAAGAAAAATCAGGCGACGATAACCGTAAATATTGTAACGAGCGGAATTGGGAAATCAGTGCCTAAGCCGATAAATATTCCTGTCAGCAATGACATTAAAGCAATGGACAACGTATTTGACGAATTGTTGAAGTTCCGCAACCAGCTTGGAGCGAGTGCGACCCGTGCAGGATACGCTCCTATCAGAGTCAAGATGTCGAGATGGCGTTCTCATCCCAAAGTTGCCAGAAGAATGAGGAAAAAAGGCGACACATCGGGGCAAATTCCGCTGACTGTCGGACAAACCATAAAGATCTCAGCCTTCAATACTGATCTGAAAAATTTAAGAGCGTACCGTAATGTTGTAGGGGATAATTCAGCCATTAACGGCTCAGCCACAAAGGATATTGAAGGAAGATTTAACAAGGTCATAGCGCTGGTTAATTCCGCAGGTGAAAGGCTCTACGCCACAAGTGCGGAAGCGAACGCGAGCTTTGACCAAACAGTAACGGAGGTTAACGATCTCATAGCAAAATTCAAGGCTCTTGCTGACAGATATGTTTTCTACACGAAATTGAAAATCGCACAGCAGCAGGAGAAAGAGACCTACGACAGACTGGAAGCGGCGGCTAAAGGAGCCGAAGAGGGCTCTACTACTGCTTACGATAATGTTCGCAAGATGCCTTTCGGACAAGAGCACGGAGGTTCAAGCGGATATACTGAATTTAGAGTCAGCGAATACGTTAAAGCAGATATTGAGGCAGGGAAAAGAGATTATAAGGCCGTTCACATATCCCGTCCTAAGTCTGCCGCTTGGCGTATTGAATGGACACATCACGACACCCAGTCGGATTCTGAGTTAATCGCACACTTACCTGACGTTAAGCCTGCAAAACTTACGGCTGAGGCGGACGGCGGCGAGGCTGTATTCTGTTACGTTAAAGCCCGCTCAAGCAATGCGGACAGTAAAGATGACCGTGCGCGTTGGTTAGTTGACGGCTCACCTGCTGTCGGTACGAAAGCGGTGAACTTCTACTTCAAGAGCGGTTATAGCTCCAGCATAGACTGGGAAATTGAAGGGCAAGCCATGAGAATGACAAAAGAAGATTACCCCTTCGACGGACTTATTACTGAACACTAAGCATTATTTATGTTTTAATTTGACCGAAATTCCTTTTTCTCCGCTCTTATCGCTGGATAAACGGGGAAAAAGGAAATTTTTTATGAAAGAGAGTTATTTATAAACATGAAAAACGCTAAATTTATTTTGTTAATTTTAATCGGCGTTCTTTTATTTTGTAATTTCGGCTGCGGAGGCGGCAGCAGCGGCGTTATCGATAGTTCGGAACTTCAAGATGAGCAGATATCCGAAGCAGCCTTACAGCTTGCTGAAAAAATCCTTTCGCCCGATGTTGACGGTTCGCCAATGGTTTTCGATTATGCTCCGGCTCCTGAAATTTTCTACGATGAGACTGCTCCGGCCGACCCTCAAGGTTTGCATTTCGTTAAATATATTTCAAGCAAAGACTTAAATTCCGACGGCGAGTATATAAAGACCGTACATTTGAACAAGGACAGCGAATACGTGATCAAATACTCACACGGCGGAAGAACTTTGAGCAATTCATTATTAGCAGTAGAAATTACTGCGCCTGACGGAAATGAGATGATTCTTGATTTATCTGGATTTCAAACTCTTGAACTTTCAGAAGATATATGGCCTGCCGGAAATTTGACCAAAGAAGAAATTTTGGCATATCTTAAACAAAGCAGTGATTTAACCCCTGAAGAAATTGAGGAAGAGGCTGAATTATATATTGCATCGTTATCTGAAGAAAGCACGGAAATTTTAAGCACGCATTATGTTTCAACTGACGTTGAAATACTCCCTGAAGAAAATCCCTGCATAATTTTATACATATTCAAGGCTCCGATGACGGGGGATTATGTATTTGCGGTCAGCGAGTTAATATTTGACTCAGATGATGTAAGCGTAGACATATCTCCTGATGTTCCTTTTGAGTTCAGAATTTACAACACTGCCGAAGCATATTCGATTTCTGACGGAGAAGAGATTGAACTTTACCCCAGAGAAATTCTTGACATTCAGAGAATTTTGTTATCTTACGCAACGGAATTTAACGAGAACGGCCTGCCGATAGAATTTGAAGAAGAAGAAAGTGAAGAAAGCGAGCAGTCTGAAGTTGAGACTTCGCTCGTGCCAAGAAACTCCACCGAAAAATTCTATATGCGTGCAATGATGGGATACCATATTGACGATCTAGAGACTCAAGAGGAGGAGAGAGAACGAAAAAACCGTGAAGAGAAGTTACGGAAAATACTGCGAGATAGAGAGCGCGCAAGACTGAAAGCGTATCAAGAAAGACTCGAGGCAGAGAGAGCGCGGAAATACGCAGAGACACATGTAGTACCTGCCCCTGTAATCAATAATGTGCCTTATGACGAGATCTTTGCGCAGGGCGTGGGCTTTCACGCTCATTCCGGGCTTCGTGCGACAACAAAGATCGTAAAAAATTTTTCAACGCCTACGGGTAATTCTATTAAACTTAACGAAAATTTTACTGCTAATGTAATAGCGACTCAGGAAGAACACGACAGAGCGCAGGAACTCGGAGCAATGTCGAATTTCGCATTACTCAGAGAAGCTCTGGGCTACACTCAAAGGCAGGATTACGCGAGGCTCGGCAGCGACCACACAAAAATAATTTCCGTGCGTTATGAACTCATCGAACAACAGCCGAGAACGCTTGCTTCGCAGAGTTATCAGATTGATGACGAAGCATTTGCCGACCTTAAAAAGGACGGCTATAAGGATTTTCTGAACGAATACGGAGATTATTTTGTCGCCGGCTACACGTGGGGCAACCGTTATGATGCAATCGTAGAAATTGCGGTTGAACCCGGAAAATCTTATTATCAGGGAGAAAGACATACCTTTACAAGAAAAAGATTTAGCCTGAACACTCATAGATTTGAAGATGTCGTTCACTACAGTTATATTGATGATGCCGCAGTGATTTGTGCTGATGCCGCTCAATGTGTGCAGGAGCTTTTGAAGAGTGTGAAAGAAAATGCTGTTTCAGAGCGCGATAAAGGAAAGTCCAGCGATGCGGCTAAAGCTCGCATAGAAAAACTTTCTAGAGAACTTCAAAACGATTTTCATGACGTTACAATAAATGTTTCACACTGTACACAAACCGGACGCGGGGGTGAGCAGTCTTTCTCATTAAACGGCTTTACTGATGAACTTGCAAGTTTTATAAAATCTGCAAAGCAAGTTTCACAAACACAATACAATCGGCTTTATGTAACGCTCAGACGTTTCAGGGAGATTGAAGCCTTAAAGCCTTATATTCCTGAAGGTCTCGACATTCAAAAATCTCTCTATAACAATATCAGAACACTGAACGAGATGATTTTCCGCACCCGTTGTTATTACAATGCTTTAATGGCAATTCCTGCGAGTAATCTTAAAAGCGGTGCGAGTATTCAGGCTCAATGGAGGAATGAATTTGAAACACAGCTTGTCATGGAGACTAGAAGCGGGCTTAACCGTATTTGTGCTGATGAAAAATTAGTTAAAGATTACCAAACAAAATTCAACACGCTTTACGAAAAATACAGAGCTCTTGCGGAACGTTATAACTTCTATCGCTATTTTGTTAATCGTCAGAAAAATGCGAGTTCTGTAAGCTGGACTACCAGCGATGCTGACAAAGATCAATATTGGGAACGCGGATTTCGCTCATATAACAAGAGTAAACTTGTTCAAGACGACATAAAAGCAGGCAAAACCCGCCACTATCTTCACAAAGAGCCATGCACCAGCGGCCCCAGAGGAGTTACGTTTTCCGAGAATTTGGGTAATGAGTATATAATCTGGTATAAGACAGGTTATAGAGATACAAACTATTGTACGGGCAAAGACGCTAACGGCAAAACAATCGGAAGAAATTATTTTAGCTGGACATACACAGGAGCCACAAGCAGAAGGTGCGAGGTATTCCTTGAAGTTCAAACAGTGCTGCTTGCTCCAGACCTTTATCCCTTCGCCGGGCTTGAATAATAGGAGTAAGGAGAGCGAAGTTTTTAACTCCTACCTCCTAACTCCTACCTCATTACTAAATTTCGTAGGGTTTTATCTCGCGTACAACGTCAAGAATAGTTCCGTCGCGTGCTTCGAGAATTGCGACAACCTTGTCTTTCCACTGAAGGTCATCGGGTCTTCCAACTAGCGAATAGGCTTTTTCCTGAAGTTCTTTAATCGGTACGTGCTTAATTCCGGCCACGTCAAGAGCTTCAATAATATCTTTTCTGTTCGGGTTTACGGCTGTCCCGTAGTCAGTAACGACAACGTCAACACAGTCGCCCGGTGTCGTTACCGTAACAACATGCTCGCAGATTGTCGCCATTCGTCCGCGTGTTAAAGGCGTAACGATAACGCAGCATTTCGCGCCCTCTGCCGTGTCAGGGTGTCCTCCCGGTGCGCCGCGTAAAACTCCGTCCGAGCCCGTAATGACATTGACGTTGAAATCAATATCAACCTCAAGAGCCGCGAGTACAACGAAGTCAAGTTTATTTACAAACGCTCCCTTATTCGCAGGGTTGGCGTACTCGCTTGCCGTCATCTCAAAGTGATTGGGATTGGTGCGGATGTCCTCAATAGCTCCCGTGTCAAAGTCCTGAACGTCAATAATCTTGCCTACTTTACCCTTTCTCTGAAGGTCGCAGATTGCCGCCGTAATTCCGCCGATAGCCCAAGCCATTTTAATTCCCTTTGCGTCCATTAAAGGCTCAAGAAATCTGTTGACGGCGAGTGAAGGTCCGCCTGCTCCCGTCTGGAATGAAAATCCCTCTTTGAACCAGGGCGTGGCGGCGATAACTTTCGCGGTGTTCTCAGCCATCATTAAATCACGCGGGTTTTGTGTCATTCTCGCGGCCGCCGAAGCGATTTTCTTCGGGTTTCCGATCTCGTCAACTTTTACGACGTAATCTACATTAACTCCGTGAATACTCGGCGGGAAGTTCGGATATTCAACGAGCGTGTCAGTTATAACGACAACTTTGTCGGCGTATTCAGAGTCAACAACTGCATAAGAAAGAACTCCGCAGTCGCCCTTGCCTCCTAATGCTCTGGCGTTTCCGTACTCGTCCGAAGTCGGTGCGCCTATGAAAGCTACGTCAATGTGAACGTCGCCCTCTTCAATGGCTCTAACACGTCCGCCGTGCGAGCGCAAAATAGCAGGGGTCTTTAATTTTCCATGCGAGACAACGTCGCCCATTTTGCCGCGTATGCCTGATGTCTGAATACCCGTAACAATTCCCTGCTCGATATATTCGGCTATAGGATCGTGAGCGTCTCCGAGACTTGAAGCAGCAATCGTAATATTTTTAATGCCCAAGTCTACGATTTCTTTCATGACCATGTTGACGATATAATCGCCGTTTCTGAAATGATGATGGAAAGAGACCGTCATGCCGTCCTTAATTCCGCAGGCTATTACAGCGTCGCGGATCGAAGGAAGTATTTTGCTCTCGATAGGCTTTTGGTAAATTTTGCTCGTAGGGCCGGCCTTCTTTATATATTTGCCGTCTCTGTAGCCCTTGCCCTGATAAGGTTCATATTTCCTGCCGTTCTTTAACTCAACGGCTAACGCCTCTGCGGGTATCTCTCTTCCGACTGAATTTTTCATAATTAAAGATCCCCCTCATAAATTCCGCTGGCTTTTGCTAATTTAATGACGCGCTCCGCGCCCGGTACAAAAGCGATGTCTATCATTTTTCCGTTGTCGAGCGTGAAAACTCCTACGCCCTCGCTTGCATGTTCACGATAAGCGCGAACGATTTTTTCTGCTTCGGCTATTTCTTTCTGTGAAGGCGCGAGCATTTCATGAACGATAGGAATTTGTTTCGGATTGATTAAAGATTTTCCGTCAAATCCCATTTCTACATTCTGTTTTACTTCAGCTCTGAAGCCCTCGTCATCGTTTAAGTTTGTGAAAACTGTATCGAAGCACTGAATGCCGGCCGCTCTCGCCGCGTTAAGCATGAAGCCTCTGGCAAAAAGCATTTCAATTCCGCCTGGAATTACTTTGACCTGCATACACTTGCGGTAATCTCCGCCGCTCAGAGCAACGCCGAATAATCTTGGAGAAGCTTGGCAAATTTCGTAAGCGTTCAAAACTCCCTTAGGACTTTCAAGAGCCGCCATTAATAAAGTTCTGCCGACTTCAACGCCAAATTCTTTTTCAGCTTCAGTAACAGCCGCGTCAACCGTCTTAACGTCCTGCGCGCTCTCGGTCTTAGCGATTCTGATACCGTCGCAGCCTCCGGCAACGCAGACTCGAATATCCTCTTTCCAGTGAGGCGTATCAAGCCCGTTAATCCTGACTATAACTTCTGTGTCGCCGTAGTCGATTGATTTTAATGCGTGATAGAGTGAAAATCTCGCGCTGTCCTTCTGATTTTCCGCAACTGCGTCCTCAAGGTCGAGCATGATTGAGTCCGCGCCGTAAATGTAAGCGTCCTTAATTAATCCGGGCTTCTGCGCGTTCATGAACATCATTGTACGGCGAAGGCGGAATTTTTCGGGCTTTGGTCTTGGAATACTCATTATCTGATTACACCTCCCCAGTCAAATTTTCCGTCCATATCGCACTGACAGCCGCGATAGAACGCACACTCAAC
>JAFSXR010000064.1 GCA_017443985.1 Synergistaceae bacterium
GACCATAAACGATAGAGCCAGAATATTAATAACACGAGCGTGAGGCCGAGAAGAAAATCAAAGAGCCTCCGCCCCCAATGTTCCTGCGAGAGCCAAAAAACAAACGGCACTAAAAAAATTACGGTCAGCGGCACGCACTTCAGAGGGCCTGACGGAACGACCGCGTAAACTCCGAGCAGAAGCCCCTGAATTATTGCAGAGATTACCACCCATAAATAACGCTTCTTATCAATGCTGTTCATGAGAAAATTTTATTTTGAGTACGTATATTTCAGACCGCCCTTTAACGCTTTCGGCAGCGTTCTTGATGAAAGTGTCGCGCTTCCTTTTTTTAATTCAACCCTGCTGAGCGTGAGGGGCAGCGGAAATTCTCTTAAATCCACGAGAGGCTGAATTGCTGAAAGAGCTTTTCTTGTTACGTAGTCGGGAAGGTCAAGCTTGTTGACTTTCACTGCAGGATTGTCGAGCCATAATTCTTTTCCTTTGACGATTTTTAATTTGCTGTTGATCTCAATCAAAATATCAAGGAATGAATATTTATAATAACCTTTTCCGCTGAGTCCGCTCGGCAGAATTTTCATCGACATGTCGTGCCACTCTCCGTCGCCGCTGCCGAAGGTCCTGTTCTCGATCGATTCGTTGATGTCTTTTTCAAGCAGCGTGGCCGTCGCTAAAACTGAAATAGCATCGAGACATTCGACGTTGCCCTTTGACCATTCTGAAGGCTCGTTGAATTGAACGCCGCGCATATTCACGACTAGAGAGCTTAATCTCAGCTTCTCAATCACAACGCCCTGCAGGTCTAAATAAACGTCATTGAATAATCCTGTCTCGTCAGGCTTGTCTGATATAATCAGCGTCGCTTTTTCGGGCGTAAATTTTTTTACGTAGAAATTCAAAAGGTCCTCCACCTCGTCAGCGTATGATACGCAAGGCAGAACAAAAATTATAAACATGAGTGCAAGTACTATTTTTCTTTTCATTACAACATCTCCCGGAAAATATATTTTTGCGAATTATTATAATACAGTAATAAGTTTTCAAAGTTAGGAGAAAAATTTTTTCACGAGTAAATGAATTTATATGACCAGATTAAAAATTCTCTTGATATTGTTGACGTAATCGGCGAAAAAGTCAGATTAAAAAGATCGGGGCGCGGTTTTGTAGGGCTGTGTCCGTTCCATGACGAAAAGACCGGGTCTTTTCACGTCTTTACTGACACGCAGAGCTATTACTGCTTCGGCTGCCATGAGGCCGGAGATATTTTTACGTTCGTAATGAAAACTGAGGGATTAAATTTTCAAGAGGCTCTCAGGCTCTTGGCCTCGCGTGCCGGAATAAAGATCGAAGGCCATGAAAAAAAGAACAGGGGCGAAAAATCTCTCTATGAAATTCTCGACATCGCCGAAAAATTTTTCATGGATAATTTAACCGGCCCTCAGGGTGCTGTCGGGCGTGCCTACATGCAGAAAAGAAACATGACAGCGAACGACATAACGCGCTTTTCGCTCGGCTACAGCTTAAATTCTTGGGACAGCCTCACAAAATTTTTGCGGCAGTCAGGAATTAAAGACAAGCAGATTTTAGACGCGGGCTTGGCCTTGCCGGGCAACAGGGGAATTTATGACAGGTTCAGGGGGCGTTTAATCTTTCCCGTTAAAGACATCACCGGAAAAATAATCGCGTTCGGCGGACGTTTAATTGACGGCGAGGGAGCAAAATATATCAACAGTCCCGAAAATGAAATTTACAGCAAGAGAAAAAATTTATATTTATTGAACGGAGCAAAAAATTTTATAAAAGAAAAAGAACGCTCGATTTTAGTCGAAGGCTACATGGACGCTTTGAGGCTTCATAAATGCGGCTTCGGCGAGGCTGTTGCGTCATTAGGAACATCATTGACGGCGGAGCAGGCGGAATTATTGTCGCGCTTTTCTTCACGGTGCTATATCTGCTACGACAGCGACACGGCCGGACAAAACGCGGCTCTTCGCGGAATGTATATTCTAGCTGAACACGGGCTCGATGTCCGCGTCATTAACATTCCCGAAGGAAAAGACCCCGACGAATTTTTGAGCGCGAACGCTCCCGAAGAATTTGAAAAAATTATTTCGGAGGCAAGGCCGTTAGTTTTGCAGCAGATAGAAATTTTAGCTCCGGCTCTGAAAAATCCTGCGACAAGAAAAAACGCCGCTTCAGAATTATTTGAAAATCTTTCAAAACTTAAAAGCAACGAAGTTATCCCGTACAGATCTCAAATTAGCGAGCTGACTTTGATTTCGCCGTATGAACTTGAGGAGAGAATTTTCGGCAAAAAAATAATTTCTGAAGTAAATGATAATTTTCTTAATGACAATCAAATATTTTCACACGATGATGAACTTCTTGAGGCAGGGCTGTGCGCATTGCTTTTTAATCACTCGGAGTGCAGATTAAGGCTTGAGCCCGAAGAAGCATATAAAATCCTTCAAAGCGGCATAGCAAAAGAAACGGCAGTCTCGATTTTAACTGAAAACCCCGATAATCTTTTCATACTCTGGCTTTCAACGGGCGACACTGAAAAAACAGGCTTTATTAAACGCGGCGAAGAGTATTGCAGAATGTTCCGTGAAGAAAATTTTCAGGACGTATGGGAAAAAATTTATAACCGGATTAAATATAAATGGGCCCAGCGCAGAATTAACGAAATTAATATGAGAATGAGACAAAATTTAGCGTTGCCGTCGGAACTTGTGGAAGTGAGAGAATTAACAAAAGTCATCGAGAAGTTAGGAGTTGTGAGTTAAATTAAAAAATCTTAGCTTTTCAGTATAAATTCTGCGGCGCGTTGAGCCTCGTTGAAATTTTTATTATGTTTCTGTTCGTCAGGCGCGAAAAATTTATCGAAGTCAGGAGAAGCGCCTAAGTCCTCGATTAAATTTCTTGCTTTCATTTCCTCGAACATTTCATCAAATCTTTTTGTCCCGAAGCCCATAGATTTTTTTAATTTTCCCGTAACTCTCGGAACACGGAGCAAGCCGACTTTGAAACCGGCCGTTACTGCTTCAGAGACCATTGAGACGCTGTCCTCTGTTGCTAAAACGTGAGTGGCCGCGCCTAAAATAGCCGTTACGGCGTTGACTTTCGGATTTCTCGACAAAATCAGCATATAGCCGAGCGAAGGACATGACGAGAATAAATTTTCGACTTCGTTTTCAAGATTTTCTTCAGTTCTCCGCGATGTCGTGATTAAAAGCGTGGCATCATCGAATCGCCGCAGATCTCCGAGAACTTCCTCAGCCCATTTAGCATCGGGCCTGTAATTTGAATCGCTGCCTCCGACAAGAACGGCAATAACTTTTTTCTTGAAATTTATGTGGCTGAAAAATGTTTCGGCGGCATTTTTTATCATTTGCTGATGAATATGATTAGGTGCTCCGAGCGTCGCCATTATTCTTGGATCGCTGCGGTCATGTTCATCGTGGTCGGGGACTATCGCGAAATCAAAAGGCTTTGTGCCGAACACTGAAGGGGTCATTATGACGGCGGATTTATTTCCCGTTGCTTTAGCGAGCGCGAGACAGAACGGGGCAGCAGTGCTTCCGGCTGAAATAAAAATTGTGTCGGGATAAAATCTCTTCGGCGATATTCCAAAAGATTTTAGCCAGTTTTTTGAAAATTCCGGGCCTTTTTCAGGAATTTTACGACCGGCGAGCTTTAACTTCAAAAATTTTTTCAGGCTTGAAATTTCCGGCAGCTTAACAGGCTCATCGACCGTTACATTTCCAAGACGGCCAAGCCATTCCGCAACGCCCAGCGACTGATGATAATGACCGCGAATATTATCGCTGACTATGACAACATGCTTAAAACTTGGCATTAATAATTTCCCTCACTCTCTCTAAATCTTCGGGCGTGTCTACTCCGAGACTTTTATTTTTTGATTTTGTTACTTTGATTTTTATTTTATAGCCGTGTTCAAGAATTTTTAGCTGTTCTAAACTTTCGGCTTCGCTTAGGGGAGTCGGGGGAAGTGTTACGTATTTTTTAAGAAATTCAAAACTATAGCCGTAAATTCCGATGTGCTGATAAATTGGCAAAATTAATTTATTACGCTCATAAGGAATTAACGACCGCGAAAAATAAAGCGCGTAATTATTTTGCGACATTACTACTTTAACTATATTGGGATTATTAAAATCGCTGTCGAGTTCGCTGCACAGAGTAGCACATTCGCACTCATTCAATAACTCTGCAACTTCATCAATCATTAACGGGTCGAGTAAAGGCTCGTCGCCTTGAATGTTAATCACAGCATCAATATTTTCGTTATAAATTTTAGCGGCCTGTTCACATCTTGCTGTCCCGTTCGGCAAATTTGAATCCGTCATAACGGCTTGGCCTCCAAAATTTTTTACGGCGTTGAAAATTTTTTCATCGTCAGTCGCAATTAAAACGCCGCATAAACTTTTTGACTTCAATGCTCTTTCATAGACGCGCTGTATCATAGATTTTCCGCAAATATCAGCCAAAGGCTTACCCGGAAATCTTGTTGAGGCGTAGCGCGCAGGGATTATCCCTAAAATTTTTTTGCTCATGCTATACCTGCCTTTAATAAATCATGAATATGAACAATGCCGACGGGCTTATTATTTTCCGTAACGATTAGGACGCTTATTTCTTTCTGTTCCATAATTCTGACGGCTTCAGCCGCTAGAGCTTCGGGGCTTATCGTTCTCGGAGTTCTTGTCATAGCGTCGTCAATCTTTGTGTTAAAAGCATCGTTGCCGGATTTTTCCATTAAGCGTCTTAAATCGCCGTCCGTGAAAATTCCGATTAAATTATTATTTTCATCGACGACGCAGGTCGCGCCGTAGCCCTTGCCGGTTATGACAAATAAAGCGTCCTTGACGGTAACATTTTTTTTCACGACCGGAAGCTGTTCGCCCGTTCCCATGAGGTCTGAAGCACGGGTCAATAATTTTCGTCCCAGCGTTCCGCCCGGGTGGAACAAAGCAAAATCTTCACGCCTCAAGCCGCGCAAAGTTTCAACTAAAACCGCAAGGGCATCGCCGATAGCTAACTCAAGCGTCGTGCTGCTCATGGGGGCAAGCTGTAAAGGGTCGCCTTCTGTTTCAACGTGAGCGTTAATGATAATGTCGGCGTGCTGTGCCAGCGGTGATGTAAGCGAACCCGTAACCGCTATCATTTTCGCGCCTATTCTCCGGAAGTGAGGCAGGAGCGCAACAATTTCCGACGATGCTCCGCTGTTGCTGATCAATAAGCCTATATCCTCGCGGCGTACCATTCCTAAATCACCGTGAAAGGCTTCGGCGGCGTGAAGGAAAAATGACGGGGTGCCGAGCGACGCAAGAGTAGCTGAAATTTTTCTGCCGACGTGTCCTGATTTCCCAAGCCCGACGACGACGACACGCCCTTCACACGCAAAAATTTCACGCGCTGCATTTACTATTTCGAGTCCTAAATTTTCAGCCGAGCGCAGAATTTCATTCGCTTCAGTCCGCATTAAATTTTTTGCGGCATTGAGTAATTCACTGTCCGAATAATTCAATTTTTATTGTTCTCTTCCGTAAAATTTTGGCGCGTGTTATGAATTGCTAAGAGTTCGTCTAAAAATTTTTCCATTTTGTCTAACGGTATCATGTTCGGCCCGTCGCTCAATGCTTCTTTCGGGTTAGGGTGTGTCTCGGCAAAAACCGCGTCAATCCCGACGGCTGCGGCGGCTCTTGATAACGGGAACGCGATTTTATAATCTCCTCCGCTTGCCCCTCCGAGTCCTCCGGGTCTCTGTGCGCTGTGTGTAGCGTCAAAGACAACAGGATAGCCTAAACCGCGCATAATTTCCAAGCCCGGCATGTCGACGACTAATCTATGATAGCCGAATGAAGTACCGCGCTCGCAGAACATGACTTTATCATTTCCGGCTTCTCTGCATTTAGCGGCGGCGTATTCCATATCTTCGGGAGCTAAGAACTGAGCTTTCTTAATGTTAATAATTTTTCCTGTCTTTGCTGCGGCTACGAGTAAATCAGTCTGACGGCACAGGAACGCAGGAATTTGAATTATATCGACGACTTCTCCTACGGGCGCGGCCTGATAACTTTCATGAATATCTGTTAAGACGGGAACATTAGCGACTGTTTTTATTTCGGCTAACTGCTCGAGACCTTTCTCAAGTCCCGGCCCCCTCCAAGCGTGAACGGAAGTTCTGTTGGCTTTGTCGAAAGAGGCTTTGAAGATGTAAAGCAAATTTCTTTCTTCGCAAATTCTTTTCATGAATTTTGCGACGCGCAGGCCAAGCTCTAAACTTTCAAGCGAACACGGCCCGGCAATTACGGTTAAAGTTCCGTCGCCGATAAATTTTCCGTCAAGATAATATTTTTTTCTGTCCATTCTTTTTTTGATGGGAGATGAGGAGTTAGGAATGAGAAAAATAATTCCTAACTCCTAATTCCTAACTCCTAATTGACTTACGCTTTTCCGTCAGAGCCGAAGAGTCTGATTTTTTCGCGCACTGTCTCTTTGATTGCCTCAACGCCGGGTGCTAATAATTTTCTTGGGTCGTAGCCTTTGCCCTCGTTGTCTTTTCCGGCCTCGATGTATTTTCTTGTCGCTGCCGCGAATGAAAGCTGGCACTCCGTATTGACGTTGATTTTGCAAACGCCGAGCGTGATCGCTTTTTTAATCATCTCGTCAGGAATACCTGAGCCGCCGTGAAGAACTAAAGGCATCTCGCCCGTCTTTGCCTGAACAGCCGCAAGAGTCTCGAATGAAAGTCCTTTCCAGTTCGCCGGATATTTTCCGTGAATGTTGCCGATACCGGCCGCGAGCATATCAACGCCTAAGTCAGCGATGACTTTGCACTCTTCAGGGTCAGCACATTCGCCCATGCCGATAACTCCGTCCTCTTCTCCGCCGATTGCTCCGACTTCAGCCTCGATTGACATTCCCAAGTTATGGGCGACGTGAGTAAGCTCGCGTGTCTTTTCGAGATTCTCGGCTATCGGATAGTGCGAGCCGTCGAACATGATTGACGTGAAACCGGCCTTGACGCATTTGTACGCGCCTTCATAAGTTCCGTGATCAAGGTGCGTGCAGACCGGGACGGTGATGCCGAGCTCTTTGTCCATAGCGTTGACCATTGACTGAACAGTCAGGAAGCCGCCCATATATTTTCCTGCGCCCTCAGAAACTCCGAGAATGACAGGAGCTTTTAACTCTTCGGCGACCTGTAAGACGGCCTTAGTCCACTCAAGGTTGTTGATGTTGAACTGACCGACGGCATAATGACCGGCCTTTGCTTTTGTGAGCATTTCTTTTGCATTAACTAACATGAGAAAAATTCCCCTCCTGAAAAAAATTTTTTTAACGAATAAATTATAAACGCAAGGGAATTAAATAGCACCGTGATTTTGACGTTCTTTAATGAATGTGGAGATTTTTAGAAAATTTTATGGGCATAAAATGAAAAAGCAAAGGTTTTGTGCTAAAATATATTTGAGAAGAAATTAACACGGCCAAAAACATTTGGCTACCCCTTTGCTATTCTATTATAGCACAGAGTAATCTATTGTGTATGGTCGTGCTTAAATTATTTCGCTCAAAAATTTTACGAGGAGGTTTTAATTTATTATGAGCACGAAAAAATATTTGTCCTGGCTTCTTTTTGCTTTGATGTGCTTGTCTGTCTTTTCTGGAGGTTGCGGAGGTGGCAGTAGCGGAGGCAGTATAGCAAGCAGTCCGAACAATACAACGCAGCAAAATAATAACAACAATGATGCTACGCCTAATACACAGAATAATTCAAACGAAACTCATGAAGTATATAGTATCAGCGAAATGACTGGAACTTGGGTCGCGTCAAATGGATCAGGAACAGCAACAGGATCAGACGGGACTTTTTCATTGTCCATGAATTATTGTACGGCAATTTTCGGAAATGTTGACACTTCAAAAACGCCTAATACAGTTTATGTTTCAGATATTTCTGCTTCTTGGGACGCATATCAAAATAGCGTCTTCGTTAGGACAATTCCACTGAATTATCACAATCAAACAGCGGAAATTTATAATACCGGGACAAATACGTGGCGTTATACGTTTCCGAGTTCGGAGAGTAAAATCACTGTAACTTTAACATCGAAAACAACGGCTAGTGTTGTTGAAGAAGGAAATTTCGGGCTAGGCTCTTATGTGTATCAATACAAAGCCACCTACACTATGACAAAACAATAAAAGAAATTTTAATTGTGAAAACTCGTAAGCAGGTCGAGAAAAATTTTCCCGGCCTGCTTTTCATGTTAATTCTCATACTGCTTTCAGATCTTGACGATTAGATGAACGCAAGGGAATTAAATAGCACCGTGATTTTGACGTTCTTATGAAAAAATAGAAAGCACTAAAAATTTTTTAACGAAAAAATTTAAGAGGCCCGTAAAAAATTTTTGATTCTATTTTTTTATTTTGCTCTGTAAAAATTTTTTGTATCTGGAAAAT
Source organism: Synergistaceae bacterium (assembly GCA_017443985.1). Taxonomy (GTDB): domain Bacteria; phylum Synergistota; class Synergistia; order Synergistales; family Aminobacteriaceae; genus JAFUXM01. The sequence continues at coordinate 8,497 of JAFSXR010000064.1, forward strand.
TTTGAAATTTTTGTAGTCCTCATTGTAGTCCCCAAAATGACTCTTCTATGGAATTTTTTATTGCAGTATGTATATTATATCACAAGTGCTTTGTTATATTGCCGTCATGTATAATTTTTTGCAGAAATTTTTTTTATTTTTTAGGAGAATTTTTAGGCATGAATGATTTACGGATTGCAACTGCCCGGACGTGGGCAGAAATTAACCTCGACAACCTCGAACATAATATCAAAACTTTAAGAAAACTTCTCAACCCTGACGCAAAATTTTTAGGTGTCTGTAAAGCTGACGCTTACGGGCACGGAATGACGGAGTGCGCAAAAAAACTTCAGGCGTGCGGAGCTGACTGGATCGCGGTCGCAAGCGTTACGGAGGGCGCAGAACTCCGCAGGAACGGAATAACGCTCCCAATACTTTGCTTGGGACAGGCCAACCCCGATTTAGCTCCGCTGATGTGCGAGTATGACATAACACAAGCAGTAGGAGATTTAGAAAACGGCCGGGCCCTTTCAGGTTATGCAAAGTCTGTCGGCAAAAAAATAAAAATTCACGTAAAAATTGACACAGGCATGAGCCGAACAGGTTTTTACTGGCCCGACACGGACAAAGAAGCTGTCGCCTGCGAAATAAAAACTCTCTGCGAACTTCCGGGCCTCGAACATGAAGGAATGTTCACCCACTTCGCAGCAGCTGACGATGACGAAAATTTTACACGGCTCCAGCTGAAAAAATTTCTTGAGGCAAAAGAATTTTTATCGCGGCTAGGTCTGTCGTTCAAATTAATTCACGCAGCCGCAAGCGTGGGAGTGTTGAATTACCCCGAAGCCCATTTGAATATGGGACGGTTCGGCCTCGTTCTTTACGGCTATGCCTCAACGGACACGGGCAACGAGGGAAGCACTCTGGGACTTCAGCCTGTTATGAAAGTTAAGAGCAAAATTACAGCCGTCCGAAAACTTCCGGCAGGGACGACTATAAGCTACGGGCGGACGTTTACGCTCAAGCGCGATTCTTTAATAGCCGTGCTGCCGATAGGCTACGCTGACGGACTGCCGAGAGTCCTCTCAAATAATTTCAGCGTGAAAATTCATGACTCTCTCTGCCCTATTTTAGGCCGTATATGTATGGACATGACTATGGCCGACGTTACGGACTTGGAAGGCGTGAAAGCCGGCGAGGTCGCTACAATTTTTGACGGCGATTTAATTCCGCTCGCGGCGAAAAATTCCGGGACTATCATTCACGAAATTGTATGCAGTCCTTCGCCGAGAGTGCCGAGAGTCTTTGTAGAGAATGGAGAATTGAGAGAATAAATATGCTGCCGTTCAGATTGAAACCTGTTCTTAAAAATTATTTATGGGGCGGAGAGAAATTAATTTCGTCGTGGGGAAAAGAATCCTGCGCCGGACCTTTAGCAGAAAGCTGGGAATTAGCCGCGCACAAGGACGGCGATAATTTAATTCTTGACGGAGAACTAAAGGGGTCTGCTCTTTCCGAAGCTGTGAAAAAAAATCCTGAGATAGCCGCAAAAAACTTCAAGCCCGAAAATACCTTTCCGTTAATGGTGAAATTAATTGACTCCGCTCAGCCTCTTTCTATTCAAGTTCACCCTGATGATGATTACGCACGGCGGGTCGAAAATTCAAAAGGCAAAACGGAATTATGGTACATTCTCGATCACGAGCCTGACGCTTTTATATATCTCGGATTCAAAAAAGAAATAACGCGCTTTGAATTTGAGCAGGCCATAAAAAATAACGCGCTGCTTGAAATTCTTAATAAGATAAAAGTTCACAGAGGCGATGCATTTTTTATTCCGGCCGGAACAGTTCACTCAATCGGCGCGGGGATAACGCTGGCTGAAATTCAAGAAAACTCTAACATAACTTACAGAGTTTATGATTACGGACGGGCAGGAGCTGACGGAAAGCCGCGCGAGCTGCACATCGCAAAAGCTCTCGACGTTGCGAAAACATGCCCGGCGAATTTAGCAGTTCCCGGAAGTTCAGAAAATTTTATTGTGGACTGCGAAAATTTCAGCGTAAAAAAATTAAATATAAATAATTCGTTTACGGAGAAAAAAAATTTTAACAGCTTTAGATTCTTGTTATGTCTCTCAGGAAAATTTAATCTGGCTTGCGGAAGTTTTGAACGCGAAATATCACGAGGCGGAAATATTTTCATTCCGGCAGACTGCGAAGAGGATATTTACATTAAAGGCAACGGGGAAATTTTATCCGTGTGGTAAGTGATAACTTGGTGGGCCCACCTGGACTCGAACCAGGAACCTTCCGGTTATGAGCCGGTGGCTCTAACCACTTGAGCTATGGGCCCGTGATGTTTCAACGCGGAGAATTTTACACGACTGTTTATTTTGCGTCAAGAGAAAAATTTTTAGAACGCGAATTTTGAAATATATATTATAATTTGTTTAACATAGTGCCATTTTCTTATGGACAATTTTTATTAATCATGAAAACACGAAAGGAAGTATGAAGAAATGAAAGAATTTAAGTACGTCATCACCGATCCGGTAGGTATTCACGCACGTCCCGCAGGTCTGCTCGCAAAAGAGGCCAAGAATTACAAGAGCACCATCACTTTCGTTAAAGGCGAAAAAAGCGCAAAGGCAACTTCTCTTATGAAGCTCATGGGAATGGGAATTGTTCAGGGCGATGAAGTTACAATTCGCATTGAAGGAGAAGACGAGGACACCTTCTTCGCTGACATTGAAAAATTCGTCAAGGAGACTTTTTAATGCAGACCTTCAAAGGTACGAAGATCGTAAACGGGATCGCAATAGGCAAAATAAAAATTTATAAAGCTCCCGTTTATGAGATCAACGAAGAACTTGTAAGCGACATAGCCGCCGAGCTTGAAAGATTTGAAGCGGCCCGCGTAAAAGTTCAGGAAGACCAGAACGCCCTCTATGAAAAAGAAATGAAGGAAGGGCACAAGGACACCGCAGGAATTTTTGAAGCTCACGCGATTATGCTTGATGATGAAGATTTGCTCGACTCCTGCAAAGAAATCATGAGCGAAGGCCATACGGCTGAGTTTGCTGTCAGAGACGGCTTTGAAGCCGCCGCAGAAATGTTCAGAAATATGGACGATGAATATTTTCAGGCTCGCAGCGCGGACGTTATTGACCTCAAAAATTCTATGCTCGATGTTCTTTTCGGAGCTGACACGGCAAATTTACAGGGCACGGAACCTGCCATTCTGGTCGCAGAAGATTTAGCACCGTCAGAAACTGTAAAACTTGATAAGTCTTTGCTGCTCGGACTCGTAACACGTCAGGGAAGCTCGAACAGCCACACAGCAATTTTAGCCCGCAGCATGAACTGGCCGACTATAATTCAGTGCCATGACATAACCGACGACTGCGACGGAAAATTTGCAATCCTTGACTCTTATAACTCCTGCATTTACGTTGAACCGGCTCAATATTTAATTGACGAGCTCACGGCAAAGCAGCATGAAGACCGCGAAAAAGAAGCAAAGCTCCAGCAGCTCAAGGGTAAGCCCAGCGAGACAAAAGACGGCTACAAAGTCAGGCTCTACGCGAACATCGGCGGCCCGAAAGATATTAACGCTGTAATAGAAAATGACGCTGAAGGTGTCGGACTTTTCCGCTCTGAATTTGTTTACCTCGACAGCAAAACTGACCCGACCGAAGATGAACAGTTCGCGGCTTATAAAAAAGTTCTCGAAGGTCTTGCGCCCCGTCTCGTAATAATCAGAACTTGCGACATCGGAGCTGACAAGACGATCGATTATATGAAGCTCGATAAGGAAGAGAACCCGGCGTTAGGTTTCAGAGCTGTCAGAATTTGTCTTAACCGCAGAGAATTTTTTAAGCGTCAGCTGAGAGCTTTGCTGCGTGCTTCGACTTTCGGCAATCTCGGAATTATGTTCCCGATGATTATCAGTAAATGGGAAGTTCAGGAATGCAAAGAAATTCTCGAAGAGTGCAAAAAAGAACTTCAGGCCGAAGGAAAAGCCGTTGCTGAAAAAATCGAAATCGGAATTATGATTGAAACGCCGGCGGCGGCTCTGTGCGCTGACGAGTTAGCCGAAGAGGTTGACTTCTTCTCGCTTGGTACGAACGACCTGACGCAGTACACCTGCGCTATTGACCGTCAGAGCGCAAATCTTGAAAGATTTTCAGACACTCACCACCCTGCAGTTTTGAGATTAATCCGAGAGACAATCGAGGCAGGACACCGCCATAACACTTGGGTAGGCATCTGCGGCGAGCTTGGAGCGGACCCGGAACTCACCGAAGAGTTTTTGAAGTGGGGCGTTGATGAACTTTCCGTCAACCCTAAGAGCATTCTTCCGTTAAGGGACAGGGTGAGAAACGCGGATCTTTCAAAGTACAAAAAAACTGAATCGCTTGAGCCGAAAGCTGACGCAGCAGCCGAAGCTGAAAAGCCTAAGGGATTATTTGGGAGGTTATTTAGCTAATTATGTTATATGGAGCATTAGAAGTCGGCGGCACAAAAATGGTATGCGCTGTCGGCGATGAAAGCGGACAAATTTTAGATCAGGTTTCAATTCCTACTTCAACGCCTGATGAAACGATGCCGAAAGTCATTGAGTATTTTAAGTCAAAAGTTGACCCTTCGCTCCCTGACGAAGAGAAAATTCGTGCACTCGGAGTAGCTTGCTTTGGGCCCGTTGATGTCAGAAAAAATTCAAAGACTTACGGAAATATTCTTAACACGCCGAAAATCGCGTGGCGCAATTATCCCATGTTAAAGACTCTTCAGGACGCGCTCGGCGGTCTTCCTATAGGCTTTGACACGGACGTAAACGGCTCGCTTCTCGGCGAAGCTACATGGGGCTGTGCAAAAGGTCTGCAGGACGCAGTATATTTTACGATCGGCACAGGCATCGGAATGGGCGCAATATCCAGCGGAAAACCTGTTCACGGAATGCTGCACCCGGAAGCAGGGCATCTTGCTATGTCAATCGTACCGGGCGATGATTATAAAGGTCATTGTCCGTCGCACGGTGCCTGCTTTGAAGGAATGGCAAGCGGCCCGGCAATCGAAGAACGCTGGGGCAAGAAAGCAAAGGATCTTGCTGACAAGCCCGAAGTCTGGGAACTTGAAGCAAAGTATATCGCTCAGGCATTGACTGACATTATATACACGCTCAGTCCGCAGAAAATTATTTTGGGCGGCGGTGTTATGTCTCATACGCAGCTGTTCCCGTTGATCCGCAAGTATGTTCTTGAGTACATCAATAACTATATTGATACGAAAGAACTTCACAACATCAACAGCTTAATCTCGCCGGCTGCCCTCAACGGAAATCAGGGCATCATGGGCGCATTGAAACTTGCTGAAAACGCTACGATAGAGTAAGAAAAATTTTAATTAGGAGTTAGGATTCAGGAATAAAAAAAATTTCCTAGTCCTAATTCCTGTTTGTTTAATAAAAAGTTTAGAAAAAGAGGCAGATTTTCTTGGCAGATATTCAGAAATTAGATCCGGCACAGACATCTAAAGAAATTAATCAGGATTTTAGAGATTTAGACGTTGAATCATTAGGAGAGGAACATATAAATTTAATTTTTACGCTTGGGCGCGAGAATTTCGGCGTTGATGTAAATATAGTCCGCGAAATTGTCCGTGTCCCTTCGTTTATTACCAGAGTTCCGAACGCTCCTATGTATATTCGCGGCGTTATTAATTTAAGAGGAACTATAGTCCCGGTTTTCGATATGCAGTTAAAAATCGGAATGGCAGGCGCACCGTTGACGGACGAAGCAAGAATTGTCGTTATTGCTGTCAACGATGTAACATTCGGAATGATTGTTAATTCCGTCCGCGAAGTCCTTACGATTTACGACGCGCAGCTCGAAGTCGCAACAAAACTTTCATCATCGATTGACAGGCGTTATGTTTTGTGGGTTGCCAAGCCTGCCGACGACAGATTAATACTTTTGCTTGATGTTCCGAACCTGTTTGAACTTGATCAGATTTTAGAAGACAGCGAGTAAAAATTTTATGCGGAAGTTTTTTTTTACGGCAGCTTTGGCGTTTTTGGCTGCTTTAATTTTTTGTGCCTGCGCTTATGCCGACGCAGCGGTTTATATAGGCTCAAGAAATATCGGCGCAGTAAAAACTATTGAAAATGCTTCCGGCCTTTTCGTTTCTATTGAAGATGTCGGAAGGCTCATGGGGTTTTCGCCTTCGCGCAAGGGCGAGGAGCTGTGGCTTCAGCGCAATAATATTCAATTAAGATTTGTAGATAATTCTGCGGCGGCTTGGTACGGATTTTCCATTGTGCCGCTTTATTCCGCGCCGTTCCCTAATGAGGGTAAAACTTGGCTGGATTCGTCGAGCGCGGCATCATTTTTTCAGCGTATCGCAGGTTCGGGCCAAGAAAACAGAATAAGAATAAATAAAATTTCCGGCTATACCGTTACTGCGGCAAACGCCAGAAGCGAAATCGAGTTCGGCGATTTTGAAGAGCCTGCTCCTGCTCCCGTTCAGCCCGTTCAGACGCAGACAATAGCAAAGAGAAATCAAGATATTCCGGCTTTAATCGTTCCTGAGGTCAGAACGCGCCCGGAGCAGACTCAAACGCAGACTCAAACTCAGATACAAACTCCGGCTCCTGTCGCGGCAGCTGCGGCTCCTGTTCAAACATCAAAAGTTCAAAAAGTTCAAGCCCAGCCGAAGTATGAAACTTTCAAGTTAAGCGATTCAAAAGGCGACACGAAAGAAATTTACAGCGGAACTGTTCAGGGCATACGCTGGACTTCGCAGGAAGGCAATCACAAAAAAATCCGCGCCGTCGTAATGGTTGACGATGAGGCAGAGCCGGCGGTCTTTATGAATAACAAGGAACTTCACGCGCTTTTTTCGTCAAGCCTCGAAAATTCCGCAGGCATTGCCTCGCCCTTTGGAAATGTTAAGGCCGAGCTAAGGAAAAATTCTGACGGAGTCGATCTAGTTTTCATTCCCGAAAAAATTATTAAGGCTGAAAAAATTATTTTGACTAATCCCAAAAGAATTGTCTTTGATTTTTTTATGCCGGCTAATGCAAATATTACTTCGACTGTTCCGGCGAAAACTCAAGAGAATAAAAATACTGCCCAAGTTCCGCAGACTGTCCAGCCGCAGCCCGTACAGACCCCGAAGCCTGTGCAGCCTGTCGCGCCGCCGGTGATAACACAAAAGCAAGATCCGGCGGTTAATCAAGAGCCTACGAGAATATTTATTCCTACGTCTCCAAGAGCGGCAGGAAGAAAAACAGTCGTTATTGATCCAGGACACGGCGGAAAAGATCCCGGAGCCTCCGACAACGGAGTAACAGAAAAGAACGTCAACTTAGCAATCGGCCTTGAGCTTGAAAAAGTTTTAGCTGCACGCGGCTATAATGTCATAATGACGCGAAAAACTGACGTGTATCTGAAACTTCAAGAGCGCACTGACATTGCCAACAACGTGAACGCGGATTTATTCGTGAGTATTCACGTGAACGCTCTGCCTGCTAAAAAATCCATGACGGGCTTTGAAATTTATATAATGGCTCTTCCGACGGACAAGGACGCGATGAACTTAGCTAAGATTGAAAATAGAGAATACGTTGAAGGAAAAGGCGTTGATGTTGAAAACGTAGACAGGCGCACGGAAATGCTGTTAAGAATTTTAGGCGACATGCAGCAAAATAATAAAATCAGCGAGAGTACAGACTTCGCGGCGGCTCTTTATAATGCAGGCGTAAGAAACGGACTGCCCATGAGGCGCGTGGCTCAAGCTCCTTTCTTTGTTTTAAGGGGCGCAGGAATGCCGGCGGTTTTGCTTGAGACGGGCTTTGTTACGAACGCGGCCGAGTCCAAGCTCTTAACAACTCAGCCGTATCAAAATAAAATAGCAACGGCAATGGCCGAAGGGATTATTAATTATATTAAGTAAGGAAGTGTAAAAAATGCCTACAGTCAGACGAAGCGGCTCTGCATCCGGCGAGCTTAACGAGCGCGATTCTTCCTCGATACATTCAAGGGGACGTGTTCCTGCTCCGCGTCGCAGACAAATTCAACAGGCAGCAATGGCAGCAAAAAAAGCTCCGCAGCGTCAAAAGCCTGTTCAAAGAATTGAAGTAGACGATGACAAACCGACACCGCTACTCTTAAAAATTTTATCTTGGCTCGGAATTATTTTATTATGCTTTGTTCTAGGCTATCTCGGAACTTCTTGGTTCGTTGAATTTTTGAACAAAAAATTATTATTGAAACCTGAAAACAGAATTGAAAATCAGGAAGATTTAACAAAATTCAACTCTTCTGAACAGGAACGCATAGCGCAGGAAAATATAAATTCCGCTGAAAACGCACGGCAAATTTCATTAAATTTATATCACGTCCAGAACGACACTATCGCGGAGACGCGGCAAAATTTTATTCAGCGCACGGAAGAAGATAACCTGCGCGATGCCGTCAACGCTGTAATTTCATTAAGCGGAATGCCGGGAGCTGAAAAGATAAAACTGCTTCACGTGTTTAGAATGTCCGAGACGGCTTTTCTTGACATGTCGGGGCAGTTTGCCTCGTCTATTGAATCAGCAGGACAGAGAAAAAGCCTACTGCTTCTTACAAGCATAGTCAGAACAGTGCAGGAAAATTTTTCTCCGCTGTCGCAAGTCAGATTTTTAATTGATTCAAAGCCTCCTAAATCGGGCGGAACTGTTGACCTCTCTGCGCCTTGGAAGATGCCGAAAAAAAGTTAAATGAATAAGTTAGTTATCGCGACCGCCAACAAAGGCAAATATAAAGAATTTGAATATTTAATAAAAACTTACGGAAAAAATTTTTTTGCTGATGAAATAATTTTCGCGCCTGAAATTTCAAATTTAATCGTCGAAGAAACCGGGAAAACTTACGCCGAAAATGCAATGTTAAAGGCTCACGCATGGGCTGAAAAATCCGGCCTTCCGTGTCTGGCTGACGACAGCGGTCTCGAAGTTGAAGCTCTTGACGGTGCGCCGGGCTTATATTCGGCAAGAATTATTCAAGGCACTGAAAATAAAATTTCGTGGCTTCTGGGCGAGTTAAAAGAAAAATCTAACCGCCGTGCTAAATTCGTAGCATCATTGGCTTTGTGTGTGCCTGATGAATATATTTTAATCTGCGACGGCCATTGCAGCGGAGTAATTGTGGACTCTCCGAGAGGCTCAAACGGTTTTGGCTATGACCCGTTATTTATTCCTGACGGCTATGAAAAAACTTTTGCGGAACTTTCACAGGAAATTAAAAATTCAATCTCACACAGAACTAACGCATTTAAGAAAATCGCCGCTTACTTAACAAAAAAATAGAGGAATGAGAAATAAAATAATCCCTCATTCCTAATTGAGAATAACAAGAATAAAAAATTACTCTTCGTCCTCGTCTTCTTTTTTGTGAGCGGCGATTACTTTCTTTGCGATGTCGTTCGGAACTTCCTCGTAGTGAGAATATTCCATTGAGAAAGAGCCTTCGCCAGATGTCATTGAGCGCAAAATAATTGCGTATCTGAACATTTCGGCCAACGGGCACTGAGCCTTAACGACCTGCAATTTTCCATGCCCTTCCATGCCCATAATGCGTCCGCGCCGTGAGTTGAAGTCGCCCATAACGTCGCCCATAAATCTTTCAGGCACTGTAACCTCAACGTCCATTACCGGCTCCAATAAAACGGGGTTAGCGTCCATAATTCCTTTCTTGAATGAAAGTCGCGTCGCTAGTTTGAACGACATTTCGGAGCTGTCAACGTCATGATAAGAGCCGTAATATAACTCCGCGCTGAAGTCAACGACCGGGAAGCCTGCGAGAGGCCCTGCGACCATATATTCGCGCAGACCTTTTTCAACGGCCGGGATAAAGTTACGCGGAACTGCTCCGCCGACAACGCTGTCGATAAATTCAAAGCCTGCGCCTCTTTCAAGCGGCCTGTAGCGGATATAAACATCGCCGTATTGTCCATGACCGCCGGACTGTTTTTTATGCTTGCCCTGAGCTTCGGACATCTTGCGGATTGTTTCACGATACGGGACCTGCGGTGTCTTTGTGTCAAGGTCAACGCCGTAGCGTTCTTTCATTTTTGAAAGCACTATGTCAATGTGCATATCGCCCATTCCTGATAAGACGTTGTCGCGGGTCTCGGCGTTCTTCTCAAACGTGAGCGAGCGATCCTCTTCAAGTATTCTTGCGATTGCGTTGCCTAATTTATCTTCGTCGGCGCGTGTCTTAGCGATAACGGCGACGCTGTAAACCGGCTTCGGGAACTCAATATGAGGGAACTTTGCTGAAAATCCGCCCTTCGTTGCCAGCGTGTGGCCGACCTTCGCGCTCTGTAACTTCGGGATTGCCACAATGTCTCCGGCGATGACTTCTTTAACGTCTTTTCCGTCTTTGCCCGTCATTAACTTAAATGAGCTTATGCGTTCTTCTTCGCCTTTGTTGACGTTATAAATATTCGTGCCTTCGCTTGAAAGACTGCCGGAATAAACGCGAATGAATGACAGTTTACCGACGAATGCGTCCGCCATTACTTTGAAGCATAAAGCTGAGAACGGCGCGTCAACTTTCGGCTCGGCCATGACTTTTTTATCTCCGTCAAAAGCTTCAATAGCTCCTATGTCAACAGGCGACGGGAAATAATCCGCAACAAAGTCCATAAACTCTTTAACGCCGATATTTACGGCCGAAGAAAGAGCGAACACAGGCATGATTCTTTTCGCGGCGATTGCTTTTTTGAGCGTGCGTTCGATGTCGGCTTCCGGGATTGTCTCGCCCTCAAGATATTTTTCCATTAAAGCGTCGTCCATTTCAACGGCGGCTTCAATGAGTGCTTCTTTGTAGCTTTCAGCTTCAGGATTATCGCTCTTAAGAACGTCAATAACGCCTGAAAATTTATCGGCTGAACCTATCGGCAGGAACACGGGCAGAGCGTTTTGAGAGAACTGCGTCTTAATGTCCGCGAGAACTTTCTCGAAGTCCGCGTTTTCTCTGTCCATTTTAGAAATCACGAAAGCAACGGGCGCGTTATGATGGCTCGCATATTCCCAAGCCTTGCTCGTCTGGACCTCAATTCCTCCGACGGCACTGACAAGAATTACAGCGGTGTCGGCTACACGGATAGCCGCGCTCATCTCGCCGGTAAAATCAGCATAGCCGGGAGCATCGAGGACGTAAAAAGTTTTGCCCTTTCTCTCGAACGTCATTAGCGACGTGCTGATTGAGATATTCCTTTTTTGTTCTTCGGATTGGAAGTCGCTGACGGTGTTGCCGTTTTGAACTGACCCCATGCGGGTTATGTTGCCGTTATCGAAGAGCATTGCCTCAGCTAAAGAAGTTTTGCCTGCTCCTCCGTGCGCACATAATGCGAAGCTCCTTGTGTCTTCGGGTTTACGTGCCCCCATTTGAAAAACACCTTCCCTTATAAAATTTATTAATGAATGTGAATTTTTTGATTAGGTCTTATTATAAACCCTTTTCCCGTTCATAAATTATAAATTCCGATTTTTGACGCGAATATTCTCAGCACAAAAGTTATGAGGCTTAAATTTTTCCGCCAGCGCATAGGCTCCTGCAGCATTCGATAGAGCCATTCAAAACCGATTTTCTGAACCCATAAAGGAGCGCGGTTTAATTTTCCTGAGAGAACGTCAAACGCTCCGCCGACCCCGACGCAAAGCATAGGGCCTAATTTTTCTCTGTGAATGTAAATAAATTTTTCCTGACGCGGCTGTCCCATTGCTGCTAAAAGAATTTTCGCGCCGCTCTTCGCAATTTCGTCAGCTATTTCAGCGTTGTTAATATCAAAATATCCGTCCCTAGCTCCGGCAATGATGAGTCCGGGAAATTTCTCCTTCAAAATTTCCGCACATTCCCTCGATGTATTTCCTGCCGCTCCGCAAAAATACACCGGCCAGCCCTCGACGCTTGCGGCTCTGCAAAGCTGTTCGGCAAAATCAATCCCAGCCACACGTTCCTGAACTGGCATTCCAAGAATTTTCATTCCTAAGCATAAGCCGAAGCCGTCAGCTAAATTCATCGAAGAATTTTTAACGACCTCAAAAAATTCTTTATCTTTAACTGTTTCTTCCATTCCGATAGCGTTTAGAGTAACGATTAACTGCGCAGTCTTTTTTTCAGGATTCGTGATGAGGCCGCGAGCTTTCGAGATCGCGTAATTCATCGAGACGTTGTCAAATTTTACGCCCCATAATGACGGGTGGGCTATGATTTCTTTTTTCTTTCTTGACCGTCTGAAAATTAAAACTCCCGCGATTATTATCAATGCTATGAGCCACTGCTCCCACGCTGCTGCGATACTTGTTAAAGCACAAAGCCCGGCGACCGACTGAACGGCTTCGGGGTGTTCTACTCCGTCGCTTAGCATGTGAGAATAAATTTTCCCGACGCTTGAATTTTTTTCAGGAATTTCCGTGTCGAATATCAACGAACGGGCAAAACTAAAAAATATTTCTGTTATAGGAATTGCAAAAAGCCCCAACGATAAAAATAAAACCGTGCTCAAAACTATTCCCTTAGAGTTGCTTATTATGGAAGTTCCTGCGACTATTACGCCCCACATCGAAGCCATTGCGCGGCCCGACTGCCTGTATAAATTTCCGAACCTGCTCCAGAACGCAATGATTAAAGCGAGCCCGGCAACCGTCATGAAAAACGCTCCTGCCCCCGTAGCAATACAGGCCGCGAGCATTAACACGAACGTTACGGCCAAGACGTGGCCGACAAGCCCGGAGACTTCGTCAAGATACCTGAATATAAACGGGAAAAAGCTGAACCATACAGTCGTGGCTATGAACGAGACAGCAGGGTCAAGATAAATATATTCGCCGTCGGGAAATTTTATGAACTGCACCGAAGGCCCGAAATAAGCGCACAACGCGCCTATAACAGGATAAAAAAATCTCCAGCCGGAGTCGCTGTATATACTCTCGGCAA
>JAFSXR010000065.1 GCA_017443985.1 Synergistaceae bacterium
ACTCCTGCGTTTGCAGTTTTGAAATCAAAATTTTTGCCGGGCATTATGAAAATGCTGAAAATCGAAAAAATATATAAAATCGTCAAGACCGCCGAAATCGCAAGCATTGCTATTCCTGCATGACCTAAAGGAGCTGAAGCCGCGCCCGCCGTTCCTAACTGCCATTTCCCCATAAATCCTGCCGAAGGGGGAAGTCCGCATAACGCAAGGCCGGAAATTAAAAGAGCTAATGAAGTCTTCGGCATTCCTAAACCTATTCCGCGCATGTCGAATAAATATTCGCGTTCAGTCTGGCACAGAATAGCTCCGGCGCAGAAAAATAAATTTATTTTCATAATTGCATGTCCGCCCATATGAGTTAATGCTCCGGCTAATCCTTCGGGCGTTAAAAGCAAAACTCCCATTAAAATATATGAAAGCTGGCTTATAGTTGAATACGCAAATCTTCTTTTTAAGTGCTGTGTTGCAAGTGCCATTGAAGAACCGTAAACAATCGTTATACATGCAAGAGCAAAAGCAGCCCATTGCGCCCAAGTTCCTGCGAGTGATTCAGGTTCAAAAACGTACCATGTTAAACGGATTACCGCGAAAATTCCGGCCTTAACAACTGCAACGGCATGTAACAGAGCTGTAACCGGAGTCGGAGCTACTGAAGCACTCGGCAGCCAGCCGTGAAAAGGAAATATCGCGGCCTTTACTCCGAAGCCTAAGAAACCTAAAAACCATGCACATAAATATATATTATCAGGTTCATTCGGCCATACTCCTAACGTTCCGCCTAATGTAAAAAATTCTCCGCCGCCCTGCGACATTGTATAAGTCAATGCAATAAAAGCACACGCCGCACCGCCGACAGAATAAAGCAGATATTTACGCCCTGCATAGCGTCCTCGCCCGTCCATTTCGTGCATTACTAAAGGAAGAGTTGTTAATGTCATGACTTCATAAAATAAATATAAAGTCAACAAATCCGAAGATAATGCAATCCCCGCAACTACTCCGTAAGTCAAAACGAACCAGCCGAAAAAAGAAGTCTCTCTGTGTTCATGGCTCATATATTCAAAGGCGTATAAAGTCGTCAACGGCCATAACACAGCAATTAAAACAGCAAAAACCATTCCCAGCCCGTCAAGTTTTAGAGCAAAACCGGCGCGTTCTGAAAGTCTGAATAAAGTTAAAGTGTTCGACGGAGGATAAATAACAAGCAAAATTATTATTAAAGTGTTTAAGAGGACAGAACACTCTATAAAAATGTTGCGGAATTTTTTATCGGGAAATTTTAACGCGGGAATTAAAGCGGCTGAAAGTGCAGGAATTAAAATCGGAAGTAATAAAAATTTTTCGTTCATAATAAATTCATTCCTCCTTTTGAAAATAAGAAAATAAAAAAAATTTTTTAGGGATTATGAAAAATTATAAATGAAGAATTGAAAAATAAAAAACTTCCGAATTAAATTTTAATTCTCACTCTGTCGGGGTGTTCGCCGCTCCAGCCTGAAGGAGGCATATTTTCGAGGCGTGAAATGTCTTCAGCATCAATTTCAAAATTTAAGCTCTCTAAATTTTCTTTCATTCTTTCAAGTGAAGAAGCCTTTGGCAGCGGCATAACATTTTCCTGAATACAAAATCTTAAACATATTTGAGCCTTTGTAACGTTATATTTTTTTGCAAGCTCAATAATTAATTCGTCATCAGCTACACGGCCTCGTGCAATGGGGCTCCAAGCCTGAAGCAAAATATTTTTTTCGCGGTAATAATTTAATGCAAAAGTTTGAGTATATCCCGCATGAAATTCAAGCTGTGCGGCAACGGGCATAATTTTAGAATTTTTTATTATGTTTTCCGCATGATACGGCAAAAAATTGCTGAGACCGAGCGCACGGATTTTACCTTCTGAATAAAATTCTTCCATAGCTTGCCAAGTTTCCAAGTCTAATTTTTTCCAGTCTTTTACAGCTAAATCTGGTCTGGGCCAATGTATCATGAAGACATCAATATAATCAGTCTTCAGATTTTCGAGGGTTTTATTGAAAGCCGCTTTTGCATTTTTATAGCCCATGTCAGTTTTCCAAAGTTTAGAGGCAATAAAAAATTCTTCGCGTCTAATTCCGCTTTCCTTAATTGCTTCGGCTATGTATTTTTCAGTGCCGTAAAAAGACGCTGTGTCAAAATATCTATAACCCGCTTCTATTGCACGTGAAATTATTTCAATATTTTCATTTGGGGCGGCTTTATAAGTTCCAAAGCCTATCGCAGGAAATTCGAGGCCGTTTTTTAATTTGAATGTCATTTGCAAAGTCCTTTCTGAAAAAAAATTTTTTTTAGTTTAAGTGTCTCTTCAAGAATTATAAATATATTTTTGAAAAATTACTTGATATAATTCAAAAAAAATTACATGGAGTAACAAAAATGAAAATATTATTAACAGGCGGAGCAGGTTATATTGGTTCACACACTACAGTTGAATTAATAAAGGCCGGACATTCTGTCGTAGTTATTGATAATTTGAGCAATTCATCTGAAGATGTCATAAAGAGAGTTGAACAAATAACAAATGCGGAAATTCCTTTTTATAAACTGGATCTTAGAGATAATCTTTCCTGCGTTTTTTCTGAACATGCCTTTGATGCCTGTATTCACTTCGCAGGATTGAAAGCCGTAGGGGAATCGGTGTCTTTGCCGCTGCGTTATTATGACAACAATTTAGTTTCGACTTTGAACCTAATAAAAACTCTGGAGGCCCATAACTGCAAGAATATAATTTTTTCGTCTTCAGCTACGGTTTACGGCACTCCCGCTGAAATTCCAATAACTGAACAATGCCCAAAGGGAATATGCACAAATCCTTATGGTTGGACAAAATCAATAATTGAGCAAATTCTCACGGATTTATACAAAGCAGATACAAGCTGGAATGTCATAATTCTGCGCTATTTCAATCCTGTAGGGGCGCACCAATCAGGTTTAATCGGCGAAGCCCCCAAAGGGATACCAAATAATTTAATACCTTATATAACTCAGGTGGCTTCAGGCCGTTTGGATAAACTGCATATTTTTGGCAACGATTATGAAACTCCCGACGGAACAGGCATAAGAGATTATATTCATGTCGTTGATCTTGCGCGGGGGCACGTTGCGGCACTAACAGCCATAAAAAACGGTCTCTCTATATATAATTTGGGAACAGGGCGGGGTTACAGTGTTCTTGAAATGGTCAAGACTTTTGAGAAGGTCAACAGCGTAAAAGTACCTTATATTATTGAAGGGCGCAGGGCAGGAGATATTGGAATTTGCTACTCCGATCCTCGAAAAGCTATGCGTGAGCTTGCTTGGAGAGCTGACTACGGACTGGAAGAAATGTGTCGGGACAGTTGGAATTGGGAACAAAATTCAAGATCTGTTCATGTTTGAGATTTTATCATAAAATAATCGCAATTTATCAAAATATTATAAAAATTTTTTCACGAGGGGGAATATTTTTCAATGTCAATGACAATGACCCAAAAAATTCTTGCTAAACATGCAGGGCTTGATGAAGTTCATGCAGGGCAGTTAATTCAGGCAAAACTTGATTTAACGCTCGGCAATGACATAACCGCTCCTGTTGCCATTAATGAATTTGAAGCAGCCGGCTTTGATAAAATTTTCGATAATCGCAAAGTCGTTTTAGTAATGGACCATTTCACGCCGAATAAAGATATTAAATCAGCCACTCAATGCAAACAGTGCAGAACTTTCGCAAAAAGATTTAATCTCAAAAATTTTTTTGATGTCGGCACTATGGGAATAGAACACGCGCTCTTGCCTGAGCAGGGCTTGGTAGCTCCGGGCGAGGCTATCATCGGCGCGGACTCTCACACCTGCACTTACGGAGCTGTCAACGCATTTTCAACGGGTGTCGGCTCAACGGACTTGGGCGCGGCTATGGCGGTCGGCTATACGTGGTTCAAAGTCCCGGCGGCTATTAAAGTCAACGTAACGGGCAAGAAAAAAGATTTTGTTTCGGGCAAGGACGTAATTTTATATTTAATCGGCAAAATCGGAGTTGACGGAGCGTTATATAAATCGCTCGAATTTTGCGGCGAGGGTCTGAAAGAATTGACGATGGCCGACCGCTTGACTATTGCTAACATGGCTATCGAGGCAGGCGGAAAAAACGGAATATTCCCGGTTGACGACATCACACGCGAATATTTGAAGGGCCGGGTTACTCGCGAATGGACAGCTTACGACCCTGACCCCGATGCGGAATATGAAAGCACCGTCGAATTAAATCTCGATGAGATTGACTGCACGGTGTCTTGGCCTCATTTACCTGAAAACGCAAAACCTGCGACCGAAGGAAAAAATATAAAGATCGATCAAATTGTAATCGGCTCATGCACTAACGGAAGAATTGAAGATTTGAAAGCTGCCGCAGAAATTTTGAAGGGCAGACACTTGGCCGACGGCGTGAGGGGAATTATTATCCCGGCCACTCAGAGCGTATATAGAGAAGCTATTAAGCTCGGCTATGTTGAAATTTTCCTTGACGCTGGCTGTATCGTATCGACTCCGACCTGCGGGCCGTGCTTGGGCGGTCATATGGGAGTCTTGGCAAAGGGTGAACGCTGTGTGTCAACGACTAACCGCAATTTTGTCGGCAGAATGGGACACACCGAGAGCGAAGTTTATTTAGCGTCTCCGGCCGTCGCTGCTGCGTCAGGAATTGCCGGCTGCATTACTCATCCGAAGGAGGTTTTATAAATGAAGGCTCATAAATACGGAGACCATGTTGACACTGACGTTATAATCCCGGCGCGTTATCTTGCGAGTCAGGACGAAAAAGAATTAGCCTTGCACTGCATGGAAGACATAGACAAAAATTTTCACGCGAAAATTAAGGACGGAGATATTATCGTCGCAGGCTTGAATTTCGGCTGCGGCTCATCGCGTGAACATGCACCCGTCGCTATCAAAGCGTCAGGAATTTCCTGCGTCATTGCGAAAAGTTTTGCGCGAATTTTTTACCGCAACGCGATTAATATCGGGCTCGCTATTCTTGAATGTCCCGAAGCTGCCGAAGATATTTCAGACGGCGATGAAGTTAAAATTAATTTCGACACAGGATTAATCACGAACGAGACTAAAAATAAAACTTACAAGGCCGAACCGTTCCCGGAGTTCATCAAAAAAATGATTGACGACGGCGGTTTAATGGCCTCATTAAAGAAAAAATAACAGGAGGAAAAAATAATTATGAAAGCGTTATTCATCAACGGCTCGCCGCGAAAAAACTGGAACACCGCAAAAATGCTTGAGAGCGCGATGAAGGGAGCTTCTGACGCAGGAGCGGAGACGGAATTAATTAACCTTTACGATTTTAATTTCAAGGGCTGTATAAGCTGTTTCGCGTGCAAGTTAAAAAATGCCAAGACTCACGGACTTTGCGCCTTCAAAGACGCTTTAACGCCCGTGCTTGAAAAAGCTCTGCACTCTGACGTTATCGTCATGGGCAGCCCGATTTATTTCAGCTTTCCTACGGGAATGATGCGCTCATTCATGGAAAGATTTTTATTCCCGATTATGCACTACAGCAATGACGAGAACGGGAAAAGAATCAGGGATATTGACAGGACGATTTACAGCGCGAATATTTACACGATGAACTGCACGGAAGAATTTGCGCCGAAAATGAATTACGACACGATCATAAAAACTAATTCATCGGCCTGCGAAGTTGTTTTAGGCTACACGGAAAATTTATGCGCTTATAACACGTATCAATTTAATGATTATTCGCGCTACGATGTAAACATGTTCAGCGAGGAAGAAAAAGCGAAATACCGCGACGAACATTTTGAAAAAGATTTACAGAAAGCCTACGAACTCGGCAAGCGTTTAACGGAAAAAGCAAAAGGGGAAAAATAATTAAATGTCAAAGAAAAATGTTGCAGTCATTCCCGGCGACGGCATCGGCCCGGAAGTTATTAAAGCCACTCTTGAAGTTTTAGAGAAGACCGCGCCCGGTCAGTTTGATTTTACTGAAGTCGCTATGGGCGGAAACGCTATCGACAAATACGGCGAGCCCCTGCCCGATTTCAGCTTAAAGACCTGCCAGAACGCTGACGCAACTTTACTCGGCGCGGTCGGCGGCCCCAAGTGGGACAATCAGCCCCCTGAAAAACGTCCTGAGCGCGGCTTGCTCGGAGTCAGAAGCGGCCTTGAAGTTTTTGCGAACATAAGACCGGCAAAAATTTTCGCGCCCCTCGCGTCGGCCTGCCCGTTAAGAAAAGACATTGCCGAAAAAGGAATTGATTTTATTATCGTCCGCGAATTGACGGGAGGAATTTATTTCGGCAAGCACGAAGCCTTCAAGACCCCTAGCGGTGAACGCGCTGCCCGTGATGTCATGGAGTACAGCGAACACGAGATTAAACGCATTGCCCACGTGGCTTTCAAAATGGCAATGGGCCGAAGAAAAATTGTAACGTCGATCGACAAGGCGAATATCTTAACGACTTCGAGATTATGGCGCGAAGTTGTCGAGGAGGTCGCTAAAGAATATCCCGAAGTGAAATTAAATCATCTTTATGTTGATAACGCTTCGATGCAGTTAGTCCGCGCTCCGTCAGAGTTTGACGTTATCGTAACTGAAAACACATTTGGCGATATTCTCTCGGACGAGGCCAGTCAGATTGTAGGCTCAATCGGAATGATACCGAGCGCGAGCTTGGGCGAAAATAATCGCGGACTTTACGAGCCTATTCACGGTTCAGCCCCCGACATCGCAGGACAGGACAAGGCTAACCCTATCGGAACGATTTTAGCCGGAGCTATGATGCTGCGCTACAGTTTCGCAATGAACAAGGAAGCGGATAAAATTGAAAACGCCGTTGACGAAGTTTTGAAGGACGGATTGAGAACGCCGGATATTTTTATGGACGGCACGAAATTAATCACGGGCTCTCAGATGAGGGACGCAATAATAGCGAAGTTATAAATCAGGAAAATTTCCCTTGAAAAAAAATTTTTTTCGGGGGAATTTTTTTTATGGAGTGCTATAATTTTGAATCGATTTCCAGAAAAATTAATGCAAAATAAAAAATTCATGGGAGGGAATTATTTTTCATGTTAAGCAGGAAAAAGGGTTTCACGCTTGTTGAATTGTTGATTGTTATTGTCGTCATTGGCGTATTGAGCGCGATGATGATGTTGTCGAGCACGGAGGCGGTCAGCTCCGCGAAGGCCGCGAATATTGTTAATAATATGCGTAATATTAAGACAGCGGTACTAGAATGGTACGCAGATAACATTGACAATATAAAAATTAAGAGCGATGGGCAATATGTAGTTACTTACTTTGATGGGAATACATCAAAAATAACTAGCCGTATTCACAATACTCTTAAGGCTAATGCGAATTTTAAACAAGCTATGACAAAATATCTCAGCAATGCAGATTCAATATCTCTAAATGATGGTGATAATAGTGGGAAGCCTTCAATAGATGGTTTTGCTATTGTTGACGGCTCAATTCCTCAAGATACTGAGGGGAAAAAATATCTTAAGTGGTTTGTTGCATATCGTCCTACATCGGATACAAGACTAAAGGCAAAATTAGCTGATAAGGCTAAAACAGCAACACTTTTTAAGAATGGTAAAGGTGAATATTACACAGAGAATGCAGAGAATTATATTTATATGCCCATTCTGACGCTTGGTGAATAAAATTATTTAATGAGAAGCACAACGCCCCATATTGAAAACAAAAACTCCCCAGCCGTAAAACCGGGGAGCTTTTCAAAATTATTTCTCACTCTGAATCTTTCACCGCGACCACCGGCGCGTAAACATCTCCGCTGTTAAGCCACACCGAAATTAAAATCTTATGACCCTCAGGCACTGCCGTTATCTCGCTGCCGTCAGCGTCGTAAAATTCTACAATGTCATCGTCGTCAGTTTTCTCGCGGTTCTGCGGAAACGCAAACCACAATAATTTTTTCCCGGCCTCTATCTCCGGCGCAATATCGACCTCAATATCGTACATGTTGCTTTCAGAGACAGTCAGCTCCGGCAAAACCGCCGCTATAGTGCAGCCGTCAAGCGCGTCAGCGTCAATGGCCCTTATCGATGAAATTTCACGCTCCGAGCCAAAATTTATAGCAGGAACATTCGCTAAAATTTCTTCATTTACATCATCAGCTTTAATTTCTTTTTCAGTCGCGCTGATTTCTTCGGGCGTTTCGCTCACGGCCTTCACAGCTGTGTCGCCCGTCCCGTCATTCGTAACGTTGAGAGTAATTTTTTTCGTGGCTTTCCCGTCCGCATTGGCCGCAGTAACTTTTATGTTATATTTCCCGGTTTTTGACGGCACCGTCCCCGAAATTGTCGCGCTGTCGTCATCGTCCTGAGTTATATAAAGCCCTCCGACGGTGTTCATGCTGAAAGTAATTTGTTTCGAGCCCGTAACGTTCACGGAGAGGCTCAAAGTTTCGCCGGCTGACTTCGTAATAACTTCACTCGCTGAAGCAAAATTCGGCTTAGTTCCCGAAGCAGTGAGGCTGACTTTTTTCGATGCAGTCGTGGAGGTTACGGTGTTGGACGCGCTCAAATATATCGGCAGTGATTTAATTGACTGCGTGGGCGTGCCGGTAATCGCTGCCGTTCCTGTTGAGGGATCGGAAGTAAACGTCAGGCCCAAGTCGTCAAGGTCATCAATCCCAAATTTATTTTTATCAGAGTCGCTTATCGTGTATGTTATGTAGATGGGCAATGTCCCCGTCGCTGAAATTGACGCGCTGTACGCACTGCCGACTTTAGCTTTTGGCAGGGAAGCTTTTAATTTTGGAGCAACTCCCTTGACAGTAAACTCAACAGTCTTTTCATCGCTGCCGACGCTGTTTGAGGCCGTTATGCCGAGCTCGTAAGTCCCTGCTTCGGTCGGAGTGCCCGTGATTGTAGCCTGCAGTCCGTTCTTCGCGAACGTTACCGTCAAAGTGTCGGGAAGGTTTGAAATATCCCACGTGATAGGCCCCGTCCCTTTAGCAGTGAGTCTCGCAGTATATTTTTTGCCCGTCGTAGCGGCTGAAAAATTCGCTTTCGTTATCGTAGGCACCTCGTAAACAGTAAAAGGAACTTTCAGCGAAGTTTTACCGCCGTTGTTGGAGGCTTTAATGGTCATGTTAAAATTCCCGGCCTTCGTCGGAGTTCCTGAAAGAAGCCCGGCACTGCTCAATGTCATTCCTCTTGGAAGCCCTGAGGCCGACCAGACCACCGAATCGCTTTCAGTTGAAGATGAAAATTGATAGCCTTCATAACTTTCACCGACGACGGCGACAGGCATATCGGACGGCGAAGCAATAACCGGAGCTATTGCCCTGATAGTTATTTTAACGTCCCTTGTTACGGTCGTTCTGTTCAGCTGCGTATAAATATTTTCTGCCGTAACCTTCATCGTAAAAGTTCCTGACGATTCCGGAGTGCCGCTCAATTCGCCTGTCGACGAGTCAAAAGTCAGACCGTCCGGCGGATTTTCCATAGCGAACGTTACGGGCTCGGTGCCTGAGAAAGAAATTCTCGCCGAGTAAGCCCGGCCAACTGTCCCCTCAGAAAATTTTGAAGTATTTATTTTCGGCTTCACGGGCTTGGAATTTATGATTATATTTACTTTTGATGAAACGCTGCCGTAAGTCGTCGTTGCAGTGAAAGTTACGGTGTAGGTCCCGGCCTTTGAGGGCTTGCCCGAAATAACTCCGCTCGATGAATTTAGAGAGAGACCCTTCGGCAGACTTCCTGATGTAATGCTCCATGTTGCGCTCATGCTCGAAGAAAGCTCAAGAGTTCCGCTGAACGTGTAGCCGATGTAGCCTTTTAATTCTGTCGTCTTGATTGTCGGCATTGCGATAACGTTCATTGTATAGTTTTTTGTGTCTGACTTAGTTTCGCCGTTAATGGTATTCGTAACCGTTATGCTGAAGCTCACGGAGTTTTGTACAGTCGTCGGAGTGCCGGATATAACGCCCGTCTCTGTATCAAATTCAAGGCCCGCCGGAAGAGTTCCGGTTATTGACCACGTAATGGGCCGCGTGCCTTTAGCTGTGAGCTTGTAATAATATTCAGCACCGCGAACAGCATCGGGCGGATAACTGCTCGTAATTTCCGCAGGCACTCCTGCTGCGCTGTCTTTAAGCGTGAAGGCTTTGATGCAGGAGTTTCGATCTGTCGCGGCTGTCCAGTATGTGCTGTTATATGAATAAAAACTTCCCTTCTCTGCCTTAAAATTCTGCGACATGTTGTCGTTCTTGGCCTCGAAAGGTATTTGATTTCCGCTCATTCTTACGACGACTGAAAAATATTCGCCGTTCGTGAGTGCGACGGGGCTGTCAAGAGTTACTGTGTGATAGCCGGCAAAAGGAATTGTCCCGGACTGTGTCGAAACTGCCGAGCCGTTCACCGGGCTTGACGATGGCATTGACGACATGCCCGTATAAATCTTTATTTCATAGTCGATATTATTATCGGGCGTGTAAAAACCGACTTCGGTTAAATATTCGCCGTCGCGTTCGGACTTAAAAACGTTCGCTGAATAAACGCTGCTGACGTTTGAGTAGCTCATCGTGGTTGTCCAGCCGAGAGCGTCATAATAATATGCCTTCATGTCATCGTTAGCTGCCTCGACAATGTACGCGGAGCCCTCGTCTAAATACTGCTCGTATGACATCCAGAAGCAGCCGTTGTCCCCGACATTTTGAGAACCGTTCCACCACGTGTCGCCCCATGAATTTTTTATGAGCCATGCTCCGTCTATTGAGGGCTGTGTTTTGAAATTCGTCTTTGAATAATTATCGTCCCAGCCGATTATCTGCACAGCGTGAGTCAGGCTTGTGCCGCTCGTAAAGAATGACGTGCTGCCGTCCGAAGCTTTGTAATATTCATATTGATTATTGTTGTAGTTCGCGACGACTGCGCCGCTTGCCATTATTCTGCTTTTAATTATATTTCTTGCTTCTTCGCTGGCGTTTACGTTGCTTTGAGAGAAAGAAATATAATAAACATCGCGGAGCCTCAAAGCTCTCGAGTAAGAGCCGGGAGTTGTCGCTGAAGGGGCTGTGCCGAAGGGCACGTCGCTTTCAAGGACAGGGCCGTCGAGTCTTCCGTAAAGAGCCGCAGGATAAAACGAGTTGCCGCCTTGAGACTTAATAGTATCAAAATTCGAGCTTGAAAAATTTTTGAACGCTTTGGACTTGTCGGCGTTCTTGAAAGTAAACCAGGCCAAGTGCATTACTGACAAGTCTAACTCTTCGCCGCCCTTCATTAAATAATTTGACTCCATTGCTCCGATAGCAGAGAACGCCCAGCACCAGTTATATTGTCCCTGATCTTTAACGCTCGTTACGTAGCTTTTCCCGTTGACGCTCCGAAGATCATAAGCTGAAGGCAGGGTGTCCGCTCCGACTTCGGCCTTTAATAAATTTTTTCCTGTTTCTGTTTTTTCCTTCGGGGGATTGTCGGCTAAATATGACAAGTCGACGGGGAAGCGGACAACGCCGTTCATCTCACCGAACGCCGCCGGCGGAAAAATCAAAGCAGACACCAGCGCGGTTATAATTAAAACGCGCCAGATTTTTTTTAGCATGGTAAAATCTCCTTTCGAGTTTGATTTTTAGCCTTATTAATTAAATTTCGGTGCTTAGTTTTATATATTTTATAATTTTATTATAGTTATTGCGGAGGAAAAAATTTTGAGATTATTTATAACGACTCTTTCATTGCTCTGCGTGATAGCGTTCGGCTACGCGCTTGCAGGCTACGGAAGTTCTTTAATGGGCGGAGCGATTAATACGGACTACGTAATAAAAGGACTTGGAGCCGGAGCTGTCTGCGGCGGCCTTGCTATGATTTTATGGTACAGACACAGAAAAGATTTCTTTGACGAGGATTAATACTTCGCGTATATTAAAGTCATGGATAAACTGCAATTTACAACCGAAAAAGAAATTTGGAATTTTATCGAGGAGTGCTTGGAACACTACCCGGCAAATTTGGGCCGACTCGACACAATGAAAAAAGAATTGCAAATTCTCCGCATGCGCGGCGACGTTCAAGCACAGAACTATGTCAGAATTTATAATAATGACAGCAAAACGCGCCACTCTGATCCCGTTCCGACGTATGTGGAATCTATTCAGCGCATTGAAAAAGAAATCGAAAGGCTGACTCAAATAACAGACCCGATTACGAAAATGATTGAAGATTTGAGGAATCCTTATTCTCCTGACTCATCATTAAATTCAGATTTTTTGGAGATTATGGGGCTGGGTTATTTCGGCCGAAATAATGTTGCAAATATTCTTGACGCTACGGGCCTGAGCCGTGCCGCATACTTCCGCAAAAAAAAGCAGCTTGCGGAACTTGCCCGAAGCTACTTTGGAATTTAATTTAACTGGGAGTTAGAAATTTTTTCGTGAAATTTACTTTTCTGCTAATTTCATAATCTCGTCATAAACGAACTGAACTTTTGTTCCGATTACAATCTGAATATTATTTTTTGAAGGCTTCACAACTCCGCGTACACCGGCGGAATTAATTTTTTTGTCATCAACGCGTGCGCCGTCGTCAACAGTTGCTCTTATTCTTGTTGCGCAGTAGCTGAAGTCTTTGATGTTATCGAAGCCTCCGAGCCCTTCAAGAATCATTTTTGCCATGTCCGTGTAATTATTGCTCGTAACTATTACAGCCTTCTTGGCCTTAGTTTCTGCATCTTCGCGTCCCGGCGTCTTTAAGTCGAAAGTTTTTATAGCCCACGTGAAAACGAAATAATATATCACTGCAAAGACAAGCCCTATCGGAATTATTAACAGCGGATTGACAGCCATCGGGGCTTTGAAGCTCAGGATATAGTCAACAAGACCGGCACTGAAATTAAATC
Source organism: Synergistaceae bacterium (assembly GCA_017443985.1). GTDB lineage: Bacteria > Synergistota > Synergistia > Synergistales > Aminobacteriaceae > JAFUXM01. The sequence continues at coordinate 12,911 of JAFSXR010000065.1, forward strand.
CGCAGCGCACAGGAAGATATGCGCAGACCGCCGCAGAAATTCCCGTTAAGACCGCGTGAATTAAATACAGTCCCGGCGCAAGGAACATGAACGAAAATTCTATGGGCTCCGTTATTCCAGTGAAGAACGAGGCAAGCGCACCGGCTAATAATAAACTCGCGGCCATGTTCTTTCTCTCGGAGTTGGCTGCCCTGTACATCGCGTAAGCTCCGGCGACAAGGCCGAACATCATAACCGGGAAAAATCCCGTCATATACATTCCTGTAACTCCTAAAGTCCCGGTGCCTGCCCAGAAATTTCCTAAGTCATTAATTCCTGCCGTGTCGAACCAGAAAACCGCGTTCAATGCGTGATGAAGTCCGAGAGGTATTAATGCCCTGTTCAACATTCCGTAAATTCCTGCGCCTATCGGGCCAAGACTTAAAGTATAAATTCCGAAGTTCACGAGCGCACCGTAAAGCATGGGCCAGACGTAATATAAAATTATGGACGCGATTATCGACACCGCTCCTGTAACGATTGCAACAAACCTCTTGCCGCTGAAAAACGCTAGGCTCTCAGGAAGCTCCGTATGCTTAAATTTATTAAAACACTCCGCGCCGATGATACCAGCTAAAATTCCGATGAAGGCGTTTTGAATTTTCCCGAACGCCGCAGGAACTTGAGCAGCTTCAACTTTTGTATACATGGCTATTGCATTAGTGGATAACAGCGTCGTAATCATCAGCCAAGAGACAAGACCTGAAAGAGCCGACGTTCCGTCCTGCTCGTCCGCCATTCCGATTGATACGCCGAGTGCAAAAAGCAGGGGGATTTGATCAATTATTGCTGAAGCCGCCTTAATGCAAAATGCCGCGATGATACTGTTGCTTCCCCAGCCTACGGGGTCAATCCAGTAGCCTATGCCGTATAAAATTCCGGCAACAGGAAGACACGCCACAGGAAGCATCAAAGATCGCCCAATCTTTTGAAGATACTTCATGATAATAAATTTTTTCCTCCTTAAAAATTTTTTTTCACGTGGATATTATATTACCTTCAAAAAATTTTGTTTTTTTTAATTGTGTTATAATTTCTCGCGTCATTTATTAATTTTAGAGAGGAGCATCTTCACACAAAATGAAAAAGGGAACTTATCAGCCCCATGTAATACCCAGAAGACGCAAAATAGGATTCTTAGCTCGTTCGGCCTCGCCATCGGGGCGCACAATTCTTCGCAACAGAAGACGCAAGGGACGCAAGTGTTTGACCCGTGTCTGATATTGTCAGGCTCAAAAAAGGTTGGGAGTTTGATTTGATATTCCGCACCGGTGTTCGTGTCAACGGGGATCTGGTGCGGTTATTATATTTGAAGAACGAGGAGAAAAACGAAATAAAATTCGGCTGCACAGTCGGAAAAAAATTGGGCAAAGCTCACGTCCGAAATCGCGGAAAAAGAATTTTGCGTGCGGCCTTCGTCCAGTTTTCAGGGAAATTAATTCCGGGTCTTCAAATAATTCTTAGCCTGCGAGAAAAAGGGCTTGACGCTAAAACTCAAGACATCACGAGTGAGCTTGAAAGATTATTCAGGCGAAGAAAATTGTTGACAGTGTAAAATTTATTTAATCATGCTTTCCCGTCTCGCTGTAATATTAATTCGTGCGTATCAGCTTTTTATTTCGCCCTATCTGGGTAAGAACTGCCGCTTTTATCCTACCTGCTCAAGCTATGCCATTCAGGTTTATAAAGAGTGGGGATTTTGCGCGGCACGTGGCTGACGTTGAAACGGCTGGCGAAGTGCGGAGCATGGAACCCCGGAGGATACGACCCTCCGCCGAAAAAATTAAGAGGTGAAAAATAATTATGTGGGAACAGGCAAAATCCTTGCTGCTCGGTCTGCTTCAACTTATTCACAACACGATAACGGGCATCGGAATAGGCAGCAACTTTGCGTGGGGACTTGCGATAATAATTTTGACTCTGCTCGTCCGCGCCGCAATGCACCCGTTGACGCAAAAGCAAATGGTCAGTATGCAGAGAATGCAGAAATTACAGCCCATGCTGAAAGTTTTGCAGGACAAGTACGGCGACGATAAAGACGCTCTCAACCGTGAAACAATGGCTTTATATAAAGAGCATAAAGTTAATCCGGCAAGCGGCTGTCTTCCGTTGTTGATTCAGCTTCCGATTTTTATTCTGCTCTACGGCGTCCTTTATGATTTAACTAAAACGGAAGCATTCACTAACGTTACATTCTTGGGCGTGAACTTGGGCGGCAGCGTTTTAACGACCGTCGCGGACGCTCTGAATTTAGTTGACGAGGCCGGAGTGAGAATACCCGATGAACAGTTAGGCTTTATCATGGTATTTTTCTCGTCGTTCACGAATTTGAGCTTATTATTTTCAAATATCGGCATGTGGATTTTTAATTTCATTCTGCTGATTTTAATCGCGTGGCTTACATGGTACCAGCAGCATATTTCAAGCGCAGGCAATCCTCAAATGGCAATGATGAGCTGGTTTATGCCGCTGTTCTTAACTTTTATATGCTTCGGACTGCCCGGAGGGGTGCTTTTATACTGGGGCATATCGTCTTTAATGGGAATAGTTCATCAAGTCAGAGTCTCACGTAAGACGAGCGAAGAAATGAAGACCAAACCTGTTTTATATCAGGAGAAGCCTAAAAACAAGTAGGAGTTAGGAGGTAGGAGGTAGAAAGTTTAATTGACAGTTCTCGCTTTTTACTTGTTAATTTTTTAATACAGAGGTGATAAATAATTGATTCACGAAAGAAAAATCACGGTCGAGGCTTCAAGCATCGAGGAGGCTCTGAATGACGTTTCAGGCCGCTGGCAAATTCCCGCTGAAAAACTTCACGCTGAAGTACTCGGCGAGGAGCGCAAGGGCTTTTTAGGGCTTGGCGGAAAGACTTTGAGGGTTGAAATCACTGCCAACCTTGATGAAAATCATGACGCTAAAGGCGATAAAGACACTCGTCAGGAGAATTTGCTTTTGCGCGGTGCGGATTTTCTCAACACGACATTAAAATTAATGGATTTTAACGCTCAGGCGGTGATTTCCGAAAGCGACAAAAACACTTTAGACATTCAAGGCGAAGATGCCTCTGATTACGTTGTAGGACGCTACGGCGACGCTCTCAAAGGAATGGAGTATTTAGTTAATCTCGCATTGAGAGACCCTAAATTTGAGCCTAGAATTAAAATCAACAGCTGCGGCTACCGTGAACGCAGGACGAAAAGTCTCGAAAGGCTTGCTGAAGCTACGGCACGGCAGGCCGTGAAATATTCTCGTCCTGTCCGGCTTGAGCCTATGGCGAGCTGGGAACGCTGGGTCATTCACACGACACTGAAGGACAGAAACGACATAACGACCGAATCAGTCGGCGAACCGCCGATGAGAAAAGTTGTCGTTATGCCCAAATATGACCCTGAACGCGATGGAGCGGCAGGCCCCGCCACGATGCGTATACGTGCAAGGCGCGAAAGAATTATCGGACCTGTCAGCAGACCTGTCGGCAGACAAGGCAGACCTCCGAGAAGGGGCTCAAGACGTTCAGACAAGCAATAAAAATTAAATGTCCGGGTATAAGGGCCCGGCATTTTTTTTCGGTGCTACAATATCCCTCAAATCAGATAGGAGTTAGGAGGCCAAGTAAAAAATTATGAAGCAGTTTATAATCGTTACGGGAATGAGCGGAGCAGGAAAAACAATGACGTTAAAAGTCCTTGAAGATTTCGGCTTCATCACTATTGATAATCTGCCGCCGGCTCTTTTGCCGCAACTGTTCACTCTCATATCTGAACGCCCTGAAGCAGCAAAAAGCAGGGGTGTCGTCGCAACCGTCGATATTCGCAACGTCAGCAGGGATTTTGTCAAAGTCATTGATGAAATTTCAGACGCTTGGGAGGGCGTTGTGAAGGTCTTATTTTTGACGGCTTCGGACGAAGAATTATTGAGACGCTACGAAAGAACACGGCGTATTCACCCGTTAAGTCACGGACGCTCGACACGCGAGGGAATTATGACTGAAAGAGATTTGCTTGCTCCTGTTCTCGACAGAGCTGACATCATCATAGACACTTCCTTAATGGATTTACATCAGCACAGAGAAAGATTATTAAAAGAATTTTTCAATCAAAACGAGGACGGCGGAATTTCTATTTTAATAAGCTCGTTCGGCTATAAATACGGCGTGCCGCAGGACAGCAGCTTTGTCATGGACGTTCGCTGCCTGCCTAATCCTTATTACGTTGACGACTTGAAAAATTTAACAGGCGAGGACCAACCCGTTAAAGACTTTTTATTAAAATTTCCTGAGACACATAAATTTTTGGAGCTGACGAAAAATTTTCTTGACTTCTTTATTCCGCAGTTCTTGAATAACGTCAGGGGACAGCTTCATATTTCAGTAGGCTGTACGGGCGGACATCATCGTTCTGTGGCGGTGGCCGAATGGCTCGGAGAATTTTACTCTAAAAATTACAGCGGCGTCTGCGTCATGCACAGAGACATAAAAAACAGGTAAAAAATAATGAGCTTTATTTTAGGCGTGGCGACAACGCTCGCAATTTTATTTTTATTCGGGCGGATTAAATTCAAGTCCGGCAGACCCGTTATAGAACGCGCAATAACCCGAAGACTCTCAAACGGCCCTTATATTATCGCTGTAGGAGGCGGCACGGGGCTTTCAACGTTATTAAGAGGCATAAAAGCATTCACTCGAAATATTACGGCCGTCGTCGCAGTTACTGACGAAGGCGGAAGCTCAGGACGCATACGCAACGAGTGGGGAATGCTGCCGCCCGGCGATGTCAGAAACTGTATAGCCGCACTCGCTGAAAATGACAACGAACTGAAAAAAATTCTTGACTTCAGATTCGACAGGGGCGAATTGTCCGGACACAGTCTCGGAAATTTATTATTGCTTGCCGTAACTGAAATGAGCGGAGACTTCAGCACCGCCGTAGAAAAAATGAATCACCTGCTCTCAATTCGCGGGCGCGTACTTCCCGTTACAACTGAGAGCATAACTCTAATGGGCAAAACTAAAAACGGCCTCGAAGTTAAAGGCGAGCTTGCTATCTCCGAACACGGCAGCGAACTTGACGAAATATGGCTTGAACCCATGAACGCACGGCCCCTGCCTGACGTTTTGAGCGCAGTTGACGAGGCCGACGTAATTTTACTGGGGCCCGGAAGTTTATTTACAAGCGTAATTCCGAATTTATTGCTGCCGGATTTCGCGGATAAATTAAAAGACGCTCAAATACCTAAAATTTATATCTGCAACTTAATGACGCAGCCTGACGAGACGCAGGGCATGAACATTTTACAGCATATCGAATGGGTCAGCGTCGCTCTGGGCTGTCCTCCCGATTTCGTCATAGCCAACAGCGAGCCCATTCCTGATGACATTATCGAGGCATATAAAGAAAAAGGCGCGTCGCCCTTATTCCTTGACTATCATCAAAGAGAAGCTATTAAAGATATGGGCTGCATATGCGTTGAGGCCCCTATCATGTCCGTATTTGAGAACGAAAAAGAAGGCCGCGTCATGAGGCACGACCCGCAAAAACTTGCTTCGGCGATTTTTAGGCTCGTCAGAAAATTAGATGACTAGACTACGCCGGCAAAAGCTCGTCTGAAAATTTCAAGGCTCTTCCGAGTTTCTTTAATGCGTCTTTAAGGCGCGGCGTTTCGTCCTTTAATTCATCGGCATAACGCTTGAGAAGCTCATAGTATAAATTCTGGGCCTCAGAGAGAATTAAATGCCACTCAAATTTTTCGCTGAATAAAATAATTAATTCGTTAAGGTCCTCGATTGTCTGAATGTCAAGACCGCTCATGCAAAGCCCCGTGAGCATTTCGGTTATGCACGCCGCGAAAACAAAACTTATCCGCTCCTCATCGGGCTTAACCTGCCAGAACTTTGCTACTTCAAAATCGCGCCGTATTCCGGGCAGGTCCGGGTAATCGCTTTCCAGCTTATTAATAATCTCTGAAGTCAAAGTAAATTCCGCTGCCGTTGTGATTATTGCAGGCGGCTTTGAGCCCAAGAGAGTTAAATATTCAAGGAGCTGGTCATAATTTTCAACGATGCTCTTCATTCTGTTTTCAAGCGTTCGTATATCCTGCTGAAGAAGCTCATTCACGAGCCAGTGCCGCGAATTATACGGAATATTATTCAGCGTGAACTGGTCATAGCCGAATTTCTTGAATAATAATTCGGAACTGTTTTCGCCCTCGAAAAGATTTTTAAGTTCCTGCACCTCGTCCATTGTCAAGGGGGCAAGATTATCAGCCGCGCAAATTCCGCATGAAATTAACGGCGTGCTTCCCCTGTATTTTACGGCGAAAAGATAATCGCCCTCGTAGCCCGTTATGCTCGAACGGACGTGAACTTTACCGGCAGCAAAGGATTTTTTCATATCCGTTTCAATTTTTAAGGCACTGCCCGACATATCCCAGCAGCCTTCGGAAAATTCACTGCGGAAATCATCTAAAAGCGCGGTTATTCCGTAGTACGCGGCCATTTGTTTTTGGTCAACCCTGCCCTGTTTCGCCCTTAGCTCATAAATTTTCGCGCCGTCCTGCAATTCCGGGACGTTGCTCGGAGCTTCCGCTAATAATTTCAAGAACGGCGGCTCTAAATCAACATCAAAAAGCAGTTTTGCAAGCTCAATGGCCCTCGCGGCATAACGCATAATCTGAACGGGCTCAATCCTTGAAATTTCATCAAAAAACCAGCCGCACGACGTGAACATTAAGAGCGAATTTCTTTCCATTTCGAGCAGCGCAAGGGCTCTGATTCTTTCATGATAATTTAACTCGTCCGTAACATGCTCTTTTAAGAAAGCATTAACATTTTCTTCGGACCTGTCGAGAACAGCGTTAATATAATCATTTCTCGCTTTCCATGCGTCATAAAAAACATCGCTGCTTTCAAATAAATCGGCTATTCTGTCGCGCAGATGATTTAATGCGACGCGCAGCGGCTTCCGCCATTTATGATGATAACCCGGAGTCCCGTCTCCGCATGAACAGTCGCCGCACCAGCGTTCAACGCCGTGTGAACAGCTCCACGAAGAATTTTCGATAATTTTTACTTCACAGTCGGGCGGATAAAACGATAAAAATTCGCCGTATACGGTTAATTGAGCTTCTGCGGAGCTGTCGATACATTCAAGACAGTAAGCTAAGGCCATATCTCCGTTTTTATGATGATGTCCGTATGATTCGCCGTCTGTGGCTACGTGTGATAATACGGGCCTACCGTGAGCAGGATTAGCGTTGATTAACTCACGCGCAAAATTTCCGCCGTCATTCAATAATCCCCCGAACGCGATTTTTTGCGAGAGCAGACCGTCATAAAAAAATAAATTTATCTTTCGTCCTGAGGGTAAATTGCAGACGTAAGCCTGACGGGTGTCAATTCTTCCGCCCGAAACGTCCTGCCAGCCTCCCCAGCCCTGAACGCGGACAGCGGCGGCCTGATACGGTGAAAGAATCGTAAATAAAATATTATTTTCGGCTAAGACTTCTAAAGTTTCGGTGTCGACCGCACATTCAGCGAGCCACATTCCTTCCGGCATTCGGCTAAATCTTTTTTGAAAGTCGGCTATTCCCCATTTAACTTGGGTCTCTTTATCGCGCCGTGAAGCTAAAGGCATGATTATATGATTATACACTTGAGCGATTGCAGGGCCGTGTCCTGAAAATCTTTTGCGGCCTTCTGCGTCGGCTTCGATTATCGCGTTATAGCATAAAGGGTCGTTATATTCGAGCCATGTCAAGAGAGTCGGCCCGATATTAAAACTCATTCGTGAATAATTGTTGCAGATTTTTCTTATAAATCCCTGTTCGTTCAAAATTCTTGATGCGGCGTTGCGGCTGTAACACTCCGCTGAAATTCTTGCGTTCCAGTCGTGCCACGGGGCAGCCGACTCTTGAAGTTCTACTGTCTCCAGCCATGGATTTTCGCGCGGCGGCTGGTAAAAATGTCCGTGAATGCAAATATATCGCGGCAAGTAAAAAAAACCCTTTATAATTAAAATAATTTTTTCAATTATACTTTATTCAAGAAAAATTAAAGGGGAGAACAAAAATTAACACTGAAATAATAAAATCACGGCTTAAAAAATTACGCGCTTTAATGGCTGAAAAAAATCTTGACGCATTCGTCCTGCTCGTTCAAGAACGCGCAAACTCCGAGAGCTGTCATTACATTTCGGGCTTTCGGGGGAGTTCGGCGGCACTCATCATCAGCATGGACAAGGAATTTTTAATCACTGACGGACGCTATAAAACACAGGCTAAAAATCAATCGCCTTTTGAAATTATAATTCAGTCTGAATTTTCGCTGCCGGAATATATTTCGAGGGCGATTAAAGATTCTGATTTTAAGCATGTCGGCTTTGAGGCTGAAAAAATTTCCCACGCTGAATTTGAAAAATATTTTGCTCCCGTAAAAATTGCGGGTAAAAAATTGATTGACGCTTCGGAATTAATTTTGAGACTGCGCCGGACGAAAGATTCTTACGAAATTTCAAGAATTAAGGCGGCCGCTAAAATCGCCCGTGAGGCTTACGGAAACGTTTTGAAAAAAATTCACGGGCCGGAAAAAATGAGCGAAATTGAATTTGAAATAAAACTCATGGAAGAGATTAAATTATTAGGGGCTGAAAAGGGCTGGGCGCATGATGATTTTATTGTCGCGTCCGGGACCAGAGGCGCGATGTGCCACGCTCCTGCGACTTTGAAAAAATTTGCGGAGGGCGAGGTTGTTACTGTTGATTACGGCGCAATGGTTGACGGTTACATGAGCGACATAACGCGGAATTTTGCGCTTGGCCGTGCAGACAAAAAAGCTATTGAAATTAATGAGGTTTTATTGAAAGCGCACAGGGAGGCCGTGAAAATTTTGAGGCCGGGCATTTCGGGGCGTGAGGCTGATTCAGCGGCGCGGAAAATTATTTCGGATTCTGGCTACGGGAAAAATTTTCTTCATGGTTTAGGGCATGGTTTAGGGCTTGAAGTTCATGAAGCACCGAGACTTTCGCAAAGTTCTGCTGATATTTTACGTGTTGGAGATGTTGTTACGATTGAGCCGGGAATTTATATTGAGGGCTGGGGGGGACTGCGGATTGAAGACGATTATTTAATTACTGATGACGGCGCGGAGGTTCTGACCTTTACTGACAATCAAAAAATTGAAATAATTAGGAGTTAGGGGGTAGGAGGTAGGAGGTAGGAATTTTTTTTACCAGTCGAAACCGTCTTCGGGCGGCATGTCGCGCTTAGGTTCAGGCGAAGGATTTTGAGGAGCGTCAAATTTTTCTCCCGTTGTGTTCGTTGAAGCTGCTGCGGCAGGTTTAGGCTCGTCGTCTTCTTCCTCGTCAAAGTCAGCGTCATGGGAGTGAGAGCGTTTAATCTGAACGGCCTTAGGCTCTCTGACTTGAACATAAGTAGCGGCGTTGTTAATAACGTACCAGAGACCGTCATCAAATTTTTTCACCCAGATAATTCGAGGACTGTCAGCACCGGAACTTTCAAGCGGCACTCTGAGAAAACCGCCGGGGTCTTTCACGGGATTTCCTGCGTACATGATTTCAAAATTATCCGGCGACATTTTATAATCATTTTCGGGCGTTGCTCCTTCAGCGTAGCTTCTGAACATGTAATTATAGTCAAGGTCTTTCATGCGTTCGACAAAAGTTGCGTAAAAGGTCGAGCGTTCGATCGGCCTGTCGGAGTGCATTGCATAACGAAGCATTTTTCCGCCCTCTTTGCGCGTAGCCTCGTTCATGAAAACAAAAACACCCTCAAAATATAATTTCACTGCGCCTTCAATCGTTTTGCCTTCGATCTGATAGCGTGCCTTAAATTCTTTATAAGTTGCCGGAAGTTTTGCGTAAGCCGCAGAATTTAACATGAGCGCAAATAAAATTGCAAAAGTAATTTTTTTCATGATTAATTCCTCCTTATTCTTTGACGTAATAAATATCATACGCAAGCTGTGCAATGTCGTATGACTTCACGGGAGCGTGTCTCATTGCGGCAGACCTGAAGAAAGCATGTCCGAAAGTGTAGCGCGATTTACATTTAGGAACTTTTCTGTCGCCCTTGAGGCTGACAATTTTATCGATTTGAGCTTCCCAGTCCCTTATCATTAAGTTTTCGTCGTTGAGCGTATAAATTTTATCCTGCTTGCAGTCAGGAGCCATGCAGACCCATTCTGAAATATCCGCATTTTTCAAGTTCGGGCCGTCTTTAACGACCGCAATTCTTGAAGCGTTCCTGATAATTTCGCTCAGAGGTTTGCTCGCGGTGCCTTTTTTATCAAAAACATGAGCCTTGAAATTACTGCTGCATGGCTCTAAATTTTTTCCCCTGTCGAGAAGCTGAAAAACTCTTTTCGGCTGAATGTCGGGGTCGGTTAGTTCTTCAGAGTCCAGCTCGTCGCCGTCAAAGCCGTAAAAATATTTTTGACATATCAGGCATTTATATTGGACGATTGAAACTTTAGCGTTTGCAAAGGCTGAACCTGTCATTAACGCGAGAAGCAGCGCGCATAAAAAAATTTTTTTCATGTTTTTCTCACTTCCTTTTTAATTTTAATTCTTGACCCAGTAAAGATCATAAACAATCGTTGCAAGCTCATACGATTTTACGGAGCCTGTTTTCTTCGGGAAAAATATATGCCCCCATGTGTCAGGGACTGTGCATTTCGGGATTGCCTGCCTTTTCAAATTATAAAGATAACTTGTCTGCTGTTCCCAGTCGCGTATATTCAAATTTTCGTTGTTGAGAGAGTAATAATGTTTCTTGCAATAGACACATTCCCACTCAGTTAAGGAGATTCCGCTAAGTGCGCCGCCGTCCCTGATAACTCCGACGGTTTCTGCGAATGGATTACAAAGAACGTCAAGCCCTGCGGAAAGGCTACCTTTCTTTTCTAAGGCATGAAATTTCATTCCATTTTTACATTCGGGAAAATTTTTGCCCCTGTTGCTGAATTGAAAGACACGGCGCATTTGTTCTTTGCCGCTGACATCTTTTGCGGTAAGGTCATCGCCGGGCAAACTCTCGAACATTTTTCCGCAGACACGGCACTGATAAGAAATGAAGTTAATTTTAGGGTTTGCAGAAGCGCACGAGGCCATTAACATAACGAAAAAAAACAAAGCAAAAAATTTTTTCATGAAAATTCCTCCTTTATATTTTTTCGTTATGCTATCATAAATTTTTTTTAATTGCAGTTATCGCGTCCCTAAGAGCGGCGGCGCGTTCAAAGTCAAGTTTTTCTACAGCCTCCCACATCTCGCGCTCAAGCTCCGGGATTGTCTTTTTAGGCGCTGTAATTTTCTGTTTGCCGCGTTTCGCGCTCCTCTCTTCCTTCTCGTAAGCCGCTGAAAGTTCATGAGGCAGTAAATCTAAAACACCCTTAACAATGCTCACCGGCACAATATTATTTTTTTTGTTGAAAGCAATCTGCTTTTCACGCCGTCTTGCAGTTTCATTAACCGCAGTTTTTATGCTGTCTGTCATTTCATCAGCGTATAAAACAATTTTGCTGTCCGTGTTCCTCGCAGCGCGTCCCATAATCTGAATTAATGAACGGTACGAGCGCAGATAGCCCTCCCTGTCAGCGTCCAGAATCGCAACTAAAGTAACTTCGGGCATGTCCATTCCTTCCCTCAGCAAATTAATCCCGACAAGCACATCAATTTTTCCGGCCCTTAAATCCCGTATCAATTCAGCGCGTTCAAAAGTATTTAATTCAGAATGAATATACCTGACTTTGAATTTTAATTCCTTGAGATAGTCCGCTAAGTCCTCCGAAGATTTTTTAGTCAGAGTCAGAACCAAAGCGCGCTGATTTTTCCTGACGCTCTCACGTAATTTGTCGATTAAGTCATCAATTTGAGTTTTCGCCGGCAAAATTTCGACTTCGGGGTCGGGAATGGCCGTCGGCCTGATAATCTGCTCGACAACTGTATCAGAAACTTCAAGCTCGTAATCTCCCGGAGTCGCCGAGACAAAAACGGCCTGCCTCATTCTCTGCTCAAATTCGTGCCATTCCAGCGGCCTGTTATCCAGGCATGAAGGAAGCCTGAAACCGTTTTCGACGAGGGATTTTTTTCTTGCTCTGTCGCCGTTGAACATGCCCCTGACCTGCGGCAAAGTTATGTGAGACTCGTCGACAATGCACAAATAATCTTCGGGGAAAAAGTCAATCAAAGTTCCCGGCGGCTGACCGTGTTTTCTTCCGTCAAGATAGACCGAATAATTTTCAATGCCTGACCAGTAGCCTGTCTCCTGTAACATTTCCAAATCGTAGGCAGTCCGGGATTTTATTCTTTGAGCCTCGATAAATTTGCCGCTGTCCGTAAAATCTTTTTCGATTTTTGCGGCCTCTTTTTGAATTAACGGCACTGAGCGCTCTATAGCGTCGGTCTGTGTAACGTAGTGCTGTGCAGGGAAGATTGAAGCCTCGTTGACGTTTTCAATGACATGCCCCGTAAGCGGCTGGGTTAAATCAATTCTTTCAATCTCGTCATCAAAAAAAGTTATCCTGATGCAAATATCTTCTTCGTAGGCAGGAAAGACTTCGACGGTGTCGCCCCTGACTCTGAATTTTCCGGGTTCGGGCGTGTAGTCGCTGCGTTCGTAATAATTGCTGACGAGACGCGCTAAAAAATCTCTCTGGTCAATTTTTTCTCCGGCGTGAAAAGAAATTATAGCCTCTTCGTAAGTTTCTTTAAGGCCGAGCCCGTAAATGCAGGAGACGCTCGCAACGACAATAACGTCTCTGCGCTCGATTAATGCCTTTGTCGCGGCAAGACGCAGTCTTTCAATTCTGTCATTAATTGACGCGTCCTTTTCGATGTAAGTGTCGCTTGAAGGGATATAGGCTTCGGGCTGATAATAATCGTAGTAGCTCACGAAATATCTTACGGCATTTTCGGGGAAAAAATTTTTGAACTCGCTGTAGAGCTGTGCGGCTAAAGTTTTATTGTGAGCAAGAACTAAAGCCGGCCTGTTAAGATTTGCGATGACGTTAGCAATGGTAAAAGTCTTTCCGCTTCCCGTAACGCCCATTAAAGTTTGAAAGCGGTTATTATTTTTAATGCTTTGAGTTAATGCTTCAATGGCTTCGGGCTGGTCTCCTGAGGGCGGCCAATTTGAATGTAAAATAAATTTTTTTGAATTACTCATCGCTAAATTTTAAGCTCTCATCGGGACTGACGAGCAGAATAACGCGCTCATTATTGCCGACGAGGTTATATTGTTCGCGTGCAAGATGTTCTATGCCTTCTTTAGTTTTATAAAATTCAGCTTTTTCACGGTAAACTCTGACAATCTCGCGTTTTTTTTCTAACTCGGCTTCGCTTTTTGCTATGGCGGCTTTTATATTGGCTATTCTTTCAAGCTCAAACATGTAATAAACGCCGGTCATAACGAGCCCCAGCATAATTAAAGAGGCAAATATTAACCGCTTGATTGACAGCATGCCGCGCTACATTCTTTCCGGCGCATTAACGCCGATTAATTCAAGGCATTTCGCAATAATATTCCCTGCGGCGCGTGAAAGTTTTACACGTCCGGCGGAGTCTGGAGCGTCAATAATTCTTCCTGAGTTATAGAACGAATGAAAAGCTCCTGCGAGAGAAGCCGCGTAGGCCGTCAGAACGTGAGGTGAAAGCGTTAATGAGGCTGATTTAATTTCGTCCGGGAAGAAGGCTATCATGTCCGCAAGTTCTCTGGCTTCTTTTTCGTTAAAAATATTTTTATTTTCATCAGAAATTTTAGCGTTCTGTTTTTCATATTCGCGCATAATGCCGCAGACCCGTGCGTGAGCGTACTGGACGTAATAGACGGGATTTTCGTTGCCCTGTTTTTTAGCTAAGTCCATGTCGAAATCAATTTTGCTGTCGCTCTTGCGCATTAAAAGGAAAAATCTTGCCGCGTCAACTCCTGCCTCGTCAAGGACTTCTGAAAGAGTTACAAATTCACCTGCGCGTGTTGACATATTTACGCTCTTGCCGTCGCGGATTAAATTCACGAGCTGAATTAATAGGACGTCAAAGTCATCAGGATTTTTTCCCATTGCCTTAATAGCTGCCTTAACGCGCGCTATATAGCCGTGATGGTCTGCGCCCCAAACGTCAATGACTCGTTCAAAGCCGCGAGTTATAAATTTATTTCTGTGATATGCGATGTCGGACGCGAAATAAGTCGGCACGCCGTTGGCCCTGATTAAAACTCTGTCCTTGTCGTCGCCGATAGTGTCTTCTGTTTTGAACCATAATGCGCCGTCCTGCTCGTAAGCGAAGCCGTTAGCTTTTAGCTCATTCATTGCGGACCTGACTAAATTATTTTCGTGCAAAAATCCTTCAGAAAAAAATTTATCGAATTTAACCCTGAATCTTTCCAAGTCGTTTTTAATTTCGCCCATGATTTTTTCAGCGGCGTATTTCTTAAAATAATTAACGCTTTCATCTTCGGGCATTTCTAAAAATTTTTCGCCCTCAAGGTCAATAATTTCTCTTGCGATGTCGTAAATATAGCCGCCTTTATAACCGTTTTCGGGGAATGGAAATTTACTGCCCTGTCCTAAAATTTCAAAATATCTTGCGAGCGTTGAGCGTCCGAGCGTCTCAATCTGGAGGCCGGAGTCGTTCACGTAATATTCGCGCTGAACGTCCCAGCCCGTGAACTCTAAAATCCTTGCGACGGAGTCTCCGAGTGCCGCGCCTCGTCCGTGTCCAATGTGAAGGGGCCCTGTGGGGTTTGCGCTGACAAATTCAACCTGAACTTTTTTATTATTGCCAAGATTTACGGAGCCGTAATTATTTTCCTGTTTTAATGCGTCCTCGATTACGTCGGCATAAAATTTTTTATTCAGGAAAACATTTACGAAGCCTGCACCGGCAATTTCGATTTTCTCGATATATTCGCACTGTAAATTTTCAGCGATTTTTTTAGCGATGTCGAGCGGCTTCTGCCTTAGGGTTTTAGCAAGTTTCATGGCCGCGCTTGAAGCTCTGTCGCCGTGTCCTTCATTTCTTGGCCTCTCGAAAGTTTCATCGGTGCTTTCAATGCCGAGTGATTTTATAGCGTTCTGCAAAGCCTCATTTAATTTTATAACTGCTGTATTTTCGCCTTTCAATTTAATTTTATTCTCCTTTCGCTATCTGACGGGAATATTTTTTGCTGAAAAAGCTCTCCACTGGTCAAGACATCTTCTCAAAGTAGTCATGTTGCCCGAAGTTATTTGATTAAGTCCGACTTCAAGCCTTGCGTCAGCGACGAGCCTGCGCCTGCGGTTGCTGTAGTTGTGGCTGTAATTAATTTTGTCCAGGCCCTTGTCAACTTTGCCGCTAATCAAAGATTCTTTCACGTTCTCCGGGTAAGCTAAATTAATATTCTGGTCAATTATAAACGGAAAAAGGACTTCAACGGGCGGTTCAAAAACTCCGAGCTTCCTGACGTGAACTGGCTCAAAAAACGGAAGTACCGCTAAAATTCCCGTGCCTGAGCCTGCAACGCCGGGCTTGTTTTCAATTTTGAAAGAAAGCTCCGAAACGCCTTTATTCTTTTTGAAAGCTATGTCGCTGTAATTTCTTAAATCCGGGAATAGAGCAAGCACCGCCGCCTGTAATTTTTCAGCGTTATTTTCGCCCTCGCCGAGTATAAATCCGTCCCAAGAGCCGCGCAGAATTATTCTGACTGTTCCGCTTAAAAGCCCCTTGTCGCTTAATTGAAGGTCCATTATAGCCGAGAGCCTGTTGTCTCCTGATTTTGATGAAGGCACCCTGCGCGAGGTTAATTTGCCTGCGTCAGCGTTAAACCCGAAAATTTTTGCGCCTGCCAATAATCTAGGGTCGCTCATAGCGTGAAAATCAAGCCCTCTCACGCCAGTAAATTCAAGCACGGGACTTGAGAACATATCCATACAGAGCGGAGTATCTTCATCGGGTTCAAAAGGCAGCTGCCAATCGAGAACAACGTTAAAATTTTTTGCAGTCAGCCAGGATTTAGCGAGCAAAATTTTTTCCCGTTTAGTGAGCGGCGAAGCGATTGAGGGAATTGTGCGTGCTGTTCCTTCTGTGAGTTCTATTTCCTGTTTTTTCATGAGCCATGAGACTATTCTTTGAGGAGTTGTCCCGGCCTCCGCAGGGGCAGAAATATTCACGGTGTTCTCAATTTCTTTTAACATGCCGTTTAATACGGCTCCGCCCTTTCTAGTCCCGAAGATAACGCCTTCTCTTTTCATTCTTGCAAGTTCTCCAGAAGCGTAAGGGTCAACGTTAATTCTTCGCCAGGCGTATGAATATTCGCCGTTAATATATTCAGTCTCGGACGGATACATTGCCGGGAACGTCTCATATCTAAGCTCCTGTGTCGAATGAATATCGACGACGGACTCCCAGACTCTTAAATCTTCCTGGAACCAGCAGAGCCCCTCAACAGATAACTGTTTAGGCAGAGTTTCGCGCCACGCGACAGTCAGGATAAAATTTTCAGGAAGTCCGACGAAATTTATGGTTTTTATTCCTTCGGCTTCGTTATATTTAGGAGCTTCGGTTGCGAGTTTTTCAAGATTTCTGAAATCATAGACATCAGACAATAAAATTTCAGCTTCGCCGTTAGCAGGGACGGGAATATTCCACGTGAGCCATTTTTTATTAATTCCATGACGGCCTAAAATTACATAAAGCCTAGTAATTTCCAGTCCCTTTTCGGAGTGCGACACGTCAACGTATTTTTGCCAGATAATGCCGTATTCGTCGGGATAAGTCGTAAAGTCCGGGTTCACGCTCTTCATTCGGGATAAATTAAATTCCGGCTGTGCTGAAGCGTCATTGAAAGAGCCTGTGCCTTTATAATTCGGCATAATGCCGGACATATTCATTTCATTAATTTTTGCAGGAAATTTTATGACGCTGCTGTCGATTAAATCGCTTGCAAAAGAAATACCTGCGGACATAAAAATTATAAAAGCAGCGCAAATAAAACTCCTGACTCCTAAGTCATCACTTCTCACTGTTAAAGCCCCCTTCCATGACAATATTTATATTTCTTACCGCTTCCGCATGGGCACGGGTCATTGCGTCCGACCTTCTGAATTTTTTTATGAGCCTGTGCCGTATTTGCCATTGAAAATTCTTGCTTCTGCATAGTCATTTCGCGCTTGCGTTTCATTTCATCGCTCAAAATTTTCACTCTGAACGCCTGTTGAGAGAATGAATCTTTTACGCGCTCCATCATTTCTTGGAAAAGATTATAAGACTCGAACTGATATTCTATTAACGGCTCTTTTTGGCCGATAGCACGCAAGCCTATGCCGCGCCGTAATTCGTCCATGCCGGTTAAATGTTCGCGCCACGCAGCGTCGAGAGTGTTCAGCAAAATATAGCGCATTATCACGCCTGCCGGGCTTCCTTCATTGCCTGCGTTAAGTTCAGAAATTTTTGCGTCGTATAATTTTTTTACGCCGTCAATAATTTCTTCCCTCATGCCTTCCATGTCGAGACGGTTGTCAACGCTTGTGATTTTTCCTTCAGCTCCTGCACCGAATAGGGATTTTAATCTCGCCGCAGCGCGTTCGGGGTCGGCCTGTGAATTATCTTCGGGGAAATATTTGTCGAGAGTGTCATTGATAACGCCCTTGACAACGTCCCAGCCGTATTCCGGCATTTCTTCGTTAGGCGTTGAAATTATGTCGGCGCGTTCAGCGTAAATAGCTTCTCTCTGTTGGTTCATAACGTTGTCATAAGCTAATAACTGTCTGCGAATATCAAAATGCAGCTCTTCAACTTTTTTCTGTGAGTTTTCAATAATTTTCGAGAGCATTGAGGACTCGATAGCTTCGCCGTCTTTAAGTCCCAGCTTGCCCATAAGCGGCTGGATTTTTTCGGAGCCGAATAACCTCAATAAATTATCTTCGAGCGATAAATAAAATCTTGAAGTTCCCGGGTCTCCCTGACGGCCTGAACGTCCCCGAAGCTGATTATCAATTCTGCGTGATTCGTGGCGTTCTGTTCCGATTATTGCGAGCCCTCCGGCGTTGACGACTCTGTCATGTTCTTCTAAGTCTGGAGGATTTCCGCCGAGCATAATATCAGTTCCGCGCCCTGCCATGTTTGTAGCGACGGTAACGGCTCCCTCGCGTCCTGCCTGAGCGACTATCCCGGCTTCCTGCTCGTGATATTTAGCGTTCAAGACCTGATGAGGAATTTTCCGGGTCTTTAATAATTTGCTGACACGCTCGGAATTTTCGATTGAAGTAGTGCCGACGAGGACGGGCTGACCGTTTTTATGACGCTCAACGACTTCATCAACGACTGCTGAAAATTTTTCGTGTTCAGTCGCAAAAATCACGTCGGGATTATCGACTCTTATCATTTTTTTATGCGTCGGAATTGTGATAACCTGAAGTCCGTAAATTTCTTTGAACTCTTCGGCTTCGGTTGCGGCAGTTCCTGTCATTCCGGCGAGTTTATGATACATTCTAAAATAATTTTGAAGAGTTATTGTCGCAAGCGTCTGGCTTTCACGGCCGATTTTCACGCGCTCTTTAGCTTCGATAGCCTGATGTAAGCCGTCAGAATAGCGTCTGCCAATCATTAAACGCCCTGTGAACTCGTCAACGATGATAACTTCGCCGTCTTTGACTACGTAATCAGTATCGCGCTTGTATAATCTGTGAGCTTTCAAAGCCTGCACGACCCTGTGAGCTAAATCGGAGTGTGCAGCGTCAGAAAAAAGACCCGGCATTTTCAGATAATCTTCGCATTTTTGAATGCCTGCTTCGGTCATGGAAATGCTTTTTTCTTTTTCGTCTTTTTCATAATCCGCACCTTCTTTCAAAATCCGGGCAGCACTGTCAGCTTTTATGTACAAGCCTGCGTCATCATCGGAAGGCCCGGAAATTATTAACGGCGTTCTTGCTTCGTCAATTAAAATCGAGTCAACTTCGTCAACTATGCAGAAATTATGACCGCGCTGGACCATCTCGTCAGCACTCATGACCATGTTGTCGCGAAGATAATCAAAGCCGAACTCGCTGTTAGTTCCGTAAGTAACGTCGGCGTTATATGCGTCAATTCTTTCGTCGTTGGGCATGTAAGGATAAATTACTCCTGCCCTGAGCCCTAAGAAATTATAAACGGGGCTCATCCATTCAGCGTCTCTTTTAGCTAAATAGTCATTGACAGTAACGAGGTGAACTCCTTCGCCCTTCATGGCATTTAACACGACAGCGAGGGGAGCGACGAGGGTTTTTCCTTCGCCTGTTTTCATTTCTGCTATGCGTCCGTCATGAAGAGCCATACCGCCGATTAATTGAACGTCATAATGACGCAGGCCGATAGTTCTTTCAGAGACTTCGCGGACTATAGCAAAGACTTCCGGCAATAAATCATCAAGGACATCAGGATTTTCATTAACCTGTGCTCTAAGCTCGGCAAAGCGCGATTTAATTTCGTCGTCAGATTTTGCTTTAATCTCATCTGCATAAGAATTAATAATTTCGACAAGAGCCGAATATTTTTTCAAAGCATTTTCGTTAGGGTCTAAGCCTAAAAATTTTTTTATTTTATTAAAAATCATAATATCTCCTTAAAAAAATTAAGTGGCGATAATTAAACACGTGTAATATTATCATATAGGAACGGAATTGAACTTTGAATAATTCTGAATTTTGTGCCATGATTATGACCAGTTCGGGCATCAAAATCTACAAAAATGTTTCTTTCCTTTATATTAAGCAAGAACTTTTCAAGAGAAAAGCCGGATAACTGCATTATATCTGAATACTTGAAAAAATATTCGCCGTCTTCTTTATTTTACGTCAGCTATTATATAAAAGCAATTTCCCAGCTTTACTCCGGCCTTATGATATAAATCATAAAATCCCCAATATGGCATATAATCTTTATCATATTCTATTTTGCCGTTTTCTATCAGCTCATTTTTCCAATCATTTACTTCATTTCCTATTATTTCAGGGCTAAAATTCACAATTATTCTTTCGTTTTCATCATCTACATCAACAAAAAAGCCGCGCAACGTAGGCTGTCTATAAGATAAAGTTTGACGAAAACTTTTTTCATTTTCAGGATATTTTTTCCCCGCCTCTTTATGCCTCCAGCCATAATTTAATAAAAGATAATCAACGATATGTAAAGCTCTTGGCGAAGGGTCTAAATGAAATAACGTTAATAGAGCAGAAGTACCTCTTTTTTGAGTTTTTAATTCCCATTCAGCAGCATTTGGCAACGGCAAATTATTTTCTTTAATACCTAATAAATCTTCGAGCGTATTTCCTATTGCGCCGTCATTATTTGCGTTACGATGACTTTTAATCCAGCCAAGATTTCTTATTTTTTTTAGAGCGGCAATAAGAGTTCTCTTTGTGTATTTTGTAATGGACATTTTAACCTTTCCTTTGACATCTCGCAGTATTCCGGCGAAATTTCAATGCCGATAAAATTTCTACCAAGTTTTTTCGCCGCAACTGCCGTCGTTCCGCTTCCCATAAACGGGTCTAAAATAATTTTTGCGTCTGTGCTTGAGATTATGCGCTCAACTAAAGCGACAGGAAAAGGCGCAGGGTGTTTATTTTTCATTTCCTGCGGAAATTCCCAGACATCTCCGAATGAATTTGCATGAGGAACAAGCTTAAATCCGGGCTTAGCTATGAGATAAATTACTTCATACGTCGGCAAAAAATATCCGGGATTAAAATTTATTCCGCCTTTCCTTTTCCAGATAATTATCTGTCTCACCGGGAAGCCGTCAATTATTTCCCGTCTATCCTGAATTAATCCTTTTTGGACGCGCCACTTGTGATTATAAAATATTGCCCCGTTATCTTTTATTAGACGCATCATTTCGCTTAAACAATCGCGCTGCCATTTTATATAATCATCATAAGGCATATTGTCATCATAATTAGAATAGCCTTTTATAAGAGCCGCATTAGCCCATTTTCCGCAGCTGCCGTTTTTCATTCCGTTTCCTGTTGAATTTTTCAAATTATACGGCGGTGAAGTTATAATTAAATCAATACTTTCATCTGGAATTTTTTTCATTTCTTGAACGGCATCTCCGCAGATAAAAACATTTTTGATTTTTTCTAATTCGTACATATTTAAGATTATGATAAAAATACTGCATAGCGTAGCCGTGTCAGGTACGTATGCAGTTTTTTTAGAAAAGGCTATGGGAATTATTTACGCTAAAGCCTCTTTGTTTTCGTAAATTTTCGAGCCTGCCTGACTCGCCGGGCAGAAGCAATATTTTTCGCCCTTTGCTTTTAATTCGTTGCCGAGTTTCACCATGTTAGCGGCCTGTTCAGCTCCGAAAATATTTTTGCCCATGTCCGAATTAGCAAGTGCTATTGTCTCGTCGATGCTGTTCACGTGAGTTTCAAGAACTTTTATTAATGCGTCGGCGGCGGTTTTGTCCTGCTTAGCGAGGTACGCTTCGGCGGCTGATTTTACTTCTGCATTGCATGAAGGCGCGGCGATGAGTTCCTTTACCTTTTCAATAATTTCATTTTTCGTCATGAAAAATTCCTCCTTAAAAAATTTTTTTTAATATACCACAAACTTTAATTATTCCGTGATAAATATAATAGCGGTTAGTGAAATTGCTGAAAAAATTTTTAGCAAAATTCGCAAAATAAAATTAAAAAAGTTAATTAGGGAAGGACATTTTATTATGGCAGACAGAATAGAAAAAATCGGAGTGATAGGGGTCGGGCATTTAGGCCAGCATCACGCGAGGATATACACAGAAC
This sequence comes from Synergistaceae bacterium, assembly GCA_017443985.1. Taxonomy (GTDB): domain Bacteria; phylum Synergistota; class Synergistia; order Synergistales; family Aminobacteriaceae; genus JAFUXM01. The sequence continues at coordinate 34,722 of JAFSXR010000065.1, forward strand.
TTCTTGACGCAAGGCTTGTGGGCGTGGCCGACAGCGATTTAGACCGCGCAAAATTCATCGGGGAGCATCTCGGCGTTCCTGCTTACAGTTCGCTGGAAGAACTCATAAAAAGAAAATCGCCTGACGCTATCTCTGTTGTTGTGCCGACAAGCCAGCATTATGAAATTGCAAAGAAAGCATTAGAGGCCGGAATACATGTCCTTGTCGAAAAACCCGTTACTATAAAACCGGAAGAGGCCGGAGAACTTTTAGAGATTGCCGACAGAAAAAATCTCGTGCTTCAGGTCGGCCATATAGAACGCTTCAACAGTGCAATACGTTATATTTCGCAAATTCAGTGTAACCCTGTTTATTTAGACTCGAGACGCACGGCTCCGTTCAGTCCAAGAATTAACGATGTCGGAGTAGTCTTGGATTTAATGATTCATGACATTGATATAGTGATGTCGCTCGTGCCCTCAAAAATTTCAAAAATTGCCGCGACTGGCGCGTGTGTTTTCACGGACCATGAAGATATCGCCGACGCTCAAATTACTTTTGAGAACGGAGTAGTAGCTCATATACTCGTGAGCCGTTGTGCGGAGAAAAAATGCCGTCAGCTTGAAATAGTCGAACGCGAGAGACAGATTACTATCAACTACGAGCTTCAGACTGTGCAAATTTCGCGCTGCGTCAACAATCCCGAAGGCCAAGTCGAAATTCGCGAAGTTCCTGTTTTCCCGAAGAGCGAGCCGCTTAAATTAGAGCTTGCTGATTTCGTCCGCTGTGTGAAAGAAAAAAGGCCGCCCATTGTCGGAGGCAGAGACGGCAAAAAAGCATTGGAAGTCGCCGTAGAAATTCTAAGGCAGATTCACGGGGGAAATAACGGTCAGTCGATACAGAGAGCAATATAAAAATATAAAAAAAAATTGTCCGGTATTCAATGGCACCCGGAGAATTTTGCTTAGTGCTGCTTCCTTCCAGACCTGACACGATTCACAAACCTCCGCCGCATTGAGCCGGACGCAAGTATTCTATCATAAATCCATTAATTCACACCATATTGAATTTCCAAGTCTCATGCCGCGAGGACTCAAAGCTATTCGTTCTGGCGACTTTATAAATAAATCGTCAGGCATTGAGTCTAAGATTTTTTCAGCTTCGGGCAAAAGATTTCCGCGCTTTATTCCCCATTTCGTTCGCAACGATAAAATCGCAAGCTCTATGGATTTTTCACGCAGCGTTAATTTTTCCCTTTCAATCAATAATTCTTCAGGAAAATTTTTTTGAGCAGCATAAAAATATTTTTCGAGCGTGTCAGGATTTTTATAGCGAACGCCGTTAATATAGCTGACTGCTGACGGGCCAAGCGCGATGACGTTTTCCTGATGCCAGTATGCAATATTATGCAGACACTCTTGGCCTTCGGGAGCAAAATTTGAAATCTCGTACTGCAAAAAATTTTTTCGCGGCAAAAAAAATTGAGCGTAACGATAAAATTTATAGCCGTCCTCGTTAAGTTCTTCGTTATTATATTTTTTTCCGAGCGGCGTATCAGGTTCGAGCGTTAATTGATAAGTCGAAACGTGCCCGGCGAATTTTATAACGTTCTTCAAAGAATTTGCCCACGTTCTTAAATTCTGTCCGGGAATTGCAAAAATTAAATCACAGCTTAAAAATAATTTTGAATTTTTCACAAGTTCCATAGCCTGTAAAGCCTTTTTAGAATTATGAAGGCGGCCTAAAATTTTTAGCTCGTCATCGTTGAGGCTCTGAACGCCCAAGCTGATACGGGTAAAATTATTTTCAGAAAAAAATTTTACATGCTCATGAGTTAAAGAATTGGGATTAGCCTCGCTCGTAGCTTCGATTAAATCTTCTAGAGAAAAATATTTATTGACTATCTCAAAAAGTTTTCGCCACTGTGAAATATTTAAGACGGTCGGAGTTCCGCCGCCGATGTAAAGAGTTTTGATTTTTATTTTTTCGCCGTTAAGATAAAAATATTTTTTAGCTTCGACTTCAAGAGCTTCGAGCCAAGAATTTATTTTGCTGCTGCGCCCTGCGACACTGTAAAAAGAACAATAGCCGCATTTTTTTTCACAGAAGGGGACGTGAATGTACAATCCATTCATAATCGCTTCTCTTATCGCTAAAAAGCAGTGTCAAGTATTTTTAACAACTCTTTTTTTAGTTCAGGCAAATCAATTATAATCGTATTATAAACGTCTTCCATTCTAAGCGTCTGATAAGCATGTGCCGCAATATCTCTCATTCCTGCAATGGCTTTCCATGAGATGTGGTTATATTTCGTCCTTGTCTCTTCCGTAATATTTTTTACAAGTTCTCCGATGTTAATAACCGTCATTGCACACGCCCTTTTTAGTTTTTCATCGACAAGAAAATCTTTTAATGATGTATCAGCAAGCATTTCCATGCAAATATCCGTTTCAGATATAATCTTATTAAAGATAATATGATCCCTACGCCGCATAAATTTCAATCTCCTTATCAATTTCAAGCATGTCAGTATCTCTCAAAGGGCCGTGAATTATGTCAACACTTGTTTTTAATATACTTTCAAGTCTTTCTTTCAAAAGTCCGAGTGTTATAAGTGTTACAGGCGTGTTAAATTCTATTATCAAATCTACATCACTTTCAGCACTAAAAGAACCATTAGCACGAGAGCCGAAAAGTACGGCCCTCTTTATGGAAAAATCTGCCGATGCTGTTGCAACGGCTGATTTAATATCATCAATATTCATTTATTCTTCCCACCCGTATTCATAATTTATCCTTTAATAAAAATTAACAATTTACAGCGATAAATGTATATTCACCGACATTATTTTCACGAATTATTTTTATTGCGGCTTCGGACTTGTCAACGCCGATCCATCTGCGGCCAAGAGCATTAGCGCAAACAAGAGCCGCACCGCTTCCTGCAAAACAATCAAGAACAATGCTGTTACTTAACGAAGACTGCGCGATAATTAATTTCAGCATATCGTGATTTTTTTCAGTAGGGTAAACAGGATATTGAGGGTCTTTGAACGTCCAGACATCTTGAATTTTTTTGCCGCAGTGTTCGTCTGCAAATTTTTTAATTCTAGGGTTGCCGTTTGAAGACCACTCTATTTTCCCCTCTGCATCGAGTTTATCAAATTCTGCCGGATTTGTCCGCCAATGCCGCCCGGCCGGGACTTGAATATTTCGCCACGCTTGGCCTGTAATGCCGTCTTTAGTTTCGCCCGGAGCATGAAGAGGGATTGTCGTGTATCGTCTGCCGCTGCTGTCAATTTTGGGGAATTTTTTTATAATCTCGTCTTCGATTAAAGATTCTTTAATGTCGTTCCAAATATTTTGTTGAGAATTTTTTGCGTAAAACAAAATCATATCTTTTTCATTTCCCCAAGCCCTTCGGTGAAATTTTTTCGGATTAGATTTAATTCTGGCAATATCGTTTTTGAAATTATCTGCGCCGAAAATTTCATCAAGAATAATTTTGATATAGTGGCCTGTCTTTGAGTCTATGTGAAGATATAAAGAGCCTTTTTCAGATAAAAGTTCATGAATCAAAATCAGACGCTCCCACATGAAAGCTAAAAATTTTTCTAACGGCATTTTGTCGCTATAGGCTTTTGATTTTTTAATTGAGCTTATAGTGTTTGCTCGCCCGTCTGAAATAAAAAAATCCTGCATAGTGTTGAAAGGCGGATCAATATAAACTAAATCAATTTTTCTGCTGTACTTTTTTAACATTAACGATAATGCTAAAAAATTTTCAGACTGAAACAAAATATTTCCAGCTTCAGGCAATTCAATATTATTAAAACTTTTTGCTGTCCTTTCTGCTTTATATAAAACATCGGCGTGTAAAAATTTTTTTTCAAAATTAAGCATTAACATTTTTTACAGCGAATATAAAAACTCACGAAGAACAAGAGCAGAGAATATATTATCTTTGCGATGATTAATAATATATTCGTGCATTTTATTTCTGCCTTTTATGTAAAGCACGCCGTCAAGAATTGCAACAGGTATAACCTCATTTTCAATTTGTTTTTTACCTTTGAAGCTATGAATTGAGCTTAAAGCATCCTCAAATTGAGCGTTTTGATGTCCGCCGAAATCTGTTAAAAATTTAGCTTCACCCACAATATATCTACTATTGAACTTCGCTAAAAAATCAACGCCCTTATCGCGTATAAAGCCTAAATAATCTCTTGCGAAAATCTGCATGGCACTATCCGAAGAATTTAATATGCAATTTATATTTGAACTTAAAAATTCATCAGCGTCTTTCAAAATTGGAACGCCGATTGTATTTTTCTGAATCCAGTTTTTGAAAAGCGGCCCGATTTGTCTGTTAGTTTCTTTAGGGTTCGTACATTTTTCAATAATTGTTTCAAGTCCCATTTGATATAAATTTCCGGCTATGCGGTTGACAGTCTGGGGATTTCTGGTTATTGCGTCCCTGTCATGACGCAAAAACGGAATATAAGAGTCCTTTAATGGAAAAAGCTCGGCTTCTAAAAGCGTTTGTATAAGTTGAACATTATCGCGCTGTTCATAAGCTGACGAAATTTTATCAATCTGTATTTTAGAAAGTTCGCGCCGCAAATTTGGATTTAACGGATAAACTTTGAAAAGTTCGTCCAAATAATTTCTCTGCTGTGCAAACTCGATACTTTGCTTAGTCCAGTGATTCATTTATTTTTCCTGCCCGTCAACCTGCATAAAAGCCAAGAATGCTTCTTGAGGTATTGCAACTTTTCCGATCTGCTTCATGCGTTTCTTGCCTTCTTTCTGTTTTTCTAATAATTTTCTTTTTCGCGTTATGTCTCCGCCGTAGCACTTTGCTAAAACATCTTTTCTTAATGCTTTGACGTTTACCCTGACAATGACGCGTCGGCCGATTGAAGCCTGTATAGGAATTTCAAATAACTGGCTGGGAATTAGCTCTTTTAATTTCGTAACGACCGCATGACCGCGATTATAGGCTTGGTCTTTGTGGCATATAAAAGAAAATGCGTCAGCCGCCTCGCCGTTCACTAAAATATCAACGCGGACTAACTCGCTTGCGCGCAGTCCTATTAATTCATAATCGAGTGAAGCATAGCCGCGAGTTTGTGATTTTAATTTGTCGTGGAAGTCAACAATAAATTCTGACAGCGGCATCTCGTAAACAAGCCTCACCCTTTCGGGCGTTATATAGTCCATTGATTTATAAGTTCCCCGTTTGTCTTGAACTAACTGCATGACGCGCCCCGTAAATTCTGATGGCATGAAAACAGAAAGTTTTATGTAAGGCTCCCGGATTTCTTCAATTTCTGAAGGGTCTGGAAAATCTGACGGGCGATGGGCCTCGATAATTTCTCCTGAAGATTTAACGACTTCATAAATAACGTTCGGAGCAGTTGCAACTAATTCAACGCCGTACTCCTCGCGCAGTCTTTCTCTTACCACGCCCATGTGAAGAAGGCCAAGAAAACCGCATCTGAAACCGAAGCCCAACGCTTCCGAACTTTCAGGCTCGTAAGTTACTGCGCTGTCATTGAGGCATAATTTTTCCAGAGCGTCTCTTAATTGCGGATAGTTATCCCTCTCAACGGGATAGAAACCGCAGAAAACAACACTCTTAACTTTTTTATAACCCGACAGCGGCGCGTCCGCAGGGTTGTCAGCGTCAGTGATTGTGTCGCCGACCTGAGCTTCTGCCAAAGTTTTTATGCTCGCAGTGATGTAACCGACTTCGCCGGCTTTTAATTCTTTAACGGGAGTGAAACCGGGCTTAAAAACTCCGACCTCATTAACAGGATAATTTATCCCGTTAGCCATGAATAAAATATTCTGCCCTGTCTTTATGCTTCCGTTCACAACACGGACGTAGCAAATTACTCCGCGATAATTATCGTAAACTGAGTCAAAAATTAACGCCTGCAACGGTAAATTTTCATTGCCGCTTGGAGCAGGAATTTCTTTAACTATTTTTTCTAAAATTTCATTAACGCCTTCGCCCGTTTTCGCGCTTGTCAGTACAGCGTCGGAAGCGTCAAGCCCAACTACGTCGGAAATTTCCTGTTTAGCGTTGTCGGGCCTTGCTGAGGGCAAATCGATTTTATTAATTACGGGTAAAATTTCGAGCCCCTGTTCGATAGCCTGATAAGCATTAGCGACGGTTTGAGCCTCAACTCCCTGCGAAGCGTCAACAACTAACAACGCCCCCTCACACGCGGCGAGCGAACGCGAAACTTCATAAGCGAAATCAACGTGTCCGGGGGTGTCGATTAAATTCAGGATATATTTATTTCCGTCCTGCGCTGTGTAATCCATGCGAACCGGGACAAGTTTTATTGTTATTCCGCGCTCGCGTTCAAGGGTCAGGCTGTCTAAAATCTGCGCTTTCATGTCGCGGCTTGCTATTGTTCCCGTAGCTTCTAAAAGTCTATCAGCAAGCGTAGATTTTCCGTGATCTATGTGAGCAATTATGCAAAAATTTCGTATGTTATTATTCATGTCTTAAATTAATAAATCTCTGAGTTTCACTTCTTCTTTTTCTGAAAGCCAGCAGTCATTCCCGTTAGCTGAAGTTCCGATTAAAAACTCTGCTGCAAAACTTTGCGAAGGGAACGAAACTTCTTCCAGTAAAACGCGATCGACAAGTATTCCCTTCTCTTCGAGTTCTTTGCGCCTACCGATAACCCTTTGAGAAGCAGGAAATTTAGGAGAGACTTCTTCAGATACAACAGACTCTGGTTCCAGTATCGTTTCTCTTGTATCTTCATTGCCAGTGTGAATGCGGATTTTTGCTTTACCATATGCACCTCTTTTTACATTTTTGCAATGAAACTCTTCAATGATGCTTTGCACGGTTTTTTGGGGCGATTTTTTTCCCCTGTTTTTATTAAAAATAGAGATATACCACATCATGTCATCAAGGTAATAATTGCATGCTTGAAGCTGAATGAAGTTAAGGTGATAATGTTCTCTGCGGTATTTGGCATTGCAATTCTCTTTAGACGGATTTTTCGTCCAGCATTTTGAAAAATTCGCATCAGCATACTCACAAAGCGCGTTTTCAAGAAAAAGTAATTCATTTTCGCTTATTGTGTTTTTCCACGAAAATGCTAAAACAGAATGCCACATTGAATCAATTTTATCTGAATGAGGCCTCATGATTCTATTTTCAATGCTATCAATGCCTGCTTCTCCAACGTAAACTTCATCATCGCCTATAAGCAGAAAATAAATGCCTTGTTTTTTTAATTCATTTGAAAAATTTTTCACGTCCTCTTTTTTTACGTGCACCGCTTTGATATTTGACGCAACACTTTCCATTATGACTGCTCCGTCATATGTCCCATTATCTAAATAAATCATCAGTTTTTCCATTCTAAAAGATCCTCTCGTTTTACTTCTTGAATGCCTATTATATGTATTTTATAATACCACAGTAACGGTTTCTAGGACTGGCGGTAAAGATTTGTCTCTTAATTCCTAACTTTTTCCCCTTTCATGTATAATTCTGTCAGTCTTATAAAAAAATCATAAAGAACGAGGAAAAAATTTTACGGCTTTCAATAATTACTTTGGAGGGATATTTTGTGAAAAAATTTTTTGTTTTATTCTTACTTGCAATAATTTTTGTTCCGATTAGTGCCTGCGCCGAAAGTTCAATCAAACTCGGCATAATAGGAGCGATGGACGTTGAGGTTGAAACGCTAAAAAATGCTGCTGAAATATCAAGAAAAATCACAAGAGCAGAAATGGAATTTTGCGAAGGGAAGCTGGGAAACGTCGATGTCGTCATTGTGAGATGCGGAATGGGAAAAGTAAACGCCGGAATATGCGTGCAAATACTGGCTGATATTTTCAATGTTACTCACGTTATCAATACGGGTGTAGCAGGTTCGCTGAATAATGCTCTTAACATTGGCGATATTGTTGTGGCTGTTGACGCTGTCCAACATGATTATGATGTAACGCCCATAAATTTTGAGAAAGGCGAGATTCCTTATACGGGGCTTGTAGCTTTTAACACCGATGAAAAATTAAGAGAGCAGGCCGTGAACGCCGCTAAAAAAGTAGCACCCGGCATTCAGGTTATAAAAGGACGTATCTGCACGGGGGATCAATTCATTGCAACAAAGGAACAGAAAAACAAAATTATTTCGTCATTCGGCGGAGATTGCTGTGAAATGGAGAGCGGAGCAATAGCCCAAGCATGTTATCTAAATAAAATTCCTTTTGTGATTATTCGTGCTGTTGCAGATAAGGCTGACAAGACAGAGACTGTTGATTTTCACAAATTTGAAACGCAAACCGCAAAACTCTGCGCGAGTATAACCGAGTATATGATAAAGAATTTTTAGGAGGGGTTTTATGACGATACCAAAGAATATTTTTAGAGAATACGACATACGCGGCAACGCTGACAAAGAATTAACTGACGAGACAATAAAATTAATCGGCAGGGCTTACGCTACGTGGCTCAGGCGCGCTGAAGTTTCCGGAGCCGTTGCTGTCGGAGGCGACGCAAGATTATCAACGCCGCGAATCAAAGACGCCGTAATTGAAGGAATTTTAGCGACGGGGCTTGACGTTATTGACGTGGGACTTGTAACAACGCCCATGCTTTATTGGAGCCTGATTAAATTTAATCTCAACGGCGGCGTAATGGTAACAGGCTCGCACAATCCGCCGGACATGAACGGCTTAAAATTATGCTTTGAGCACGGCACACTGTGGGGCGATGACGTTCAGAACATAAGATTAATTGCAGAGTCAGGAAATTTTGAAGAAGGTCAGGGCAAATTAACTCACGCCGACATAAACGAGAGTTATATAAAAATGCTCGTATCAAAATTTTCCCTGCCGTTCACAAAAAAATTTAAGATCGTGTGTGATAGCGGAAACGGCGCGGCCGGCCCTACAGCTAAAAAATATTTTGAGGCTTTAGGCTGTGAGTGTATTTCATTATTCGATGAGCCTGACGGACATTTCCCTACTCACCACCCGGACCCTCAGAAACGTGAAAATCTTAAATTTTTAATCGAGCGCGTTAAATCTGAAAGAGCTGATGTCGGTTTTGCGTTCGATGGAGACGCTGACAGGATCGGAGTAGTTGACGATACCGGCGAGGTAATTTTCGGAGACAGGTTAATGACGCTGTACTGGAAAGAAATTTTAGCAGCCCACAGGGGCGCAGATGTCATTGTAGAGCCGAAATGCAGCCTTGTCTTGCCGGAGCTGGCTGAAAAATTTGGCGGTAAAGTTCTTTACTGGAAGTCGGGACATTCTCTGATTAAAGCCAAAATGCGCGAGATCGGCGCGTTGTTTGCGGGCGAATACTCCGGGCATATGTTCTTTGCCGATGAATTTTTCGGACACGATGACGCTTTTTATGCCGCAGGGAGGCTTTTGCGTATAATGTCAAAATTTCGTGAGCCTTTATCGCGTTTAATGCGCGGCGTTCCCATTTATAACTCGACTGACGAGATCAGAATACCTTGTGCTGATGACGTGAAATTTCAAATAGCCGAGAGAATTAAAAATAAAGTCCAAGCTAAACATGAATGCAGCGTCATTGACGGCGTAAGAATTTTATATCCCGACGGCTGGGGGTTGATACGAGCTTCAAATACTCAGCCGGTCATGGTCGTTCGCTGCGAGGGAAAAACTCAAGAGGCTCTTAAAAAAATTATGGCCGACGTTAAAAATATTTTGCTTGAGGAAGGACTGCCCGACTTCACATGGACTTTTTAACCGCCACGACGCAGGCAAGGCCGCAATATGGAATAATAATTTTCCCTGACAGCGGTCTGCCTCTTCCCGTAAAATTCCGAACGCAGCTTGAAATAGGCTTCGGTAACGGAGAATTTACTGTTCAATACGCAAAGGCTAATCCCGAAATTTTTTTATACGGAATTGAAATTTCACAGTCATGCGTTTTGCGATGCTCAAGGCGAGCTGCCGGCTTAGATAACTTAAAAATTATCAACACTGACGCAAGATATATGCTGCGAGAATTATTTGAAGATGAGACGCTCGAAAAAATTTTTATGCAGTTCCCGTGTCCGTGGCCGGGCAACGGCAATGCTCACAGACGTGTTACAGCAAGAGATTTTTCGGACGGACTGGCGGCTGTATTAAAAATCAATGGGATTTTTGAAATGGTATCAGATGATGAAAATTATTCCCGTGAAGTGTGGCGCGTTCTTGGCCTTCATGAGGCATTGAAAGCAGAAAATTTTGAAATTAATCCAGCGCGTGAGATTACCACAAAATATGAGCGTAAATGGCTGGAGCAAGGCAAAAATATTTTTAGATTGACATTCAGAAAATTAAAATCTTTTACGGTTGAGCGGAGAGTATCCCAAGAAATGCACATAAAGATTAAAAATAAAATTAATAAAAATGACGTTGAAGCACTAAAAAATATTTCGGGCAAGGACGAGAGCAAAAAAGCATTTTGGAAATTCGGAAATAATTTCACTGACGGAGAAAAATTTTTGCTTGATACTTTAACAAGCGATGACGAATTTGAGCAGAAATTTTATATAAATATCTCGCCGCGTGATGAGGGATTTTTAATCCGCCTCGATAAAACTTCAGGGGCGTTCTTAACTCCGGCGGTGCGTTCGGCTTTGACTGACGCAGCGCAAAGGCTTTGTACAGGTAGGAGTTAGGAGGTAGGAGGCAGGATTTATGAAAGATGTCAGGCCGACTTCAGGAAAAGTTTTGCAGGCGTTATTTAATATTTTAGGCGATATTAACGGCGCAAATTTTCTTGATTTATTTTCAGGCACTGGGCGCGTGGGACTTGAGGCTTTGAAACACGGCGCGGAGTCATGCGTTTTTGTCGAGAGCGTCAAACAACGGGCCGAAGCAATAAAAAAAATTGCGCCTGACAATGCCGTTATATTATCGCTCGAAATTCGCCGGGCCGTGTCGTGGCTGGTCAAGCGCGAAATGAAATTTAATATAATTTTTTCCGACCCCCCGTATAATTCCGGCTGGTGCGACGAAATTTTGAAACTCCCTAACTTTGAAAAACTTTTTGCTGACGGCTGCGTATTCGTAATCGAACATTCAAGCCGCGAGACTATGAGCGAAAAAAATAATTTTGAAACAATTTCACGGCGCGATTACGGCGAAACATGCTTAACTTTTATTAAATTGACATAAAATTTTTATCCTGCTATATTCGCCCTTGCTTAAAAAACTTGAAAGGACGATTATTTATTTTGCAGTCAACATCAAAATCAATACATAGACAAGTAATTTCAAATATAATTCCGGCTATCATAGTCGAGTTAATGATTTTAATTTATAACCTGGCCGACACGTTTTTTATATCGCAGACTAATGACCCGTTTCAAATTGCTGCGGTGTCGCTTGCAGGCCCGGTCTTTATGATGTTAATAACAATGGGAATTATTTTCATGGCCGGAGGAATGTCCTGCATCTCACGCGCACTCGGGGCAGGAAATAAAAAACACGCTGACAGTTTAGCCTCGTTCTGTATATGGGCGGGAATTGCGGCAGGCGTTTTAATGACGTTTGTATTTATGCTTTTTATCGGGAAAATTTTAATTGCGATAGGCGCGAGCATAAATACTTTTATTCCGGCTTATACTTATCTTTCAATAGTGATGGCTTCGGCTCCGTTCGTGTTGTTCAGCATGGCCTGCTCAGGGATTTTAAGAGCTGAAAACCACGCGGCCCAAGCGATGAACGGGCAAATAATCGGGAACGTTGTTAATATAATCCTTGACCCTATAATGATTTTATATTTCGGCATGGGAATAAAAGGAGCGGCAATAGCTACTGTTTTAGGAACTGTCGCAGGAGCAGGCTATTACATCGGATATTTTTTAGCTGGACAATCATCGCTGAACATTCACATTAAAAATTTTAATATTAAAAACGGAATTGCCCTGAGCATTTTTGCCATAGGCATTCCTGCGGCCCTTGACCCGTGCCTGATGAGCATATCACAGATGATAATGAACTCTTTAATGTCGGCTTACGGTGATATGGCGGTCGCGGCGGCCGGCGTTTCAATGAGGATTGAACAGATAGCCGTTTTAATTGCGATGGGCTGCGGACAGGGAGTTCAGCCGCTGCTCGGCTTCTGTGTCGGCGCAAAGGACTGGGACAGATACAAAGGCATGTTGAAATTTGCGTTAAAGTTTACAATTTCCGTTAGTCTCTTCATGGTCGGAATGTGTTATATATTTACAAACGGAATAGTCAGGGTATTTTTAACAGAGCTGGAAGCGTTCGGTTATGCCGTAAAATTTTTAAGAATGAAATTAACGAGCAGCGTATTGTTCGCGGTATTCTTTATTTTTATAAATGCTTTGCAGGCAATGGGAGCGGCGAGGGCCTCATTTATTTTAAGCGTTTGCCGGCAGTGCGTTCTGTATGTTCCGCTGCTTTTCATCATGAATTATTTTATGGGAGCTTACGGGCTTATATGGGCGTTGCCGATGGCCGAGCTTCTTTCGCTGCTTCAGACCGTTATAATTTACGGAAAAATTGTATTCGAGCCAAAAATTTTTGTTTTATCTAAGTCTAAGTCTAAGTGAGGAGAAAAATTTTCAATGAAAGTCAGGGCAGTATATCCCGGTTCTTTTGACCCGATAACAAACGGACATATTTATATAGCAGAGAGAGCTGCGGCAATTTTTGACGAAGTCATCGTCAGCGTGCTCATTAATGAAAGAAAAAATGCGTCCTTCAGCGTAGAGGAACGCTGCGAAATGGCGCGGGAGTCGTTAAAACACGTCAGCAATATAAAAATTGACAGCTTCAACGGGCTTTTAGTTGACTATGTCAAGCAGAAAGAAGCCGGCGTGATAATTCGCGGCCTTCGTGCGATGTCTGATTTTGAATATGAATTTCAAATGGCTTTAATGAACAGGCAGCTGGCTCCAGAAATAGAAACTTTTTTTATAGTTACTGATCCAAAATATTCGTACGTATCAAGCTCAAGCGTGAGAGAAATTTTTCACTTCGGCGGCACTGTCCGGGACGTTGTGCCCAGCGTAGTATTCGAGAAGCTAACTTCGCGGCGGTAGCTCACACAGAGCATTGTAACGTCGTCAAATTGTGGAACGCTGCCGGTAAAATCATTAAGGCTTTTTAGCACGGTGCCTTCAAGTTCCTGCGGTGTTCCGCTAGGATTTTTATTAAGAGCTTCGACTAGTCCATCTTCGCCAAAATGTTCGTCATCTTCATTATGAGCATCAACTACTCCGTCAGTGTAAAGAAAAAGCGTGTCGCCTTTGTTAAGATGTAATTTTCCTGACGAGAATATAATATTTTTTAATATCGCAAGCGGCCGGGCGTGAATGTCGTCTATGATTTTGAACTCTCCGCCAGTGCGTTTTAATGCCGGGTATTCGTGGCCTGCGTTGACGTAATTTATTTCGCCCGTCGAAATCGTCAGAACTCCAAACCATAATGTAACGAATAACATTGCTTCGTTGCCTTCGTATAATTTATCATTAACTTCACGGATTATTTCACTAATATCATTACCTGAAGACAAGGCGCAGTCTTTTAGAGTCGTCTTTGCCGTCATCATGAACAGAGCCGCAGAAATTCCCTTGCCCGATACGTCGCCGATAACCAGTGCGATGTGATCGTCATCAATCATGAAAAAGTCGTAAAAATCTCCGCCGACCTCTTTGGCCGGACGCATTGAAGCATATAGCGAAAATTCATCGACGTTCGGAAAATTTTTCGGCAAAATTCCTTCCTGTATTGTCGCGGCTAGTGAAAGCTCTGTGTTAATTCTTGCGTTGTCAGCCGAAAGCCGCGCAGCCTCTTCGTTATATTGTTCGAGAGTTACGGCCAGTAATGAAACATCATCAGCAAGCCGCCCGATCTCGTTGCGTGATTTTATTGTCTCAAGTTCTATGACTATAGAGTTGCTGTCCTTGCGCCTCGTAAATTCTCTGACACTGCTCTGAACTTTTTCAAGAGGCCGGAGCATCAGCATATAAAGCAGAATTGTTAAGACGGCCCCTGCCGCCACGAGCAAAAGCGCGTTTCTTATTTCGACTGAAATTAAACTGTCATAGATCGCGTTTTTTACATCGTCCCATAAAAAAGCCGCCGTTATGTGGCATAAAATTTTTCCGTTTATGATTAAAGGCATGTAGCCGTATAAAATTTCCTGATTTTTTAGCTTTACGTGTTCAAATTCGTCGGACTCCCGGCCTGACTCGTACATGTCTTTTATTACAGGGTGCTTTGACATATCGAGCGACCATATTGTGCCGAGCTGTTCTTTTATAATTTCGTCGTGATTTTTTTTATCGACGGCGTTGAAAAAAACGAACGCTGAATTAATTTCAGTTTCAAGCGGTCTGACGCAATATAAAATAAACGGCTGAAGCATGGTTTTAATTTCGTCAAAGTCCGACATCAATTCCCGATAGCAGTATTCAGCAAATAATAATTGCTGGTCGGGCAAAAGATTTTCTTCAATTTCCTGAGAAGTGATTTTTTTTCTGTTGATTAAAAATTCGTAAGGGACTTGATTATATTTCCGCAGGTCCTGAAAATTTCTTGAGATGTCAATTAATTCGTAATTAGTCTGCCAATATTTGAGGAGCCATTCAATCGAAGCGAAGCTGCTCATCATTCCTTCAACGTAGTGAGTTAATCTGCGCTTGTTGTCAATCAGACCCGACATATAAAAATCTGAGCCGCTGTCATAAATTGCAAGCCCGTTTGTTGCCACAGCGGCACAGAATAATACAGCAATGATTAAAGCTGTCTGCGTTAAGATACTTTTATTTTTTTTTGAATCTAACGGCATCTTTTCAGGTAGGAGTTCTTTCCTCGTTCCTGCTCGCTTTTTAATTCCTAACTCCTAACTCCTCACTTCTCTTCGCTCCAGAGTCCTCTGCTTTCCTGGCGCGCTTCTCTCTGGAAATGCACGAATAAATTTGAATATCTTGAGTTCGGCTGAACAGTCATTAACTGCGCGTAACCGTCAAGCAATAATTTTGCGTTGAACATATATGCGCGTATTGCTTCCTCGCTGTCGAGTTCTTCTCTAGTTGGTTCCTTGAGCCACACGTAAGCTAACATTCTTCCGTAGCGGTCTTTAACTTCAACGTCGGTCTGGAGCCATACGGTTTGATCCGTGAGTTCTTTTTTCGTGAAGTTACTCGCTTCTTTTCCGTAATATTCGACGGGCTTATTCGGGTGAACTGTCTCTGGGGTATTCACTCCGATAAATCTCACGCGCTCTTTGAGATATTTGCTGCCGTCATCAAAAATAAAAGAAATTATCGCCGTGTCTCCGTCAACAACGCGCTCAATCTTTGCTTTATAAACGGTATTGCGCCTGATTTCGAGACTCTGAAGAGCATTCGGGCCTTTATGGTAATGATATTCGCCTGTCTCTTTGTCAACGTGTCCGCCGTTAGCGTCGAGTTTTCCCGGGTGGGCGAATGACATCGAAGCAAGCACAAGTGTTAAAACAAACGCCAGCGCAAAAATAAATTTACGCTTTAACATAAAATCAAGTCCTTTCGATTAAATTAATAAATCATAAATTACGCGAACAAAAAATAAAGCTAACACGACAAGTATAACAGGCCGGACAGCTTTTGCGCCTCCCTTTTCAAAAAATCTTGCGCCGATATAATTTCCGGCGATGCAGAAAATTCCTGCCGTTGCTCCGGCAATTAAAATAACTTTGCCGTTCATTAAATACACAGCTAAGGCCGCGACATTCGTTGCGAAATTTATAGCCTTTGCCACGCCGTTAGCTTTCTGTACGCTCAACTTAGCCGCCCCGGCCAAGAGCAGCAGCATGAAAGTTCCTGCGCCGGGACCGTAAAATCCGTCATAGAGTCCCAAGAAAAAAGCAATTAATACGCAGATTACATAAGTTCTTTTTGTGATAGCCTGCGAATTTTTTTCTTCTTTCAATAAATTTTGGCTCTTAAAAACATAAAGCGCGGTAACAGGGACAATGAAGAGCATTAAAATTTTGAAAATATGCTCGCTGATCAACAAAGCCATCTTTGCTCCGAGCGACGAGCCGATTAAAGCAAAAATTATTCCGCACGCTGAAAGCTTCAGGGGCATATAGCCGTCGAGTAAAAATTTTGTGAAGGTTATCGAAGTTCCCATAGCCGAGCTGATTTTATTCGTGCCTATGGCGTAGTGAACGGGGAAGCCGGCGATCATGTAAGCAGGGAGCGAAATCAAACCGCCTCCGCCTCCTATAGCATCAACGAGTCCGCCGAGAAACGTCAACGGACAAATTATTAACAACTGTGAAATTTGCCACTCCAATTTTTTTTCTCCTGCATGTTAAAATTTTTATCATCGAAGAAAAATATAACACACTCTCAAAAATTTATAAGCCGCGAAAAAATTTTTGATTTTATTTTTTGAATCGTCTCTGTAAAAATTTGCGGGGCTTAAAAATTTTAAGGCTTTCTGTAGGTGTAAAAGTAGTTGCAAAAATTTCTTTTCTGTAATTTATAATCTTGGGTAAAAATATTTTAACATAAAAATTTTTTACGGGGACAGTGAAAAAAATCATGATAAAAAAAATTTTGCATACTTCCGACTGGCACATAGGCCGAAGATTAAAAAATCATGAACGTTATGACGAGTTCAAAAAATTTTTTGCATGGCTTGAAGAAATAATAAAATCAGAAAATATTGACGCGCTTCTTGTTGCCGGAGATATTTTTGACAACACAACACCTTCGGCAAGAGCTCAAGATCTTTATTATTCATTCTTGGGAAAGATCGCAAGGACGAACTGCCGCCACATCGTTATTATTTCCGGCAATCATGACTCGCCGGCTTTTATCGACGCGCCGAAAGATTTATTAAAACTTTTCAAGATTCATGTAACCGGCAGTGCCTGCGAAAATCCTGAGGACGAAGTTAAAACGCTTTATGACGATGACGGACAGCCGGAGTTAATTGTCTGCGCCGTTCCGTATCTGCGCGACAGGGACGTGAGAACTTTGAAGGCGTGCGATGACGTTGACAGCCTCGAAAATTCTTTACTAACGGGAATAAAAAATCATTATGAAAAAGTTTTTGCTCATGCCTCTGAAATTCGCGGAGCTTCAAAAATTCCTGTTATAGGCATGGGGCATTTATTTGCACGGGGCGGAAAAGTTACGGAGGGGGACGGAGTGCGCTCTCTTTATGTGGGGACTGCCGTCGAGGTCGGGAGCGATTTATTCCCGGATTTTTTGACGTACACCGCGCTTGGCCATTTACATTCACCGCAGAAAATATCGCGTGAAAATATACGCTACAGCGGTTCGCCCCTTTCGATGGGTTTTGGGGAGGCAGGGCAGAAAAAAGCCGTCTATGTTGTCGAACTTGACGGAGAAAAATTAACGGGCTTGAAAGAAATTTCCGTGCCGACTTTCCAGAGGCTTGAAAGAATTGAGGGCGACATGGATAAAATTTTTGCCGAACTCGCAAGATACGCCTTTCAACGCGAGTCAATATGGCTCGATATTACATATACTGGCAGCGAAGCAATCGGAGACTTGCAGGAAAAAATTGATAATTTCCTAAAAGATTTTCCATTGATTGAAGTCTTGAGCATAAGAGACGAGAGCAGGAAAGCCGGAGAAAACATCAGCGAAAATATTTCTAAAAATCTTGAAGAAATTAAACCGCTTGAGATGCTCGAATTTTGCTTTGAAAAAAATAATACTCCGGACTGGCAGAGAGAAATTTTTATCCCAATGTATCAGGAAATTTTACTGGAGGCCGCAGCCGAGTGAAATATATCGGCTTATAAGGGCGGCGTTCCCTAATTTTTTTAGCCTCTAAGTATATAATTATTATATTTTTTAGAGAGGAGATATATTTTCAATGAGAGCACCTTATTTTCTAGCGATGTCTTTCGCTGCGGTTCTTCTTTGCGCAAAATTATCATTTGCTGCGGAAGTCCCGGAAGATTATACAAATTCAATCACAGCTATTGATTTTTACCCTAGCGGAGCAAAATTTTCGTTCAGGGTTGAGCCATACGACAATGAAAAAAATTTTAAGGCAGTCCTTCCCGGTTCCTTTAATGCTGATTCAATCCGCTTGATAAATCCTGAAGATATTGAAGGAGATATCCGCATAGAAGAGTTCAAACGGGAACGCTGGATTCCTTCACAGCTCGCGGCTCTGAAGTCGGAACTTGACGAACTTGAAAAAGAAATCAGCAGACTTAACGCAAAAAAATCCGCGCTTGAACAAACTCTCGAAATGCTTAAAGATTTTGAGCCGGAAAAATCAAATCCCGAAGCGTTATTAAATTACATTAAAGACTCTCAGGTTTTGAGGCTCGCAACAGAAAATGAACTTGCCGCTCTGAAAGCCGAGATAACTAAAAAGCAGGCAAAACAAAAAACTTTATCGGCTGAATTAAATGCGCGCAGGCCAAGCGGCGACACAAGCTATATATTAATTACGGGCAAGACGATGAATTATGCGGACTTCTCGGCGTTCACACCGGCGGCCTCATGGTATCCGAAATATATTCTTGACTTAGACTCTTCAAGCGGCAAAATAGAGGCTGATTTATTTGTGAGAGCTTCACAGAAAACCGGGCTAGACTATAAAGGCGACGTAACACTTCACACAAAGACTCCCGACGAAAGAATCACAAAGCCCGTCATAAATCCTTTGAGGGTCGGAATAAAACCTAAAGAAGAAACTATAGCCACTGTCGGCGCGGCAAAATTTTCGCGCAATAATAAAATGTACGAGTCAGCGCGAATGGCCATGCCCATGATGGAAGAAGATACTGCGGCTATGGAATTTGATGAAGAGGTAAACGCGCCTGCCCCTGCGGTTAAAGAGACACTCGCGGACAGAGCTGTTGAAGCGACCGGGACCCTGACCGGCGACGGAACAGAAAGAGCCCTCGAAGTCTACATGACTGACATAAAATTAAAGGGCGATGTGTTAATTTTGCTCATTCCCGAACAGAGAGAGAATGCTTGGATAATTGCGAGCATGGACAAGGACAACGATAAATTAATTCCGGGCGAAGCCGATCTCAGAGTCGACGGAGCAACCGCAGGAAAAATTACTCTCGGCGAATACGGAGAAAGCCAGAAAGAAATTCCCTTCGGCTATGCTGACGCTATCACAGTCAAAAAAGAAGCTCTTGTCGAGAAAAAAGGCGTTTCGTGGTTCAGCGGAGTTTTCAACAGCGGCTACAAACTCGAAATCACAAACGGAACTTCAGATGAAAGAGTTATAACCGTTAAGGACAGACTGCCGATCCCGACGGACGAAAAAATTAAACTTGATATAAAACGCATCGAGCCGAAAGAGAAAGAACGCGACAGAGAAAACAGACTCACTTGGGAAATTACTGTCCCGGCCGGAGCAACTGTGCCGATTATCGTAGACTACACTTTGAGCTATCCCAGCGGCGAAGAATTACAGTACAGGTAGATTTTTCACAATGGGTCAGAATAATTTTTTGAAGTGGATTACTTTTCCTCCCGTCATTGCGATACCGACAATAATGCTCGCACGCGCAATGGGGGAGGGCAGTATCGTCGGCGAAGTTGATTTAGCTATATGGGGGCTTGTGTGGCTGCTCTTCATAATTTTGAGCGTGCTCTACGGACTTTTTATAAGCAACGGCTTTGGTGTTGGGCTCGTGCCTCTTCAGGCTGTGGCGCAGGGAATTATATTGTGCCCGATGTCAATCGTTTACGGCGCAAGAATGTTTCAATGGCTCGGAGTTCTATTCGCTGTCTGCGGAGCGGCGGCCCTTGTTGTCGTTTACAATCAGGCCGAAGAAGAAAGAAATAAAATAGTTCCGGTTGAAGTTGAAAACGATGTTAAGCAAATTCCTTTGAATTTCGTGATAACTGACGACACCGGCGCAATATTAAACGCAAGCGAAGATATGCTGAAAGTTTTGCAGGTCGAGAGAATTGACACGCTCGGAAAAAATATCAGCGAATGGTTCAGCCCCGTCTCAAAGACTGCGGAGATTAACGAAAAAATCTGGGACGTTAAACGCATAGGCATGGATAACGGAAAACGTTTTTACTTTGAGCTCACGCCTAAAGCACTCCCGACAAGCGATGAAAATTCTGAAAATCCGGGCAGCAGCAGTCAGCCGGTGCAATTTATTGACCCTGATACACAGCTTCACTCATACCGTTACGGGCTTACGAGAATTTCTGACGAGCTCTACAGAGCCGGACGCTATAACCACCCCGTCAGCGCGATAATGATCAGGGTCATATTCCCTCAATTACTGCCCGATGACGACATGGAAAAATACATCAGGCCGTTTCGAGCTTACTGCGCCCGCGTAATTAAAGACGTTCGCCAGAGCGACACTGTAATTCAGACAGGAGAGTTTCAAATTTTGACTGTGCTGTCTGAATGTCCGTATCAGATGATGGAAAATGTCGCCGAGCGTCTCACAGCGATAGTCAATGCTTTGTGCCCAACGTTTGAAGAATTTTTGCACGTTACTGTTTTGACGGTCAATGAATGTTTTGAGGGAAGCAATAATCTTCCGACAGCGCAGGAACTTGTTGACAGACTGACGCACGCAATGACGCGGAAATATTCAGCAAACGCCTTGTCGAATTAGGAGTTTTTATATGAGACGCAGTTTACTTAATAAATTAATATTAAACTCATGCGCTTCGCCTTTTTTATTCGGGATATTAATTTTTGTGCTTATCTTCGTTGCCGGAGATTTATTATTTCAAGCCGCAAAGTTAATAATTGAACAGGGCGTGGCCTTCGGAGTTGTAACGCGGTTATTTTTTTACAGGCTTCCCGAAGTTGTCGTGATGACTATTCCGATGTCGTCGCTGCTTGCGGGACTTTTGGGAATGTCAACGCTCAACGCCGGCAGTGAATTAATCGCGCTGAAGTCGCTCGGCATTCCATTCACGAGAATTTTAAGGCCGGTAATTTTGACTTCGGTTTTAATTTCTCTTATCGGTCTTGGATTTAATGAGACCATTGTCCCGCTCGGCTCGGTGGCTGCCGACAGACTGATGAGATATGAAATAATGAAAAATCAGGCTTCGGCACTGCAGGAAAAAGTTTTTTTGCGCGATGAAGAGGGCGGAAGATTAAGGAGAGTTTTATACGTTGACGAACTCGACACGGGCAAGGGCTTAATGAGCGGAATAATGATGCACGAATTTGATGACGAGGGCAGGCTCTCGACGACATTAAACGCAAGGCGCGGAATGTGGCTCGATAATCAATGGTGGATTGAGGACGGAAGAATGTACAACGTAACTAAAGAAGGCGAAATAATTTTGCTTTTGAGGTTTGAGCGTCAGAAACTGGCCTTGAGATTGTCGCCCGAACAGTTGCAGAGAAGTACGAGGCGGCCCGTAGATATGAGTGCGCACGAACTTTGGACTTACATAAAGCAGGCCGGCGATCTCGGTGCGGATCTTTCAAGATTGTGGGTAATGTTTCACTTGAAGCTCGCACTTCCTTGGGCGTGCGTGATCATGGCCGTTCTTGGGACAGGCTTCGGAGCATCGAGGCGCGGACGTTCGGGC